>NZ_JAMWZS010000015.1 GCF_024282095.1 Nitrosomonas sp.
TGGTATAGGAACCTCAATATTACGAGTTTGCCTCTTTCTATTAAATACTTATCTTCAATTGTCAACAGACCCTAGCCACCAACCCAGCAGCCAGAGCATTCTCTAAAAATAGAAAAGCGCAATCGCCATGGATGTTTCAACAGAAAAACCGGACAAGCACCCCACGAAGAAAACTGTTCATGGGGAGTTACCGCCAAGCTGGGTTCGTGTTGTCATCGTCTTGCTATTGCTCATTTCGTTACTTGTATCATCACTATCAATTCTCGCTCTGCTCTACCAAAGCGGTGATCTCTTAATTCTAGCCAAGGAAAATGCCCGGGCAATGATTGGTATTCCATGGGCAGGAGGCGCAGCATTTATAGTCGTCCTAGTCTTGCGCACCTCTTTCGGGGAAATCGACTTTAAGTTTCTTGGAATGTCATTCGCAGGCGCATCAGGGCCTATTGTTATGTGGGTTTTATGTTTCTTGGTAGAAGTTTATGCTATCCAACTACTGTGGGAAACATGATAATTACAATTATGGGGTTACTGTTCCACACTCGGAGAAATATTTAGGTCCAGGTTTGATTCAGGCGATTCGTAAACAAGCCCATTCGGACAATTGATATGAGAATACAGTACCCCATTTTGATCGAGAAAGGCACTAAAGGCAACGCGTGGGGAGTTATCGTTCCGGATCTGCCTGATTGTTTCTCGGCTGCGGATGCAGCGGGCATGAACCGTTCCGCATTCCTGACTGAAGCGGCAATCAGAAAAATGTCCTCGTAAGCCGCGCTCTTTGTTAGATTTCCGGACTGAACGAAGAGATGCTCAACAGTTAGGTGGACTAGTTCAGGTTTTCATCCAATTTACTTAATACACACCATCCGCACCTGATGAATATCGGTAATTCCCTGTAGCACCTTCTCGATGCCGTCCTGCTTCAGCGTGCGCATCCCATCGCCCAGCGCTGTCACCAGCATTTCCGCCACGCGCGCACGCTCCTGGACATTCTTTTTCAATGCATCACTGGCCGTCATCAGTTCATGCAATCCCACCCGGCCGGAGAAACCGGTACCGGTACAATCATCACAACCGACCGGCTTGCACAAGGTAATTTCACCTTTGTCATTACCGTATTGTTTAACCCAATCGTCGTGGATTGCCTTACGCGCTGCTTCCGGATCCGCTTTAAACCGATCAATATGATTCAGTTCTTCGCAATATTCCATTAATAATGCCTTGATCTCACGTTCACTGGCTACATACGATTGCTTACATTTACACAAGCGTTTCGCCAGCCGTTGCGCCAGAACGCCCAGTAGCGCATCAGAAAAATTAAAGGGATCCATTCCCATATCCAGCAAACGAATCACGGACTCCGGCGCGCTGTTGGTATGTAATGTGGCAAAAACCAGATGCCCGGTTAACGAAGCTTCGATACCGATACTGGTGGTTTCCTTGTCGCGCATCTCGCCGACCATGATGATGTCCGGATCTGCGCGCAAGAAAGACCGCATGATCACGGGAAAGGTCAAACCTGCCTTGACATTGATTTGCACCTGACGTAATCCCTTTTGTGTGATCTCAACCGGATCTTCCGCAGTCCAGATTTTGGTTTCAGGGCGATTAAGATGCTTCAAAATGGAATGCAGCGTGGTTGTTTTACCCGAACCCGTAGGACCACACACAAAAAACAAGCCATAGGGCTTACTGATGATTTTTTTCAGCTCTTCCAGGTTGCGGGCGGTAAAACCCATTTTATCCAACGGGATGGGTTCTCCAGCCGACAGAATACGCATGACAACATCTTCCATGCCACCCGCAGAAGGAATGGTGGCAACACGCAGCTCAATATCCAAGGGGGAAAATTTTCTAAACTTAATCTTGCCGTCCTGCGGTCTGCGTTTCTCGGAAATATCCAAATCACACATGATCTTGATCCGCGTCACCAGTGGATTGCGATAACTGGCTGGAATCTCGATGTAGGGCATTAATGAACCATCCTTACGGAAGCGAATTTTGGTTTTCTCTTTTCCTGTATAAGGCTCTACATGGATATCCGACACGCCCATCTTGTAAGCATCCACAATGATTTTATTGACGAGCTTGACCAGTTCATTATCCGAAGCTGCTGAAGATTCTTCTCTTTCGCTGGTGATTTCCTCAGCCGTCTCTCCTTCAAGATTAAACAGCATTTCGGTAATATTACCCGTAGCAATCTCATCCTGGCTGCCACCATAGAATTGTTCAATGGTTGCACCAAATTCACGCTTGGTGGTAACCACATAGATAATCTTGTGTTTGGGAAAAATCGTGCTCGCAATGCGCTGAGATTTAATCCACTCAGGATCCAGCGTTAAAACCACCAGGCCATCTTTCGTTTCATCAATGGGCATCCAGGCATTACTTTCCACATAATCCTTTTTTAAATTCTTAAGCAGATCCATCGGTTTGATCCGATCTTTCTTAAAAGGCTCATAACGAGTATCAAAAAATGCAGAAAGCGCTTTACCGATGAGTGGCAAACCAATCTGCAGCTCGTCTACCAGTACATCTTCCAGGTCACATCCTTTCTTGCGCGCAGAACGCGTGGCCAATTCAAGTTCAGCTGCGGAAATCACCGCATCGAAAATCAGATAATCATATTTTGACTTGGGTACTTGAGCGGATTTTGAACGTTGTTTAAATACCGTTGTTGCAAGCACCCGGCAGATTTCAACCACACCGTCAACAGCGATTGCTGTAAATGGCTGCCCGCCTTTATGATTGATAACCTGAACCACGCCCATTAATTCTTGGGTATCCTCACTCAGAACCGGTGCAACGAGCATTTGTTTGGTACGATAACCGGTACGCTTTTCCGCTTCATATGAAAAAGTAATCAATGTATTGATCTTCTTCAATTCACTTTTGTTGTAAACATCCTCAATATTGACAACTTCCTTCTTCAAACTCACGTAACCTGTAATCGTACTTTCAAGCACCGGCAATTTCAAATCTTGAATCGAGTCGAATCCTGTTTTAACCCGGGTGGTCAGGAATGCTTGATCCTCACTCAGGGTATAAATAATCAGCCGGTCTGCATTGAACAAAACACACAGATCCTTGCTCACTTCCAGCATGATCTCATCCATATCACTGGCAGCATGTATCTTACTGATAGCTGATTGTAGATTTCCGGAAAAACTCGCTTCACTGTTATCCGTAGCATCGTTTCGCATCAGTGTTGTAGTGGTTGTATTCATGACATCAATTCTCCAGAATTCCCTAAAACTCAAATAACTGATTTTTCTCAAGCTTACGCGGATTAAATTTCGCCATACACTGCTGTATTTCATTCATGGTTATTTCAGCTTCACCCGGCTTCAAGTGAGAGATAAATATTTCAGCATTTCGTTCGAGCTTCTCCAATTCCTCTGCCAGCAAACTGGGACAAAAATGCTTGGATCTAATGGCAATCTCTCTTTTCTGATTGCAAAAAGCCGATTCAACGATGAGATACTTTAAATTCTCAATCTTATTGACGACAACCCATAACGCATCATTGGTTGTCGTATCCCCGGTAAATACAAGACTGGCTCGGCCTGAATCCAACTGATAACCGACCGCTGGAACAGCATGATTTGCGGGCAATGGCGTAATTCTGCGTTCCTTCAGACTGATGGTATTATCCAGTGATAAGGCTTCATAGCGCATATACGGTGAGCAATCATTAGGAATTTTTGTAAAATCCGGCCATAGATGCCAATTAAATAAATGCTTTCGCAAACTATCCAATGTCGCTTGCGTCGCATGGATCGTGATGGGTTTGGCTCGTATAGAACCAACCGTATCAACCAGAAAAGGAATACAAGCCACATGATCCAAATGTGCATGCGTGACAAAAACATGATCAATTTTGATCATTTCATCCATACTCAGCGTGCTCACGCCAGTTCCCGCATCGATTAAAACATCATCATCCAGCAACATGGCACTGGTCTGCGCACCGTCCCCTATCCCGCCGTCACATCCCAAGATTCTGAGCTTCAATCTATTGGCCTCAGAAAAATAGCTTACTTAACCAATAAAACCGGAATATTTGATAACTGCATGACTTTACTAGTCACCGATCCCAGTAGCAGGCCTTGTATATTCCCTTTTCCACGTGGCCCCATGACAATCTGATCATAGTGCTTCTCGGCAGCAAAGCGGACAATCATTTCAGCCGGATCGCCGACAGTAATATGATACTGGTAGGCAATTCCAGCTTGAGTAAGTAAATCGCGGGCATTCTGAAGACTTTTCAACCCTTCTTCCTGATGATATTGTTTGATATCCGCCTGATTGATAAATAATGACACATTGCCATCCAGTGGGTGCTGAACACTCAGCAAGTGAAGCTCCGGTTTTTCCTTATACCAATCCAGCAACTGAATGAAGTCAGTCACTGCTTGACTGGAATTATCGGAACCATCGACAGGTAGTAAGATTTTTAACATGATCAATCTCTCAGTTTCATATATCGATAAGCAAACAATTACTGTTTGGGAGCTGTGTCGTCGACCAGATCAATCACTGGCTTGACTTTAACTTGTTGCCGGGCAGCTAATACTTTGCCCGCAGTAATTACAATTAATGCAGCAGCAACCGGTGCAATCCAATGCAAATACTTCGCTTGTGTACTGACCCATTCTTTGGTAACCACATCAGTCACCACCATGTCACCGGCAATCCATCCTAGCAAACCGGCACCAATGACAATCGTTACCGGATAACGATCCATGATTTTCATCACCAATTGACTACCCCATACAATGATGGGCACACTGATCACCAAACCAAAAATCACCAGACCGATATCGTCCTTGGCGGCACCGGCAATGGCAATCACATTGTCCAGGCTCATCACGGCATCAGCCACAATAATGGTTTTGATAGCGCCTACCAAAGTTGTACTGGCATCAACCTCGTGTGCGCCTTCCGGTTCAGGTTGCAGTAATTTGACGCCAATCCATATCAGTAAGGCCGCACCGACAATCTTTAAGTAAGGCACCGCCAACAGACTTAATGCAAAAAAGATCAGTACCACACGTAACGTAATGGCGCCGAAAACGCCCCAGAAAATTCCCAGCTTGCGTTGCTGTTCAGGCAACCGCCGACAGGCAAGCGCGATCACCACTGCATTATCTCCACCCAGCACAATATCAATCGCAATGATTTGCAGGACAGCAATCCAGAATTGCGGACTATCAAAACCCATTTAATTTTTTCCTAACAAAAATACAATCCAATCAAAAGAAACATCACCTTAGTTTCAATAATACTTACTACGTTCCAGTCTCAACCCCTATGAACTTCAGCAGTTCATCTTTTTGCTGCAATGTATCGTTATAACCCAATTCTATTAAATCCCGGCAAAAAGGCGCCTCAAATAACACATAACTTAATAAGGTCGACCCATTAGGTCCCATTGCACCGATCGCACGATAGAGATAACGCATGATCCACGGTAAGGTATACGCATATTTTTGTGCAATTTCGTTAATACCCTCGCTGGGCGCTATCATCATTGCTTCAACGGGACGCAGCGATATATTTTTTTCCTTAATCAGCTCGCGGGGAATCAGTTTAATTGTTTCGTTAATGCGCAATAACCGCTCCAGATCAACATCCAGGCTATCGACAAATATACTGTTCAGTGCATGACCGGCAATCTGCGCAAAAGGCGGATAACTCGTAGCGCTGACACGTTTGGGTTCATCCGTGACCGGTTTACGTACACCAATAATCAGCACCTTATCGGCTCCCAGATGAAGCGCCGGGCTAATCGGCGCTAACTGGCGCATTGATCCATCGCCAAAGAATTCGCGATTCAATTTCACGGCGGGAAAAATAAAGGGTATCGAGGAAGACGCCATCAAATGCTCCGCGCCAATATCCACGGGAATACCTAATCGTTGCGCTCTTTTCCACGGCAATACTTCTCTTGCTGCCTGATAAAAAGTCACCGATTGCCCCGAGGTATAACCCCATGCGGTCAACCCCAATGCATGCAATGCGCCTGAACGAATAGCATATTGAATAGAACGAAACGAAAAGCGACTTTTCAGTAGTGCTGCTAAGGGTGCGTTATCCAGTAAAGAAATCGCATTATGCTGACCATATTCAGTCGATACTAATGACAATAGACAGCGTAAAGTATTATGCATCACGCCTACAAAGTCTGATCGATAAATCTGGTCTACATGGAAATTTGACCAAACAGCTTCGAGTTGCTGCACGCCTTCTGCAAAATTATTCGCTGAAACCGCAATGCTGGCTGCGTTAATGGCGCCCGCTGAGGTTCCACAAATCACGGGAAAGGGATTGCGTGTCTTATCGGGCAATAATTCAGCAATCGCCCGCAATACACCTACTTGGTAAGCTGCTCGCGCCCCACCACCGGTTAGAACCAGCCCAACCTTCGGCATGGCTATTGTTGTATGCTGCTCATACACGGATACGGACTAAGAATTCTGCTTGCACTTTCTCCAACGCATCCCGCAAGGTTTCTTCAGGTAAACTATTCAAAGAGCTTGATAGCATCTTTGCCGCCTGACAGGCGGAATTCGGCAATACCGTGCTGTCCAGATTGGCAACAAAAACCGCGGCAGCTCCTGCAGCATTCAATAAACTTTGGCGCTCATTCATTAATATTTCCACTTCTTCTCTTAACATGAAAATCTCTTGTTCTTTCAGTATAGTATTAGGCATATGATGATCTCTTATGACATCGAAACAGTGTGCAACTTGTCAAGCACTATATCAGAACTATAATTCATTTAAGTTTTGAACTCTGTGCTGTTTGCCACCTTTTTCTATCATTTCCAGAAGCAACCAACCATTCAACCACACTATCTATATGATGAACAATCACTTATATACTACACTATATCCGGAAATCGCACCTTATCGGCAAGGATCACTCCCCCTGGACAAGCTACATACCATGTACTGGGAAGAATCGGGCAATCCTTCCGGCATACCCGTGGTATTTCTTCACGGCGGCCCTGGCGCTGGCGCAACACCAGCGCATCGGCGCCTCTTTGATCCGGCATATTATCGCATTGTCATTTACGATCAAAGAGGCGCGGGGCGCTCAACGCCACTGGGTGAAATACGCGATAATACAACGCCTCATTTGATCAATGACTTGGAAGTACTGCGGCAACATTTGGCAATTGAGCGATGGCTGGTATTTGGCGGTTCCTGGGGTAGCACACTGGCCCTTGCCTATGGCGAAGCACATCCTGAACGCTGTTTGGGTTTTATTCTGCGCGGAATTTTTCTTTGTCGCACAGAAGAGATTGACTGGTTTCTGTATGGATTACGCAATTTGTTCCCGGAAGCCTGGCGCGAATTTGTCGCGCCACTATCAGCCACAGAACGCAATGACATTCTTGCCGCTTACTACCAGCGCTTAATACATCCTGATCCGGCCATCCACATACCCGCCGCACGTACCTGGAGCACTTATGAAGGCTCCTGCTCGACACTATTGCCGAATCCAGCCACGGTCAGCTATTTTGCCGGTGACACTGTCGCACTGGGACTTGCGCGCATGGAAGCCCATTACTTCAGTCACCATATTTTCTTACCGGAAAATTCATTACTGGATAACGTACACAAACTGCACAGCATTCCCGCCACCATCGTGCAAGGCCGCTATGATGCGGTTTGTCCGATCATCAGTGCCGACGACTTACATCGTGCGTGGCCGCAGGCTGAATATATCATCATTGACGATGCAGGTCATTCCGTCTGGGAACCCGGCATACAAGCTGCGCTGCTCAAAGCCACTGATCAATTCAAAACACGTAGTGACTGACAGATCGGGGCAGTGATGCAAGACTAAAGAACAGGCGAAGAAATGCAGTTTATGCGTAATAAAGAGAGCACTCTTAGCCTGTTTTAGCACCGTAGCGGCAACGCAGATAGTTTTTCAACTGCCTGCTAGAGATGCAAGCCGCACTCGGTTTTAGGTTTTCCCATCCAGCGGCCGCTGCGGCCTTCGCCTTTCACCGTACAATGCGTGCATCCAATGGAAGAATAGCCACCTTCCACTAACGGATGAAATGGCAGATCATGCTCACGAATATACGCGTCACGCTCTTCACGCGTCACATCAATCATCGGGTTAAACTTAATAATCCCACGACGCTCCTCAAAAATATCCAGGCCCGCACGGTGGTCTGTCTGCCAGTTCATCAGGCTTGATACCCAAATATCGTAATTGGGTTTGATCGCTTCCAGCGGATTGATCTTGTTAATGGTGCAGCAAAAATCCGGATCCGTTTCATACAGCTTTTCTTTTTCACTATATTGATGCTGGTAATCATCCGCCTTCAGATCTTCAACTCTCAGATGGTAGAGCTTGATCAGATAATCGCGATACATCAGGGTTTCCGGAAAATGAAACCCGGTATTAATAAAAAAAATAATCTGTTCCGGCCGGATGCGGGAAATAATGTGCAAAAAATACGCAGAGGTTGCCGCAAAGGAGGACGTCACCATGATTTTTTCAGGCTTGAAATCGGTGTAAAGCTTATGCAAACGCACTTCAAAATTGAGTGGCCGGTAACGCTCATTCAATTCACTGATAGCTTGCGCGCTTAAACCTGCAGTGTTACTGGGACTTTGAACTACGGATGCTACTTCGGACATAAGGAAATACTCATTCGTTAAATAATACAGAATATGTATGGATCGATTTAGATTTGCTCACGACGTGACCGGTTAATTATAAGTGCCTGAAATGACACGAACACCGAGTGGACAACAGATTCATCAAGTAGTAGTGCAAGGTGAGGAAACATTCATCTTTTTTCTCTCTGCAATCTACCGAGTATTCAGTAGGTTGTCAAACACGCTGAGTCACTTTTTCCCGATAATTTCCCGATTCAGATTGCTAATTTCTCAAATTTCGGCTTACCACCACAATTCGCGAAACTTTAATGATACTGCAACAACGCTGACATCAGCATGTCATCAGGGATTGCTAGCATGTCGACAGCATAAATCGAATGTTAGTTGGTACGGCTTATGCGCACACAATCGATACATTTATGACCACATCAGCGGTTGTTATATGTCACGTGTTACTTACAAATAATATATTAGAGGCCACTTATGAAAATGCAAAAAATATCATCGTTGTTAGTACTTGCTGCATTGTGCTTTATCAGTTTCAACGTCATGGCAGCATGCGCGCCACAAGTCCAGACTAAATTAGCCGCAGCGCCCTATGATACTTTGAATGCAATACTTACTCCCGCCAAGGTAACCAGCTTCAGAAACAAACTGAGTGCGGTTAAAGATCAACCTACTTACGCAACCCTGCTCACCGAAGCCAATGCAACAGCAGCGATCATTGCCAATGGTCGTGTCGTCGTTACACTACCGGACGGAACCGTAGTTGTGGATACTGCCAAAGGTGCAACTAATACATTTGCTAATTTTGAAGCCAAAGCAATCAATGAAAATCACAATACCCGCGTTGCTATTTTAGATGCTCAAATCTATGACTGCGGCGTCGGTTTGGAAACCAAAACCAGCTCGACAACAGGCGTTTCGGAAGTTTATCTGGCTAAACGCCTCGGTGCCTATCTGGATAGCGTCGGAACAGTCAGACTGTCACACAAATAAAAGCTGATTAAGGTAATAACCTCGTTATTCAGCTCGAAGTAGTGGGTTGCCATCCGGTAACCCACTGAGTTTTTCCGCGGCAATAAAACGAAATTTGAATTTCCAGAAGACACACCTCCGATTATTTCATCCATAGATTTCCGAAATAACCACCTATTTCCATCATCCAGGCAATCCCCAGATGTACGGCCAAACCGCCCACGATGGATTGTGTTCTATGGGCAATAATACCCAGTATCAATCCACCGAAGAAAGAAGAAATACACTCGAACAGAGGCTTGCCGAAATGAATGCTGCAGTAAAAGGTGGCCATTGGCAAAATAGCGGCCGGCCCGGCATAACGGACAAACGCAAGTACCAAAAATCCGCGGAAGAATAGTTCGATGGTCACAAAATCAATCCCGTAACTGATCTCATACAGCAGCTGATATCCCAGCAGATTGTCTGTGTATGGCGCAATAAAAGCGATTTGCTTTAATCTGGGATAGGCACTCAGAAAATCGGCTTGCGTACTGGCAAAAACGATCAGCGGCACCATCATAGCCAGCATCCACAAATAGGGGCGCCACCGCAAACCCTGAACAGTCATGCCCCAGAAGCTCTGTTGGGTAGGCAGTATCTTATATAAAACGATTAATGGAATCAGCACGACCAGGAGTTTAAACGGCAGGGTGGTAATCACGGTCAGATAATTACCCCACATCCCTTCCATGATATTTTCCAGTGGATTGGCAACGCTCACTTTTAATGCAAATACAGCAGGCGCAATCACAAGTAACAGCCCAAACACTGGCGTGACAATTACCAATTGCCGTCTGAGTGCGATGGCAAATACATAAGGAATGATGAAAGCACAGCAATAAACCAAAAATAGCGCAATGAATTGCTCAAGCCGGGAATCAAGACCGGCGATGATTTCACGTTCGATACCCAGTTGATAGTTCAGGGCGATCAGAATGCCCATCCATACACTGCAAAAAAGTAACAGCCATTTATCAATCGCTAAAACATATTCGCGCAGATACGTCAGGATAACCGTCATGTGAAGGAAATTATTGGCAATGACAAAATTCTGATTCAATCTCAGATTCAGTTTTCAAATTTGGCAGCAAACGGATAGGATGTTGATGATACTCATGATCAAATTGTAGAATCATTGATCCTGAATGACCTCACGATAAATCGCTTGCATCACGTCATTATTGTATTCCTGAATCAGAATCTGCGACCTAAACAACGCCTTGAGTTCAACCAGGCTGATTACAATCAGTAACAACACCCCAATGAACGCCATTCCGGTGAATAATAAAACTACGCCAAGCAGAAATATGCAAAGATTAATTGAACCCCGGATCCATTTCCCCAGATAAAAATGATGCAACCCGGCAATGAACAAATAGTTCAATGTGGCATAGGTATCCGGATCCTTCAGATCCTTTTCCACCCGTTTGAAAAATAGTAATCTTTTTTCGTCGGGTAATGCACGCACCAGTTGCCTGATACGCTCTTCATCTTCCTGAATCGCTTCTTTCGTTTTCATACAGTGACTCAGCGAGCCAGCGTGATGATCACGGCCTCACGTTTCCAGAAAAGTAAAAAACGCTTCTGCTCGACAAACTGAAATACCAACGTCCAACCATCCGCGGCTTCTTTGTTGAGAGTTACTTCCAAGCGCTTGATTGGAATACCGGATGCCCCCAGAAAAACCGTTCCCAGTCCTCCTTCAGTCACATATAACACTTTATATTCCTTATAAGCCATTATTTCATCCCCTTCGATTTAATCAGATTTATACCTAAAGCTTATGCGCTGCAACCAATCGATCCATGATACCGAACAACAAACCCATACATTATACCGGCTCAAACTTCTCTGCATTTCTGATAAATCATTTTCCTAATTCAGAAATTGTCTGTTGAAGCATGAAGGGGTAAACTTCCGATACATTTCTGTTCATTTCTTAGTTGAAAATAGAAATTTAATTTTAAAACTGAATACAGGAGTTTTTTTGATGGAAAGAATTGTCAAGTTATCTGTAATATTTTCAATATTTTTCTTTTTCTCTACTCAAGCAGCCGCTCAAGCGGGCGCTTCCGATAGCTATTTTGGAAACGCGAGCGAGAAATTTGTCAGTGGCATTGCAAATGCAGCTACCGGTTGGATAGAGTTACCAAAAAACATTATCCTGACTTCACAAAAAGAGGGACCGCTTTACGGTATTACAATTGGAACCGCAATGGGCGTTATGCACACAGTCGGTCGTAGTCTAGTGGGAGTGCTGGATGCGGCTACTTTCTTTATTCCAACCAAACCATCCGTTAATCCGCCATATATCTGGCAAGATTTTTCGAGAGAAACTTCTTATTAATGTAAAGATTTTTCTTTCTACGCAACATATAAAAATAGAAAAACGCCGCTTGATCACATCATGCGGCGTTTTTTAATGGTTTTCTAAAAAATCCTAACGTTGCGCTTCAAGCGCTGCAATTCTTTCTTCTAATGGCGGGTGTGACATAAACAAGCTTTGAATGCCCGAACCGATGCCGCCGGAAATGCCGAAAGCAGCGAGTTGGTCTGGTAGGTGCACTTGTTGACTGGTTAATTGCAGACGTCGCAACGCGGCAATCATCTTATTTCTACCAGCAAGGCTCGCGCCACCGGCATCTGCACGAAATTCACGCTGACGGCTAAACCACATTACGATGATGCTGGCCAATATTCCCAACACAATTTCCGCAATGATGGTGGTAACCCAGAATGCAGGGCCGTGACCATTCTCAGTTTTGAATATCACGCGATCAACCGTATGACCAATGACACGCGATAAGAAAATGACGAACGTATTGACCACGCCCTGTATCAGCGCCAGTGTAACCATATCGCCATTGGCGACATGACTGACCTCATGCGCCAGAACCGCTTCAGCTTCGTCCTGACTCATGGTATTGAGTAAGCCCGTACTCACAGCGACCAAGGCATTATTTCTTGACATACCGGTGGCAAAAGCATTGACATCCGGTGCATCATAAATAGCCACTTCCGGCATATCAATACCGGCTGCCTTCGCCTGACGTTGTACAGTAGTTACCAACCAATGTTCTTGTGCATTGCGTGGCATCTCAATGACTTGCGCGCCAGTAAATCGTTTTGCTGTCCATTTCGACATGGCAAGCGACATGAAGGAACCACCAAATCCAAAGACCGAAGCGAATATCAATAAGGAATTGATATTCAGGCCGGTGCCCTGTTCATCCAGGATTCTTTCAACGCCCAATAATCGTAAAGTAATGCTTAAAACAACAATAATGGCCAAGTTTGTCGCTAAAAAAAGCAGTATTCTTTTCATTGTGTTTTACTCCATGTTCTCAATAATCCAAACAGATCGTTACATAAGATCCAATTAATTATTTTCAAGGCAATCAAGCCTGAATTTTCTTGCCAGATTGAATAATTTTTCTACACTGATGTTGGAAGTATGTATTGGATACTCGCATCCATCCGCATAAAATTAGGTACAGAATTCCAAAGAGAGTTCAGGTAGAACAAGGCCCATCAGAAAGATATTGATTTTTTTAGGTAGCCTAGAATTGCCTCGGCAGGAAAATAAGATGTACGATTGCTACTGAATAGTCATATTGACTGACAAGTCCAGAACTAAGGCTGTGCGCCTTTAACAATCTGGAATAATATTTCATTTTGTTTCGTCATGCCGAGATCGCTGCGAGCACGTTCTTCAATTGCTTCAAGGCCTTGTTTCAGATCGTTAACCTCTGCCTCAAGCATATTATTGCGATTTTGCAACATCAAATTGTTCTCACGTGCCGCAGTCACTTCCTGTTCCACTTGCCAGACTTTTTCCCAGCTTGCTTTGCCAAACCACAATGGGTATTGCATTAAGGCAATCAACAAAAACAGTATAAAAGCCAGCAGTTTCATTATTTGAGTTGATAAAATGCTTTCCGACCTGCATAGTTTGCCGAATCTCCTAAATCTTCTTCAATACGTAATAATTGATTGTATTTGGCAAGACGATCGGAGCGGGATAGTGAGCCTGTTTTGATTTGTAATGCGTTCGTAGCAACGGCGATATCTGCAATAGTGGTATCTTCGGTTTCTCCGGAACGATGCGAAATGACGGCGGTGTAGCCGGCACATTTTGCCATTTCAATCGCAGAGAAGGTTTCAGTTAATGTACCGATTTGATTGACCTTGATCAGTATGGAATTGGCAATGCCGCGATTGATTCCTTCTTGCAGGATTTTTGCATTGGTGACAAATATATCATCACCGACGAGTTGAATCGATTTTCCTAATTTATCAGTGAGTAACTCCCAACCATTCCAATCATGCTCACTCATGCCATCTTCGATGCTGATAATGGGATATTTATCGACCCACGAGGCAAGATAGTCAACAAATTGCGCCGGCGTCAGGTGCAATCCATCCGATGCCAGATGGTATTTACCATCCTGGAAAAATTCGGAACTGGCGCAATCAATGCCGATGGCGACTTCTTTACCCGCCTGATAGCCTGCTTGATCGATGGCTTGTACAATCAATTGCAACGCTGCTTCATTATTAGCCAAATTAGGCGCAAAGCCGCCTTCGTCACCAACGGTTGTGGGCATGTTTTTATCGTTGATGAGTTTCTTCAGCGCGCTAAAAACCTCTGCGCCACAGCGAATGGCATCATGAAAATTTGCAATCCCCAAGGGAACGATCATGAATTCTTGCATGTTGATATTGTTATTGGCGTGCGCACCGCCATTAATCAGGTTCATCAGTGGCACCGGCATCGACATCAAACCGGCACCGCCTAAATAACGATATAGTGGCAGTCCTGACTCTTCCGCAGCGGCTTTGGCAACCGCCAGTGATACCGCTAAAATTGCATTGGCACCCAGCCTGGATTTGTTCTCAGTGCCATCCAGATTGATTAATTCTTGATCAATGAAACTTTGATCAACAGCATCCAGCCCCATGAGTGTTTCAGAAATTTCGGTATTCACATTTTCTACTGCTTTCAATACCCCTTTACCTGAGTAGCGTTGTGCATCCCCATCTCTCAGTTCTACCGCTTCCCTGGTTCCAACGGATGCTCCGGAAGGAACAGAAGCACGGCCTAACACGCCTGACTCCAGCAATACGTCTGCTTCAATGGTTGGGTTGCCGCGAGAATCAAGAATTTCACGGGCGATGACATCTACTATTGCACTCATGCTACATTTTCCCTGTTATTTAGTTAGTGTTATTTCTGCTGCTGCAATTACGATAAATTTAATATCTTAGTTAAAAATGGCTGTGTTCCAGATGATTAAAGTCACATGCGAAAAGTATTTATGAATTATTGCGCACGGCGTGTAATTTTTCATCACTGACATATTGGCGATTATCAGAAAAACGGATGGCTGCTTGCACATAAGATTTGAATAGCGGATGGCCCAGTCGCGGCGTAGAAGTAAATTCAGGGTGGAATTGACAACCCAAAAACCACGGGTGCTCGGTCTCAGGCAGTTCTATCATCTCACACAGACTTTCTTCCTTGGATAAACCGCCAATACAAAGCCCTGCTTTTTCCAATTTGGGAATATAAATACTGTTAACTTCGTACCGATGGCGATGACGCTCGATAATTTTATCCGCGCCATAGGTTTTCCAGGCTAACGAGCCTTTTTTCAGAAGACATTCCTGCCCTCCCAATCGCATACTGCCACCAATATCAGAATGTTCATTTCTGGTTTCGATGTGTCCATCCCGGGTACGCCATTCAGTAATCAATCCTATCACCGGATAGGGGGTTTCAGGATTAAATTCAGTGCTGTGAGCCCCTTTCATGTTGGTTTTATTACGTGCATATTCAATGACAGCCAGCTGCATTCCCAGGCAAATGCCTAAATACGGAATACGGTGAGTGCGCGCAAAATTGATGGCCATGATCTTGCCTTCCACGCCCCGCTTACCGAAACCGCCAGGAACCAGAATTGCATCCATATGGATTAAACAATCAGTGCCTTCTTTTTCAATATTCTCAGAATCAACATAAGTAATATTGATCTGACTGTTGGTATGGATACCGGCATGAATCAACGCTTCCGATAATGATTTATAAGACTCGGTTAAATCGACATATTTACCGACGATTGCAATATCGACGGAAAATTTGGGGTATTCCAGTGCATGTACCAATTTTTTCCACACACTCAAATCTGCAGGCTTGGCAAGGATATTCAGCTTATGACAGATGATTTCATCGAGCATTTGTTCATGAAGCAATGCCGGGATTTTATAGATACTGTCTACATCGATTGCCGAGATGACAGCTTCTTCCTGCACATTGGTAAAAAGCGCTATTTTTCTACGTTCTTCCTTAGGTAATTCACGGTCTGAGCGGCACAACAGGACATCAGGCTGTATGCCGATTTCGCGCAGTTCTTTGACAGAATGCTGTGTGGGCTTGGTTTTTAATTCACCGGCCGAACCAATATAGGGTAATAGCGTCAGGTGAATAAAACAGGTGTCATGACGCGGATGCTGTACAGCCATCTGACGAATCGCTTCCAGGAAAGGCAGTGATTCGATATCACCCACCGTACCACCGATTTCGATAATCGCAACTTGTGCATCACCCACACCGGCTTGAATATACCGTTTTATCTCATCCGTGATATGGGGAATGACCTGTACTGTGCCGCCGAGATAATCGCCGCGTCTTTCTTTGCGAATAACACTTTCGTAAATTTGGCCCGTGGTAAAGTTATTAAGCCGGGTCATGCGCGTGCTGATGAAACGCTCATAATGACCCAGATCAAGATCGGTTTCAGCGCCATCTTCCGTCACAAACACTTCACCATGTTGAAACGGGCTCATCGTGCCGGGATCCACATTAATGTAAGGATCCAGTTTCAGCATAGTGACTTTAAGCCCGCGCGTTTCAAGCAGTGCGGCCAGGGACGCGGCAGCAATGCCCTTACCCAGGGAAGATACAACACCGCCAGTTACAAAAACATATTTGGTCATAAGTGACTACAGTAATCAGAATAACGCAAAGAAATCATCAGATCGTTTTTGTATGACATGTGAGCGGACAATGTTATCCAATGTTTGTTAATGAATTTCAGCAAGTAAAACATTCATCATCTGTTCGGCTTGATGGTGATAACTACTACCAAAAAGATTTAAATGATTAAGAATATGATAAAGATTATAGACTATTTTGCGAATATTATACCCGGAATCCAGTGGATATTCGTGTCGATAGGCAGAATAAAAGTCGGTTGCAAATCCACCAAACAGTTCGGTCATAGCAATATCCGTTTCACGATCACCGTAGTACACCGCAGGATCAAACAAAACCGGATTTCCCCTTTCATCGTAAGCGTAATTGCCGCTCCACAAATCGCCATGCAAGAGCGAAGGCGCTGATGACATGCCCGCAAGAATCTTATCCAAATCAATTAATAACCGCTCTCCCAGCGTTTGCAGTTTGCCATTAAATCCATTCACTTTGGCGAGACCCAATTGATAACCTAAACGTTGTGTGCGCCAGAAATCTATCCAATCTGAAGAAAGCGTGTTTATTTGCGGCGTTTGCCCGATGGTATTGTGACGAGTCCAGCCAAATTGCCGCGCAGTGATGCGATGCATGGCAGCCAGTTGCACGCCCAGATCAGATGCTTTGCCACGTGTGCCATGGTTCATATCCAGGTATTCCAGCACCAGCCAGGCAGTGTCGCCATTCTGCCCATAACAAACAGGCAGCGGAACGCGTAACGTATGCGATTGATGAATTTCCATCAAGCCATCCGCTTCCGCTGCAAACATGGCAAGGCTACTTGGCGTATTGAGCTTAACAAAATAGCGCTGCAGGCCATCGACAATACGAAATGCTTGATTAATACAGCCACCTCCGATGGGATAGCTTTCTGTGACGGTAAATTGGCTATTGGTAGCTGCCGAAATTTGTGCACTGATGTCATGCCATACCTGCATGGTGTGAGCCTACCGGAGAATTCTGCCAATATGGTTTACGACAACCATTGCCTGGCCTGATGAATGGCTGCCTGCACTTGATCCGGTGCGGTGCCGCCGGTATGTCTGCGGCTTTCCATCGAGCCTTCCAGCGTTAAAACAGCAAAAATATCCGCTTCAATTTGAGCGGAAAATTGTTGCAGCTCATTGAGCGCAAGATCGTTGAGATCACAGCCTTTTCGTTCGGCAAACTGTACCGTCTTTGCCACAATCTCGTGCGCATCGCGGAATGGAATGCCTTTCTTAGTCAGGTAATCAGCCAGATCGGTCGCCGTAGCATGGCCACGCAATGCCGATCGGCGCATAATTTCCTGATTCACCTGAACACCGGTCAGCATGTCGGCGTAAATTCGTAGCGTATCCGTTAACGTATCGACGGTATCGAACAGGGGCTCCTTATCCTCCTGGTTATCCTTGTTATAGGCCAGTGGCTGCGCTTTCATGAGTGTCAACAACGCAACCAGGTGGCCATTGATGCGACCGGTTTTACCACGCACCAATTCAGGCACATCCGGATTTTTCTTCTGCGGCATAATGGACGAACCGGTACAAAACCGGTCGGCCAATTGAATGAAACCGAAGGATGGATTCATCCATAAAATGAATTCTTCCGACATGCGCGATAAATGCGTCATGATCAGCGCGGCGCAGGCGCTGAACTCAATGGCAAAGTCCCGATCTGAAACGGCATCCAAGGAATTCTTGCAAACGCCTTCAAAACCCAGTATTTCCGCCACTAATTCGCGGTTGATCGGGTAGCTGGTGCCAGCCAGTGCAGCCGCTCCCAGCGGCAATTGATTCACGCGTTTCCTACAATCAATCAAGCGTTCGATGTCGCGCTTCAGCATCTCAAAATAAGCCATCAAGTGATGACCGAATGATATCGGTTGGGCCACCTGCAAATGCGTAAATCCCGGCATGACCGTATGAGTATGCTGTTCTGCCAGGTTTAACAAGGCATGTTGCATGGCTTTGATTAAATCGACAATTTCATCAATCGCAGCACGTAAAAACAGGCGAATATCGGTTGCGACCTGATCATTACGTGATCGAGCAGTGTGTAGTCGTTTACCGGCGTCACCGATCAATGCGGTGAGACGCTTTTCGATATTCAAATGCACGTCTTCCAGCGCCAGTAACCAGGTAAATTGATCATTACGAATCTCATCACGAATTTGCTGCAAGCCTTGCTGGATCGCTGCTAAATCCTCATTGCTGATAATTCCTTGCGCTGCAAGCATCTGTGCATGCGCCAGTGATCCCTGAATGTCATACTCGGCCAGGCGTCGATCAAACCCAATCGATGCGGTATAGCGTTGCACAAGCTCTGAAACCGGTTCATTGAATCGACCCGACCATGTTTTTTTATTGCTTTCTGATACTGACTTATTATCCATTGGGTTACTCTGATTTCTGATTTCCGACTTGCAGGGAAAGCGATTATAAAACATAAATGCCCGGTCAAATGCATCGACAGTCATTTTGCAACACTGCAGTTCTTCAAACTTTATTGATTACCTATTTGATTTAAAGATATTAAATATTAAAACCAGTCGCTATCAGCATTTGTCGTTGAAATTAAATTTTGACGGTGAAATAACACACAACCCGTTTAATTGAGACGCTGCGCTTTTACTTCGATCGGGAATTAGTGGATAATTCGGCCTTTCCCCTGTTACATCATCTACACAAGGAGTTATCCATGACGGATCGGAACAAGCAAAACCAGAATATACAATCCCAAGCTAACACTTTATTTTCAATGTTGAGTGACAAGTTTGAATGGGTGGGTAAAATTCCAACCATGCAATTGCCTGCCAAGTATGCTGCGGTGCTTGTGGGAATCATCGTAATCATCTTCGCTTGGAAACTCATTGCTGTCAGCAAAGTGGAATCTGACATGACCAAGAAACTTGAAAATGAGCGCGTATTGATTACCCAGCAAGCTCGTGAATACGCCGATCAGCAGTATATGAAGGAAGAAGAGCGCTTTGGGCAAGTTTTGTCGTGGGCAGTGCGCGGCGAGTTGATCCGTCACAATATTGATCAAATCGATCAATACTTAGGCGAAATCGTCAAGATGAAAGATACGGAAAGAGTTGTACTGATTGGCGATGACGGTCAATTACTGGTTTCAACCGATAAACGACTTGAAGAAACGAAAGGAACGGAAATATTTCCTAAGGAAATTCTCAACCTGCAAAAGATAACGGTCAAATCTGATGTCGATGGTAAAAAGATCCTGGTGATTCCTGTCATGGGATTGAATAAGAAGATCGCCACTATCGTTGTCAGCTACAAATTGCCAAAACTATAAAGATCAAACCCTGATTCAATAGCGGCTAGCGTAGTTACTTAAAAGGCCTTTGATACATTCAAAGGCCTTTTTGTTTTTAACAGGCTGTTAATCGCTACGTCTAATTTGCGCACCCAACGCAGACAATTTCTTTTCAATGCTTTCGTAGCCGCGATCCAAGTGATAAATACGATCAATGACAGTCTCACCCTGCGCAATCAACCCGGCGATCACGAGACTGGCTGAAGCGCGCAAATCGGTTGCCATGACATGCGCACCATCCAGTTGAGGAATACCACAAACAATCGCAGCATTGCCTTCCACTTCGATATTGGCATTCATACGTTTCAATTCCTGCACGTGCATCAAGCGGTTTTCAAAAATAGTTTCCGTGATGATGGCAGTGCCGTCGGCGATACAATTCAACGACATGAATTGCGCCTGCATATCGGTCGGAAAAGCCGGATGAGGGGCTGTGCGCACATTCACCGACTTAGGTTTTGTATGCATGCTGAGATCAATCCAATTCTTGCCGGAATCAATGCGGGCACCCGCCTCAGCCAGTTTATCCAGCACCGCATCCAGCAGATGCGCGTCGGTATTGTTTAAATGAATTTCACCGCCTGTCGCGGTGGCTGCAACCAGGAAAGTTCCCGTTTCAATCCGATCAGGCATGACCGTGTGTTCTGCACCATGCAGCGTCGGCACACCTGTAATCGTGATGATGTCAGTGCCCGCCCCCTGAATGTTTGCACCCATCGCAATGAGACAATTGGCAAGATCGACGATTTCCGGTTCCCGGGCAGCATTCTCAAGAATCGTTGTGCCATCCGCCAAAGTCGCTGCCATCATTAAATTTTCTGTGCCGGTAACAGTGACAATATCAAAAACAATGCGTGCGCCATGCAGTTTTTTCGCCACCGCATGGATGTATCCGTGTTTGATTTGGATTTCCGCCCCCATCGCCTGCAAACCTTTGATATGCTGATCGACCGGCCGCAAACCAATCGCACATCCGCCCGGCAATGAAATATTGGCTTCCCCGGCACGAGCGAGTAACGGCCCGAGCACCAGAATTGCGGCACGCATGGTTTTAACCATTTCATACGGAGCAACCAGATGGGTGAGCGCAGCGGCTGACAGCACAACCTCCGACGCATGATGGGTCGTGATGTCTGTTCCCATTTGTTTGAGTAATGACAGCATGGTAGTGATGTCACGAAGCGCCGGAACATTATTTATTTTCAAGGATTCCTGCGTCAGAAGTGCGGCGCACAACACAGGAAGTGCCGCATTCTTCGCTCCCGAGATGGTTACTTCGCCGTGCAGTGGCATGCCACCCTGGATAATCAGTTTTTGCATTGCATGAAAGATTCAACTAAAAGTTTTATTAAAATTCCTGTTGGCCGGACATCCGGCAAATAAACAGCTTCAGCCGGTTGAAATGTGCCATGGTTCACTGCATCATACTGCTGTAGCGTACTTACTATATTGTTGTGCACTAGCACCCTACTATAACAAAAAAATATTGCGTAAATTCATCAGGAGAAAAAATGACAAAGCAAATAATCCACACCGCGGATGCGCCACAGGCAATCGGCACCTATTCTCAGGCAGTCCGGGTAAGTGGAGGGGATACCGTTTATCTGTCAGGCCAGATCGGGTTGGATCCCGTCAGTATGCAAATGGCCAATGGGATTGAAGCACAAATTCAACAAGTATTTTCCAATCTGAAAGCAGTGGCGGCAGCCAGCGGCGGCAGCCTGAATGATATTGCAAAATTAAACATATTCCTAACCGATCTCGATAATTTTGCATTGGTCAACGAAATCATGGCCAGTCATTTTGCACAACCTTATCCGGCACGTGCGGCGGTCGGCGTTAAATCCTTACCACGTGGCGCTCTGGTGGAAATGGACGGAGTCATGGTACTGCAGTAATAAAAATCCAATCAAACCAGATGCAATATCGCCCGACACTGCAATGACTGTCAGTGCCAATGTACAGGAAAAATTATCCCGTTTAGGCATTCGTCATGAACTGGATTTGATATTGCATCTGCCGATTCGTTACGAAGATGAAACGCACCTATTCCCAATCGCCGACGCGCCGCCAGGGCAGACAGTACAAGTTGAGGGGGTGATTGTCCATAATGAAGTGGTTGTCCGTCCCAGGCGGCAATTGGTTTGTCAGGTTGAAGACAACAGCGGCATCCTGGTAATGCGTTTTTTGAATTTCTACGGCAGCCAGATCAAAACCTACGCAGTGGGAAAGCGCGTGCGGCTGCTGGGCGAAATCCGCCACGGGTTCTTTGGCGCGGAAATGGTGCACCCCAAATGCCGTATCGTGCGCGAAGGCGAATCCCTCGCCGATACCATGACACCGATTTATCCCACCACCGCTGGTTTGACACAAAAAACCCTGGGCAAGCTGATCGAGCAAGTGTTACAAGATGCGCACACGGTGCAAACGCTAACCGAGACCTTGCCTGAGAAAATCATCAGCACATATCGATTGGCCGGTTTGCGGGACAGCATCATGTGCCTGCACAATCCGCCCCCGGAAGTATCGATAGAAGCCTTGCAAGCCCGCACACATCCGGCATGGCGACGCATCAAGTTTGATGAATTGCTGGCGCAGCAATTATCCATGCGCTTACACTACCGGCAGCGGCGCAGCCATTCCGCCCCAGTGCTTGCGCAAAAGAATACGCTGACGAAACCATTTCTCGAGCAGCTTGCCTTCAAACTGACGGCTGCACAAATCAAAGTAGCCGCAGAAATCAGCCATGATCTGGCTGCCGCTCACCCGATGCAACGCCTGCTGCAAGGCGATGTCGGTAGTGGCAAAACCATTGTCGCCGCACTGGCGGCGTTGCAGGCGATTGAAAATGGTTTCCAGGCCGCTATCATGGCGCCGACGGAAATCCTTGCCGAGCAGCATTTCCAGAAATTATCCGCCTGGTTTGAACCATTGGGAATTGGTGTTGCCTGGTTATCCGGCAGTCAGAAGAAAAAACACAAGCAAACGATACTGAACGACATCGCGCTCGGCACCGCGCAACTCGCCGTGGGGACGCATGCCTTGTTTCAAGAGCAAGTGCTATTTCATCAGTTGGGTTTGGCGATTATTGATGAGCAGCACCGCTTTGGCGTACACCAGCGTCTGGCGTTGCGCATGAAAGGTGCACAGTCCAATCTTGTGCCGCATCAACTCATGATGAGCGCCACGCCGATTCCGCGCACCCTGTCGATGAGTTATTTCGCCGACCTGGATGTATCGGTCATCGACGAATTACCACCCGGCCGAGCGCCAATCGTAACCAAATTAATCGCCGACGATCGTCGCAGTGAAATCATTGCGCGCATTCAATACGCTTGCCAGCAAGGCAAGCAAGTATATTGGGTATGTCCGTTGATTGAAGAATCAGACACTTTGCAACTGCAAACCGCCATGGAAACCTATGAAAATTTATGTCAGGTGTTCCCGGATTTAAACGTCGGCCTGGTACATGGGCGTTTGCCAACGCAGGAGAAAACCGAAGTGATGGCGTTGTTTAAACAAGGAGACATTCAATTATTAGTCGCCACCACCGTCATCGAAGTGGGCGTGGATGTGCCGAATGCATCCTTGATGGTGATTGAAAATGCCGAGCGCATGGGTTTGTCGCAACTGCACCAATTGCGCGGTCGCGTCGGACGCGGATCGGAAGCCAGCATTTGTATTTTACTGTATCAGAAACCTTTGTCAGACATTGCCCGCAAGCGGCTCAGAATCATATTTGAACACACGGATGGCTTTGAAATCGCCCGCCAGGATCTAAATTTGCGCGGCCCCGGTGAATTTCTGGGGGCGCGCCAGAGTGGCGTGCCGATGCTGCGTTTTGCCGATCTGGAACAGGATGGCGAGTTACTGACAGCGGCACAAACCACCGCGGATGAGATGCTCAACGACTATCCAGATCTGGCGCAACGGCATATTGAACGCTGGTTAGGGGATAAAACGGAATATCTGCGGGTATAAACGACCTGCCAGCGAACGCTACATGATAATTCCGCCACCCAGGCACACCCTGCTTTCATAGATAACAACCGACTGACCCGGTGTAATCGCCCATTGATCTTGCGCAAAATCCACCTGGCAACAATCCTGAGCAAAACTTGCAATCGCACAAGGCGCATCGGTTTGGCGATAGCGGGTTTTAGCAGCGTACACCCAGTTGCAATGCGGTTGTGCTCCACTGATCCACGTCAGATCGGTTGCTTTGAGAGACGGACGCAGCAAATCAGGATGATTGTGGCCTTGCACTGCAATCAGTACATTGCTGCTGGTATCCTTGGCTGATACAAACCAAGGCTCGTCATTGCCATCGCGTGTACCGCCGATTCCCAATCCTTGTCGTTGTCCGATGGTGTAATACATCAGCCCGATGTGCCGGCCGATCACTTTTCCTTCAGGGGTTTGGATTTCTCCGGGTTCATGCGGCAGATAGCGATTCAGAAATTCCCGAAATGGGCGCTCCCCGATAAAGCAGATCCCTGTGCTGTCTTTTTTGGAGAAATTGGGCAACTTCAATTCCTTGGCGATCTTGCGTACTTCGCGTTTATACAAATGCCCAATTGGAAACAGTGTATTGGCAAGCTGTGCTTGATTCAGGCGATACAAAAAGTAACTCTGATCCTTGGTGCCGTCTTCGCCCTTCAGCAATTGAAACAAGCCGCCAACTTTCCTCACCTGGGCATAATGCCCTGTCGCAATATAGCTGGCGCCCAATTGAGTGGCATGATCCAGAAACGCCTTGAACTTGATTTCAGCATTGCATAGCACATCCGGATTGGGCGTTCGTCCGGCCTGATACTCGGCAAGAAAATGTGAAAAAACACGATCCTTATATTCTGCTGAGAAATTCACCACTTCGATCGGAATATCAATCACATCGGCGACTGACACCGCATCCAGAAAATCCTGACGGGAAGAGCAATATTCATCGGTATCATCATCTTCCCAGTTTTTCATGAACAAACCCACCACTTCATGACCCTGCTGCTTCAACAAATAGGCCGCCACAGAAGAATCCACACCGCCCGACATGCCGACAACCACGCGCTGTTTTTTCATTGACTCATGACTCATAGTAAGTCAGCAGCTCCAGTGGATAACGTTTGCCGGCGATATGATCGCGGATACACTGCATGACCAGCGGACTGCGATGACGGCCAATCATGTGATGAATCTCATCCAAACCAAACCAGGCTGCGCGCAAGATGCCGTGATCCAATATGCGTTCAGGGTCATGACTCGTAACACGACCACCAAATGCAAAACGAAGATAGGTCACATCCACGCGCTGCGAGTGCCATTGATAAATACCCAGCACATATTCGGGCACAAAGGTATACGCTGTTTCTTCCAGTGTCTCCCGTATGGCCCCCTGCATGATGGATTCTCCAGGATCCAAGTGGCCTGCCGGTTGATTTAAAAACAAACCGGAACCCGCCTCCGGTTCTTCCTCCACCAGCAAGTATTTTCCATTTTGCTCAATAATGGCTGCTACTGTTACATTGGGTTTCCAGATCATAGTTTCATATTGGATAGATAATCATGAAAAATTTAGCAAAGATTAATATCCGTGCTCTACATTTGATGCGCTTATTATCGCATTGGTGCTATCCGTTCGGTTGAGATTCGTCGCGTGACACCGGAACTAATAGCATCTTTGTCATATAAATAGCTTAGAATAGCTATGCAATTATTTTGCTATACGGATAAGCCATGATTCGACATGGCCCCATACACACAACCAAGTTGTCAATATATTTTATCTTTCCTATCCCCATGTTTCTTATTGATTTCATTCTCCACATTGACAAACATCTCCAGCAACTCTCCTCAGAATACGGGTTATGGATTTATGGCATTCTCTTCCTGATCATATTTTGTGAAACCGGGCTGGTTGTACTGCCTTTATTACCCGGAGACTCATTATTGTTCGCCGCAGGCTCGCTTGCATCATTGGAAAATTCGCAACTTAATCCCCATGTCCTGTTTGCCGGACTATGCATTGCAGGTATTTTAGGGGATAGCGTCAATTACTGGATCGGCAAAAAAGCCGGCCCCAAAGTTTTTACCTCGCAGGAATCCCGTTTCTTCAAACGCGAATATCTCGATAAAACCCACGCGTTTTATCTCAAATATGGCGCCAAAACGATCATCATCGCCCGCTTCATTCCCATTATTCGCACCTTCGCGCCATTCGTTGCCGGCGTTGGAACCATGCCCTATCGCACCTTCATCACTTATAACATCGTGGGTGCCATACTATGGGTCGGGATATTTATTTATGCCGGCTTCTATTTCGGGCAACTGCCGATGGTACAACAAAACTTCAAGCTCATTATCCTGGCCATCATTATTCTATCGATAACCCCGCCCATCATTGAATACCTCAAGCATCGCTATAAAAATAAAAATGCATCCCAATAAATTGATCCGTCTCGCGTAAGCACCACATTCTCAGCAATACATTTCGCAGTGAAGACCTACATCATGTATACCGATCTCTTATAGTAAGTCGATATAGATCAACGCGTTTGTCATACATTCCCTATTCTTGCCAAGAATTTCTCTAAAAAATTCGATAGTTATGTCGCTATAACAATTCAAATTTTTTAAGCAGCATGTTTGATCCCATTAATAACCAAATTTGCGCAAAAGGGAGCACCAGAATATGGAAGGACTTATCGTTGAACCATCCAGAACATATCAAAAACTTCTATCATCTGCGATCGAATCGGGCGGGCTTGAAACCCAGCAGGTGTCAAGTGGTAGTGAAGCCTTGATGCTGCTGAGAAAACAACCTTTTGATCTGGTGTTTGTTGCCATGCATTTACAGGACATGGATGCCTCGATGTTTTCCTCACACTTGCGGGCTGACTTGCGCACCCGGCAAATACCCGTAGTGATGGTTACTTCGAATGAAGATAAAAAATTATTGGATGAAGCATTTTCCGCAGGTGTCACAGAAATATTTGCCAAACATGAACTGGACAAAATCACCAGTTACACTGCCCAATTTTCCCGAAAGAACGGCAGCAAAACGATGTCAGGACGAATATTGTATATCGAAGATAGTCCATCAGCCGCAAGCATGACATCAGCAGTGTTAAGAGAGAGCGGATATACGGTCGATCATTTCGCTAGCGGCGAGGAAGGTATCGCAGCGTTCCAGAAATATGCTTACGATTTGGTCCTCACCGATATATTGCTCAAAGGCAAATTAAATGGTTATGGCACTGTAAAGGCGCTACGGCACCTCGAGGATGAAAGTAAAAAATATGTACCCTTGCTGGTATTTTCAGTTCTCGATGAAGTTGCGCACAAAGTGGAATTGTTGCGTTTGGGAGCCAATGATTATGTCACCAAACCACTTATTCAGGAAGAATTACTTGCCAGAGTCAGTAACCTCATCACCAGTAAAAAGCTACTTGACAAAGCAATCACACAACAAAATCTCTTACAAGAACTGGCAATGAAAGACCCGTTGACCGGTCTATATAATCGCTATTTCCTGATGGAAGCCGCGCCATCCAAAATGTGCGAAGCGGCGCGATACGATATTCCATGCAGCCTGGTTATTGTGAACATGGATCAATTCAAGTCAGTCAACGAAAATTATGGCCATCCAAGAGGTGATACGGTACTGAGAGAAGTAGCTTCCCTATTAACCAAGTCCATCCGTCAAGAAGATATCGCCGCTCGTTTTGATGGAGAAGAATTTGTATTACTACTGTCGCACTGCAATGCTTCGAATGCGGCGATCGTTGCAGAAAAGATTCGCAAATCCATCGAAAATTTGCACCCGTCAGATTTGGATGCAACCGCAAGTTTCGGCATCGCTGAAATACGCCAAGATTCAACAGAAAATTTCTCTGAAATATTCAAAGCAGCCAGAGAAGCCATCCGTCAAGCACAATCAAATGGCGGCAATCAAGTGATGACACGCTTATAATTCTACTTCTACTTAGAAACAGCATTAATAATCCAGTCCCATCGGGTAATGCTGCGCATAGTTTCCTGGCTTGATTCAAGGTTTCTTAGCGCGCTTTCCAGATGAATCTCAAGCGCATCCAGACGGGGTATGTTAACTTCTCCCAAAACGCCGTACACTTTTGACGTGGATACTAAAACTTGTCAGAAATTAAACCGATTGTCACCGGCGTGGCCTTTGGTAGCAGCTTGTAACAGAGTTATCAGTCGATTCTTGCTTAAACATTGAATGATTGTTGAATAGCAGGCTTCAATGATTTGCCACCCAATCGTTTAAGCAAATCCACATAAGCATTAATTTCGTCTCGGATTACGCCATCAGGCAACAAAGCTTTAGTAACCACTATCCGGGCCAACTGAGGATGTACTCTTATCACACCTTGTCTATCGACCACAAAGTCTGCCCGCCGCCATCGCTGCGTAGTCACTCCAGTGAAAATAACTTTATCAATGACTGAAGCCGTGCAGCGGCTCTATCAAATTCTTTATCTGGCCAATAACCATTTCATCTTGAAAGGGAGATATTCGAACTACCGGAACATTGTGTTGATCCATTCACCCACGTCCATCCTGCAAATCCAGATAAGTTTGGATTCCCCGGTGTAATAAAGAAGTCCATTACGATTTGAGTCGTGCCCCCACCCTCTTCGGAAATATTTCCAAACATTCCCAGTTCCTCATTATCCAGTATGTCACCGATGGCAGATCCCCCTGGAAATTTTATCGTTACCGTATCGTTTAATTGATTAATCTCAACAATTCCGTTAATCAGCTTCCTTGGCACGCTGCCGCAGTCAGTTCCTGCACTTGTTTCTTTCTAATGGATCCTAAGGATTATGCAAAGAATTTTACCGAGGAGAAAATGGGAGTATGTAATCGTAAAGCTCTATATATCGAGGTATCCGCTAAGACCCTTGGCCATCCTGCCTGGGCTGCCAATATCGAAGGCTGTGCCTTCCCACAAATGGCAGAAAAACTCGTCTGAGTTCCTACATCCAGGAGTGCCTCTGACTATGGGCCAATGTTTTATGGAATCAGGCGTAGCTTTGAATTTATATTGGGGTTGCACCCGCAAAACTTTTAAGATTGCAACTCGTTCATTTATCATTAGCTCCATCGAGAGAATAAGTAAGTACGGGTGCTACGGGCGCTGCAATTGTATGCATTGAAATACAAAACAATACCCAAATAATTAGACCGCTAACAAGCTTCATTCATTTCCTCTTTTTGCTTTGTGTTCTATGTGGGATTCTATTTTTTAATCACCTGCTTTATTTATATCACTACAAAATCCAAATTAGTCATCGCCAACCCGGCGCTGAGCGTAGCAATTGAGGAAAGTACGAAAAATAGAGTTGTTGAAGTATATTCAAGTATCGAAGCTTATGCAAAGGAGCTTATTTCATGCGATGGAGGTTATGAAAATGTTTTTGATAACCCTGAGGATATAACATTCGACTTTGCTAGAGACAAAATGGCAGTTAACGGTCGGTCAAAATTCTCTGCAAGCTCTATGGTAATAATGAAGAACTCAATTAGAGCAGCAATATTTATTCATTCAGTGAAAGACAGAAGGGCAAGATTGCCGAGATTTATCCTAATGGATAATATGGAGGACAAAGGTATGACTGCCGAAAGAAGTCAAAATTTTCAGCGTGTTCTAGTGAGAAAATGTGATGAATTGGAATATGACTATCAAGTCATATTTACAACATCGATGATTGATGAGGAACTAAACAAGTCTGACTATGTAGTTGGACCCTTTTATAAAAAGGGCGAACACACTTTAAATATAAGCTAATTTTTGTTTATATTTAAAAGTTTCTCGCTAGTATATCTAATATTCGTTTATATGTGACCAGAGAACCGTTGTATTTGCATTTGGTCATAAGCAGGCTGTCGAATTGTAATAAGCCCACACTAAAGAAATGTCAGACATAATCTGAACCACTACATTTCAGAACTAAATAACGCGAGCTGTTACAACCCAATCATTAAATTAGAACTTTTTTGCAGACACTATGTTATCGCCAGTAATTATCCACCAATTTATCGTCTACATAGAGTCTACATTGGTTTTATATAATTTTTATATATAACGTAACTTATTGTTTTTATGGTGCCGACACCAAGAATCGAACTCGGGACCTTCTGATTACAAATCAGCTGCTCTACCATCTGAGCTATGCCGGCACGGCACAATAATAAAATGAATCTAAACTGAGAGAGTTATTTGATTACTCGTAAATTGGGTTTACTTGCATTCTTAGACTGATAAGTCAAAGAATCTGTAGTTATATTACTTTCTTCATTATTCAATATTTTTTTATTCTCATTTCCCTCATCAAGCGTGAATGCTATCCCTTGATTTACTTCTTTTGCGAATATACCTTTAATGGCGCTCATCGGTATTTCTAATTTTCTTGACACACCATTAAAACGTGCCATAAAGCAAATAATCTCATTACCAATCATAATATTATGCACAGCCCCCGCACTAATATTAAAGATTATCTCGTCATTCTTGATATATTCTATTGGCATATCAAGTCCTGGATAAGCTTTTACAGAAATAAAGGGTGTAAAACCATTATCAATACACCAGTCATAGATAGAGCGAACTAAATATGGTTTGGTAGAATTGGCACTCATTTTCGCATAACTTTCTCTGAAGCTGACAGTGCGTCAATGAACAGTGGGCGACTAAATAACCTTTCTGCATACTTCAACAATGGGGCTGCTTGTTTAGGCAAACGAATTTCAAAATGCTCGAGACGCCACAATAACGGTGCTATTGCTACATCAAGCATTGAGAATTCATCACCCAGCATAAACTTCTGTTTATCAAAGATTGGAGAAATCATCGTCAGATGATCTGCGATCACCGAACGTGCTTTATCTATTGTCTTTTGATCTGAGCTATCAAACGCAGCAATATGGCAGAATAATTCTTGTTCAAAGCGATATAACAATAAACGCGCACGAGCACGCATTACTGGGTCTGCAGGCATCAATTGAGGATGAGGAAAACGATCATCAATATACTCATTGATGATGTTTGACTCATAAAGCACCAGATCTCGTTCTACGAGTACAGGTGCTTTACCGTATGGACTAATTACCGCCAAGTCTTCTGATTTATTATTTGGATCAACGTCAATTACTTGAAAATCCATATCTTTCTCGTGCAGAACAATCCGGCACCGATGACTGTATGGACACGTAATTGTTGAATATAATGTCATCATAACTTCTATTCTCTGACCTAGTTACCAATATATTCAGCAAGTTTAACGTCAATGAATATCTTTCCAATATTCTCTTTTTAATGCGTAGGATAAAATCAGCATACCTAAAAGAAAAGCCATTACTGTAAGACCCAATTCCTTACGAGCATTGGCGTGAGGTTCGCCTAAATAAACCAGATAATTAACCAGATCACCGACAAATTTATCAAATTCAGCCTTGGTCATTTCTCCTTGCTTATCAAGAACCAGGGTCTTTTGCTCACCTTTATCACTTGTTTTAACAACCAGTTTCTGCTCACCCTGTAATTGATATAATACGTGAGGCATCGCTGCTCGATCAAAAACCAGATTGTTCCATCCGGTCACTGTGGAGTCGTCACGGTAAAATGCCCGTAAGTAAGTATATAACCAATCCGCTCCTCGCGAGCGAGCTATCACTGATAAGTCAGGTGGCACAACGCCAAACCATTCCTCGCCTTCTTTTTTCCACATTGCTGACTGCATCAGATCGCCAACTTTTTGACCTGTAAATACCAATTTATCAAGAATTTGTTCATTGGTGAATCCGATATCACGATGGCGATTATAGCGCATGAAACTTGCACCGTGACAAGTTAGGCAATAATTGACAAAACTTTCTGCCCCCCGCTGCAACGAAGCATTGTCAGTTGTGTTAACTGGAGCACTATCTAATGGCATACCAGACTCAGCAGCGAACAAACTAAATGGAGCCATACACACAACAAATATAAGAATCGTTATTTTCTTCATTTTTTTACTCTTTTACTCTTTTTGGCTCAGGTTTTGTTTTATCTATCTTGCTATACCATGGCATTAAAATAAAGAAAGCAAAATAGATGACTGTAAAGATTTGCGCTAATAAAGTATATAAAGGAGTCGGAGATTTTGTTCCGAGCCAACCCAATACAAAAAAGCTAATCACAAAAAGTGTTAAGGCTGTTTTGAAATATGCGCCTTTGTAGCGTATTGATTTAACCGGACTTCGATCTAACCAGGGCAAGAAACAGAAGATAACCACTGAACCAGCCATCAATATCACACCCCATAGCTTTGCATCTATCCACAGAAAATTAACAGTCACCGCCCGTAGCATTGAATAGTAAGGCGTGAAATACCAGACTGGTGCAATATGATCCGGTGTTTGCAGTGTATTAGCGGGTATGAAATTATTGTACTCTAAGAAATAGCCGCCCATTTCCGGAGCAAAGAAAATAATTCCACAAAACACCATCAGAAATACTACAACACCAACTATATCTTTAACTGAATAATAGGGGTGAAATGGTATCCCATCTACCGGAATGCCTGTTGTGGGGTTTTTATTTTGTTTTATCTCGATGCCGTCGGGATTATTTGATCCAACTTCGTGCAGCGCTAAAATATGCGCAAAAACTAGTATTAAAAGTATTAAGGGCAATGTTACGACGTGATAAGCAAAGAAACGATTGAGTGCAGCATCTGAAAGTGTAAAATCTCCCAGCAGCCATTGTTGAAGCGTTTCTCCAATCGTTGGAATGGCTCCAAACATACTCACAATCACTTGTGCACCCCAGTAAGACATTTGCCCCCAAGGCAGAATATATCCGGTAAATGCCAAGCTCATCAGCACAAAGAATATGACCATACCGATCAGCCACAACAGTTCGCGAGGCTTCCGATAAGATCCATACATCATTCCGCGGAACATGTGCAGATAAACCACGACAAAAAACATGGATGCACCTGTGGAATGCATATAGCGGATTAACCAGCCATAATCCACATCACGCATGATGTATTCTACTGAAGAAAAAGCCAGACTAGCATCCGGCTTGTAATTCATAGTAAGAAAAATTCCGGTAATCAGTTGATTGACCAGTACCAATAAGGCCAATGAGCCAAAGAAATACCAGAAATTAAAATTCTTGGGTGCATAATACTCAGAAAGATGCGCTTTCCAGTTGGACGTTAATGGAAAACGTTTATCGACCCATTCGATCATTGAACTAAATAACTTACTCATTTACGCAGATCCCTCACTTTCAGATCCAATTAAAAGACGACTATCGCTCAAATATGTATGAGGAGGAACAACCATATTGGTTGGAGCCGGTACACTTTTATATACGCGCCCTGCCAAATCAAATTTTGACCCGTGACAAGGACAGAAAAAACCGCCTAACCAATCTGGACCCAGATCAGCAGGAGCAATTTCTTTCCTAAACACAGGCGAGCATCCTAAGTGCGTACATACACCTTCGGTAACCAGTATTTCTGGCTTAATCGAACGTGTACGATTCTTAGCGTATTCCGGTTGCTGTTTCTTGTCTGAATTCGGATCGGCTAATTCGCCTTCCACTTTTACAAGTGTTTCCAGCATCTCCGGCGTGCGGTTCAAAACCCAAACAACTTTTCCACGCCACTCAACCATTAAGAGCATGCCGGGCTCAAGCTTTGATATATCAACTTCTACCGGTGCTCCTGCTGCTTTAGCTCGTTCACTAGGCATCATACTTAACAAAAAAGGCGTTGCAATCGCAGCGCCCGCAATACCACCTGCCACAGAAGTGGCAGCGACTAAAAACTTCCGCCTGCCACTCATTTCATCATTGATGCTGAAACTATCTGCCATATTCAACTATTCCATCAGTAATATTTTTCACAAAAAACTATTAATCAATAAAACGGCAAACTCACTTTACGCTAATCTCACCAGCACTTTTGTAAAGCTTAAATTATAAAAGTGCGCAGTATAACATAACCATTATAGGATTATAGAGAATACTTAAAAGTATTTATAACTTACTATAATATATAATGAAATTATAAAAATTGAATTAACAATCCGACTCTATAGCGCAGAGATTCATCATTTCATTTTATAAGAACCGAACCCATACAGCGCCATAACTGATTTCAAAAATACATTCCCACAGATCTTCTCATCATCTCCAACCTGGATCTGTTGATATTCTCAGAAAACCATTTCATAAATAGGAAAAAGCTCACATTATTGAGCTTTCCATATGATCAAAAAAAAAACAAATTTGCGATGCTTAATGATGATTTCCAGTCAAAGCTGGGGAAAATCTTCTTCAAGAAGCCATTGACAATAAATACAATCTACATGACGGTAGCAGGTAATCGCTCCGAGCGGATTAGTCATTTATGGCGAGACTGATTATGGCGTGTGAAATTTATGACTATCGATATCTATGTGAATGTCGACAAACCCAAGCTACTTAATCTTACCGTGACATTGTTTATATTTTTTACCCGATCCGCATGGACATGGTTGATTGCGGCCTACTTTGTCATTCTGGCGCACAAATGGCTGTTTCTCATTTTGATCGTTTACATAGTTTGCATCTTCATCCAATGCTTCGTTATAGTCGGCATGATGGAATTGCACATTCTCTGGTGAGCGCAATGTTTCAGTTACAGCCTCAACTTGTTGTTCATTCTTAATTTGTACGGTCAAAAGTATTTTTGTTACCTCACTCTTGATTTCTTCGAGCATATTGGTAAACAACTCAAAAGCTTCTCGTTTATATTCCTGTTTTGGATTCTTTTGTGCATAACCACGCAGATGTATACCTTGGCGCAAATGATCCAGTGCAGCCAAATGTTCTCGCCAATGCGAATCCAAGCTCTGCAACATCACAGCACGTTCATAGTGATGCATAATCTCAGCCCCAACTTTCTCTACCTTAGCTTGATATTGCTCATTCGTGAGATTAATAATGCGCTCATACAAGTTCTCTTCATGTAACTCCGGTTCCTGCTCAAGCCATTTTTGCAGCGGAAAATGCAGTTGATACTCCGCCACAAGCATTTTCTCCAAACCTGCTACATCCCATTGCTCTTCAACACTGCCCGGCGGAATATGTTGACCGAATAAATTACTTAAAACATTTTCACGTATCACCGCGATCGTTTCTGAAATATCATGCTCTGCTTCTAATAGTTCATTACGCTGCTGGTAAATCACATGTCGCTGATCATTAGCGACATCATCATATTCCAGCAGCTGCTTACGCATATCAAAGTTTCTCGCCTCAACTTTGCGCTGGGCATTTTCAATAGCACGAGTCACCCAAGGATGTTCAATCGCTTCTCCTTCTGGCATCTTAAGGCGCGTCATAATATTGGCTACACGATCCGACGCAAATATGCGTAACAATGGATCTTCCAACGATAAATAAAAACGACTGGAACCTGGATCCCCCTGTCTGCCCGAGCGTCCGCGCAACTGGTTATCCACACGGCGCGACTCATGCCGTTCAGTACCAATAATGTGCAAACCACCTGTATTTAAAACCTCTTCATGAGTTACTTTCCATTTTGAATGGACTTCGTTGATACGTTGCTCTTTTGCATCCTCACTCAATTTCTCATCATGCCGTAGCCGTTCAATTTCCGGTTCCGGATTACCTCCCAATACGATATCGGTACCACGACCCGCCATATTGGTCGCTATGGTAATCATTTTTGGCCGACCGGCCTGGACAACAATATTCGCTTCACTGGCATGCTGTTTGGCATTCAGAACTTGATGCGGCAGTTTCTCTCGATCCAGCAACTTGGACAACAATTCATTATTCTCAATAGACGTCGTACCCACCAAAACTGGTTGTCCACGTTCATAACATTCCTTGATTCCCTGAATAATGGCTTCGTTCTTCTCTTTCGTGGTACGAAACACCAGATCCATACGGTCATCACGAATCATCGGTCGATGCGTTGGGATGATCACCGTCTCCAGTCCGTAAATTTGTTGAAACTCAGCAGCTTCCGTATCCGCTGTGCCCGTCATACCGGATAGCTTCTGATACATACGGAAATAATTCTGAAAGGTAATGGAGGCAAGTGTTTGATTTTCTTTCTGAATGGCAACACCTTCCTTCGCTTCCACGGCTTGATGCAACCCATCGGACCAGCGGCGACCAGCCATCAAGCGTCCGGTAAACTCATCAACAATCACCACTTCACCATCTTGCACGACATAATGCTGATCTAGAAAATATAAGCTATGTGCCCGCAAGCCTGCGTTCAAATGATGAATCAAATTAATATAGGCCGGATCATAAAGACTGGATCCAGGTTTCAACAATCCAGCGCCAGCCAGCAATTTTTCTGCATGTTCAAAACCAGCTTCACTGAGCGTAACCTGATGGGATTTCTCATCCACACTGAAATCACCCTCTCCCTCTTCTGTCTCTTGCCGGATTAACTTTGGAATCAACGCATTGATACGCACATAAATCTCTGTATCACCTTCCGCTTGCCCGGAAATGATCAATGGCGTGCGCGCTTCATCAATCAAAATCGAATCCACCTCGTCAACAATTGCAAAATTAAGCGCGCGCTGAGCACGTTCATAGGGATGGGTCACCATATTGTCGCGCAAATAATCAAAGCCATATTCATTATTAGTGCCATACGTAATATCTGCGGCATAAGCCGCCTGCTTATCGTTGTGCGGCATGTGCGCATAAATCACACCGACACTCATTCCGAGAAACTGATAAATTTTCCCCATCCACTCGGCATCACGCTTTGCCAGATAATCATTGACCGTCACGATATGCACACCATTACCTGACAATGCATTCAAGTAAGCCGGCAAAGTCGCCATGAGCGTTTTACCTTCACCTGTACGCATCTCGGCAATCTTACCCTCATGCAGCACCATACCGCCGATGAGCTGCACATCAAAATGACGCATCTCCAGAACACGCTTACCGGTTTCCCGCACCACCGCAAATACCTCCGGCAATAATGCAGTCAGCGTCTCTCCGTCCTGGATGCGTTGTTTGAATTCATCTGTTTTGGCACGTAAATCAGCATCTGATAATCCCGCAATGGTCGATTCCATTTCGTTAATAGTGCGCACAGTTTGAGCGTACTGTTTGATCATTCGATCATTACGGCTACCAAAAATCTTTTTAAGTAGATTACCTAGCATAAAGTCTCTGAAAATTCTGTTTAAACAATGTACCTAAAAATAAAGGGTGAGACTCTTACCTCACCCCACAAAAATACTAAAGAAAATATCGACTCAATTTGAACCACTTACCTGTGAATTTAAAATTCTTAAACCAAAAACCACCAAACATGCATTTATTCATGAATAATCAACAATTCCTACAGGCATTGAAAAACGATCTGCGTTGCCATTACAGTGTTAAAAACAGGCCCAAAATGCTCATCTATTAAACGTTTTGCAGCGGCCTGCTACTCAGTTTAACTCGGTCTTTTTAAAAATCTGGATGGATTCAATGGCTTGTCTTTATGTCTAATCTCGAAATGCAAATGGGATCCTGTAGAACGTCCCGTATTGCCAACTTCCGCTATTTTCTGTCCTTGTAACACAACTTGCCCCAGCTCTACCAAGCGTTTCGATGCATGGGCATAACGACTCACCAGATCACCGCCATGATCAATCTCGACCATATTACCATATTCAGGATGGCGATCCGAATAGACCACTATTCCACCGGCAGCAGCTTTTATCGGTGTACCTACTTCCGCAGAGAAATCCACCCCTTCGTGGAACGCTCTCTTCCCCGTAAACGGATCTATGCGGTAACCGTAACCTGAAGAATACCAATCCGTCTCAACAGGCATTTCAGAAGGCAACACATATTTCGTCAACCGATCATGACGCAATAAAGAATCTAACGCCCCCAGCTTATCCGATCTTTCATCCAGCATGCTGGATAACTCTTGAAGCTTATGATTGAACTCACCAAAAGTTAATTCCTCGGATGCAAGATCGGTACGTGCACCACCCTGCCCCGGCACGCCATTAAACAAAAGGTCACGCGACTTAATTCCGGAAGATTCGGCCAAACGTTCGCCGAGAGCATCTAAACGCAACAACTGTGCTTGCATTTGCCCCAGTCTACTTGCCATGATATTCAAATTGTCTTGTAAATGCGTTTGAATCTTCTGATGCCTTTCTTCTTGCGGACTCACCAATACTGCTCTTAACACCGGTGTATCGATTCGATCGGCATAACGTAAAGAAACAAAATTCAAACTCAAAGCCAATGTTACGATGATCAATAGAAAAACGCTTATTAATACTGTAATGTACTTTCCTGTCAGCGTTATTTTTCTTGCGCGTTCTGATTTATTAGAAATAAAAATAATATTCATATATTGTATTCACTGGATATTTTTCAATAGCCATGACCTCTTATAAAGTTAATTCTTATCTTAATCTGCTTGGCAAGACAGCTGAATATGAAAACTTATTCTCTTTAGCTCAGCAATTATATAGAGATCAGTTAACATTCTCTAAACTTATCCCTGCGCATTTAGCGCAATATTGCAATATAGGCCGGATCTCTAATGGCAGGTTGACGATAATGGCTGAGAATGGTGCTGTCGCATCAAAACTAAAGCAAATTTCACCCTCATTGCTGCTCAAACTGCAAAAACTAGGGTGGGAAGTTACTGCAATTCAAATTCTGGTGCAAGCACATTTCTTTTCCAGAAATATAAAATCCTTTGTAGATGAAAGAGATAGCAATAACAAAAAAATAATACTGAGCCAAACCGGCAAAGATTGTTTAAATCAACTGGCCACGACACTGCCTGATTCCGAACTCAAGAACACTATCCAATCATTTCTAAAAAAACATCAGGATTATTAAACCTGCGATTCCTCGTGGCAAAACCAGAGGGAATCGCAGGTTAAAATCCAAAACTCATCACTAAACCTTGATGTTCCGGATCATCAGTATCATAAGCGCCATCGAATCATTGCAAAAATATTGGCACTATTCCAGGCAACAGTTGTCTACCGTTTTTCATCTTCCTTAAACGTCTCGTATATAATGTGGCACTAACAAGCTTCATGCACATTACAATACAAATCTTCTGAATTGGATGTCAAAGCGCTTAATTCCTTGTCATGACAGCTCAATCTTTCATTATGCAGCAACTCTGTTTTAACTCCTCAATCGGAATTACAGAAACAATCTTATGAATGTTTTTTACGAAGAAACTGGAACCTTTAAAGTGGGTACCATACTGGCCGACAACACAACCTCTCTGCAAATCGAGGCTGTCCATGGCAAGCGTTCAAAGATCAAGGCAACATCAGTGCTTTTTCGATTTGCTACGCCCCCCTTATCTGAATTCATGGACCATGTGCAAAAAGTAGCCGATGAATTGGATCCCAATTTTCTATGGGAATGCTGCACCCAGGATGCAGAATTTACCAGCGACACCCTTGCCGCTGATTATTTTGGTCACACCCCCAGTCCGGTTGAAGCCGCCGCCATATTGCTGCTGCTTCAGAATGCACCCATGTATTTTTATAAAAAAGCGCTGGGACGCTATAAAGCAGCACCGCCTGATGCACTGAAAGCCGCATTGGCCAGCCAGGAAAAGAAACGCCTGCAAGCAGAGCAACAGGCACGTTATGTTGAGCAATTAAACCGCTTTGTCCTGCCCGAGGAATTTAAACCGCGCATATCTAACTTACTCTACAAGCCGGATAAAAATTCCATTGAATGGAAGGCACTCGAAGCAGTCTGCACAGAGAAAAAGCTTACGGTGGTCAAACTGATGGAAAAATGCGGCGCCATTGCGTCCTCGCATGACTATCACTTCAACCAATTCATCTGGGAACATTTTCCTGAAGGTGTTCGCTTTGGTGAACTGGGATCACAACCAACGCTCCATGACTTTCTTGATCTGCCGATCTCGGATGTCGTTGCATTCAGCATTGATGACGCTTCGACGACAGAAATTGACGATGCTTTTTCTGTTACCTCATTGCCATTCGGAAGCTTTCGCATTGGTATCCATATTGCAGCGCCTGCACTGGGCATTGATCCTGAATCAGCACTCGATCAAATTGCTGCAACGCGCCTATCGACGGTTTATCTGCCTGGAAACAAAATTACCATGCTGCCGGACGCAATCATCAATCATTTCACACTCACTGAAAACCGACTGCAACCCTCACTGTCGTTATATCTTGACGTAGCCGATGATTTTACTGTGATCAGCAGCGAGAGCAAAATTGAGAAAATAAAAGTTGCAGCAAATTTACGTCACAACATGCTGGAGCAGCACTTCAACGAAACTTCATTGAACAAGGGAAGTTTTGCACATACCTTCAGCAAGGAATTAAGCCTGTTGTGGAAATTTGCTTGCAAGATGGAAAATCAACGTGGCAAAGCGAATGACACCAATAATGACAAAATTGATTATAGTTTTGAAATCAACGATGATCATGTCACAATCAGCGAACGCCGCCGCGGCTCACCGATCGATAAGGTGGTGTCCGAATTGATGATTTATGTCAACACCGAATGGGGCAAGCAATTGACCGATGCGGGCATTACCGGCATTTTTCGCAGCCAGGCCAATGGTAAGGTAAAAATGAGTACTTCACCCGCCCCGCATCAAGGTCTGGGTGTTCCGCAATACGCCTGGAGCAGTTCTCCCATGAGGCGCTACGTCGATCTGGTCAATCAACGGCAACTCATCGCGCTATTGCGTGGAGAGCCTCCTCCCTACACCAAAGAAAGCAATAGCCTTTTAATCGCCATGCGCGACTTTGAAACAGCTTATGGTATTTATGGCGAATTCCAGCGAGCCATGGAACGTTACTGGTGCTTGCGCTGGTTATTGCAAGAAAAAATTCAGATTACCAATGCCCAGGTCATTAAAGAAAATCTGGTAAAACTGGATCGTATTCCGCTGGTAACACGAGTACCTTCGCTGCCGGAAATCGCACCCGGTACTTACGTGCAACTTAAATTGTCCGAAATCGACTTGCTTGAACGCAGCTTGCACGCAGAATTCCTGCAAAGACAGGATGCGTAGATTAATCGCCAGCAAGCCGTTGAAAAGCGTTTTCGAGGCTACCGATGCCAGGCAAAAGCAAGCGAGAAAACGCAATTTATGCGCGATCAATGCGCACCTTGTGCCTGTTGTTAACACCGCAGCGACAACGCAGATAGTTTTTCAACCGCCTGCTAATCATGTGACAAGCAAATCGTTGTTGCCTACAATATCAGGATTATCTGAGCAATCCAGACTTAACTTTCAAGGTTTGATCCTTTGGCTGTTACCATTCACACACAACAAACTGCATCTACAGTAGCCGGCAGCCATCAACATTCCCAAGCCAATCGCCTGCGTGTGGCGATGGTTACTTCGCTGCTCTTGCATGTCATTGTACTATTGGGAGTGACTTTTCAATTTCCGCAGCCCAAATTGGATAAAATCGCCACATCGCTGGAAGTTGTGCTGGTCAACAATAAAACGCCGACAAAACCTACAAAAACAGAACTACTCGCACAAGATAATCTCGATGGTGGCGGCAATACGGATGACAATCGTCGTGCGAAAACACCTTTTCCGGTGTTGCCCAAAAGCAAACCGCTCACAAGCAAACCAACCAATAAGCCGGTAACCGATGACATCGTAGCGCAACAAAAAGTCAAGCAATTGGAACAAGAAGCCAAAAAACTCATGGCTGCTGTCGCTGAAACCAAACAAGCTCAGCAACTCAGTGCACAACCCGATGAAACTGAAAACCAAGACACTCCTCCCGATGCCGCTGATTTATTAATGCGCAGTCTTGATATTGCGCGCTTGAGGGCACAGATCAATCAGGATCATGATGATTATCAAAAACGCCCAAAAAGAAAATTTGTAGGCGCACGCACCAAGGAATATCGTTTTGCCCGCTATGTCGAGGATTGGCGCATCAAAGTCGAGCGCATCGGTAATTTGAATTACCCCGAAGCCGCCAGAAAAGGCAAGCTCTATGGCAACTTACAACTCACTGTCAGTATTCGGGCGAATGGCAGCCTGGAAGCGATTGAAATCCATCGTTCATCCGGAGAGAAAATTCTCGACGAAGCCGCCATCAATATCGTGAAACTTGCCGGACAAAACGGATTTGCGCCTTTCCCACCGGATATTAGCCAGGATACCGATATTCTGCACATCACCCGAACTTGGGTGTTTGCCCCTTCGGATATGCTATTGAGCCAGTAGCAATCCAGAGGTGACCGAGATCGATTGATAAAACTCAACCGTTAACCATTTTAACCACAGAATTTCCTACTTATGCTCGATTCTTATGCGGTCATTGGCAACCCCATTGCACATAGCAAATCGCCCCTCATACACACCGCCTTTGCACAACAAACCCACCAGCCCATGCAGTATGTTGCCATCCTGGCTGCGCTGGATGATTTTAAGTCAACGGTGGAAAGTTTTCGCCATCAAGGCGGCAAAGGGTTGAATGTCACTGTACCGTTCAAATTGGAAGCTTTCCAGCTTTCAACCCGTTTAACCGAGCGCGCAACCATCGCTCAGGCGGTCAATACGCTTAAATTTGACGATAATGAAATTCTTGGTGACAACACCGACGGTGCAGGATTAGTGCGTGACATCGAATTGAATCTGGGCGTCCCCATTGCCACCAAACGCATACTACTCTTAGGTGCAGGCGGCGCAGCACGGGGGGTGATCCTACCACTGCTGCAACAAAAACCATCCCTTCTGGCCATTGCCAACCGTACACCACACAAAGCAGAAGCGCTACAACAACAGTTTAGCGCTTATGGCAACGTGGTTGCAGGCGATTTCATGCACTTCTCCGATGATCAGTTCGACATCATCATCAACGCAACTTCCGCCAGCCTGCACGATGCGCTGCCTGAATTGCCAATCGGTATTTTTGCACAAGCCACCCTCGCCTACGACATGATGTATAGCCGAGAACCGACACGCTTTCTCAAATTTGCGCAACAAAATGGCACGCGCCAGATAGCCGATGGCATCGGCATGCTGGTCGAACAAGCCGCCGAATCGTTCTACTTATGGCGCAACGTCAGACCGCAGACAAAGCCTGTCATTGCACTGTTGAAATCACCAATGTGAATTTAATTTTGCACTGCACATATCTTTTCAACTGGAAGCAATTTCACTGCAATCCATCAAACAATCTTATGGTATTGGCATAGCACAGAAGGTTATACTCTCCGGTCATCAAACTGCAAACTACTCAGCGTATAAACGCACTGAACTCACTCACAATAATAAGACTGTCTTGCTAGCGCAAATCCGTTATGACCGAAACCGACAATAACAACGACAACGAAGATTCGCCCACCCCGCTAAACCAGGCCACTTATTTATTGCGTAAATACAAGTTGGTGGAAGGTCTCGTGCATTTGCAGGATACGCCTGACGACACGCTTGTCGACTCTTCCGTGCAAAAACAGAATCTGGCCGAGTTACAAAATTTTTTGGATCAACTGCATCCCGCTGATATTGCGCTTATCCTGGAAGCACTGCCGCTGGAAGACCGGCTTTTAATCTGGAGCATGGTCAAAGCGGACCGGGACGGAGAAGTCTTGCTGGAAACCTCCGATGCCGTTCGTGCCACACTGATCACCGACATGCACAATCGGGAATTGGTCGCGGCGACGGAATATCTGGATGCCGACGAGATCGCCGACCTTGCGCCCGATTTGCCGCAGGAAGTGATGGACGATGTTTTCCGCTCGTTACCGGTTGAAGAACGCGAACAACTGCGTGCGGCCATGTCGTACCCGGAAGATTCCGTAGGCGCACTGATGGATTTCGATGTCATTACGATCCGTGAAGATGTCCGACTGGAGGTGGTTCTACGCTATTTACGCCGACTGGAAGAAATGCCGGATCATACCGATCAGCTATTCGTCGTGGATCGGAATGAGCAATTGAAAGGCGTATTGCTGATCAACCGGCTGCTGGTCAGCGACCCCGATATCCTGGTGGCAGAAGTGATGGCCAAAGAAATGATCAAACTGCGTCCGGACGATGTCGCGCAACAGGCTGCCAATGCGTTTGAGCGCTACGATCTGGTTTCCGCTTCCGTGGTGGACGACAACGGCAAATTACTGGGACGCGTCACCGTCAACACCGTCATCGATTTTATCCGCGATAAAGCTGAGAATGAAGCGCTGAATCTGGCCGGTTTGAGTGAAGAGGAAGATCTCTTTGCGCCAGTCTTAAAAAGCGTTAAAAATCGCTGGGTCTGGCTGGCGATCAATCTGGTCACCGCCTTCATCGCTTCACGGGTTATCGGCGTGTTTGAAGATTCCATCGAAAAACTGGTCGCCCTCGCAGCACTCATGCCGATCATCGCCGGCATAGGCGGTAATTCCGGCAATCAAACCATCACCATGATCGTACGCGCACTGGCACTGGATCAAATCAACACCAGCAGCGCCTGGAAATTGATCGCCAAGGAAATCGGCGTCAGCGCAGTCAACGGCCTGCTATGGGGCGCCGTGGTCGGCCTGTTTACCTTCGCGATTTACCAAAACGCCGAACTGGGTCTGGTCATGACCCTGGCGCTGATGCTGAATCTACTACTGGCGGCGTTATTAGGCGTACTGATTCCGCTGACATTGCGTAAACTCGGACGCGACCCGGCCCTGGGTTCCAGCGTGATGATCACTGCTGTGACGGATAGTGGCGGATTCTTTATTTTTCTGAGTCTGGCGACTGTTTTTTTGTTGTAAATATATTCTTGTCATCGCGCTAATTGGCAAGCTGGTTCACCCAAACCCGCCAATACCTGTTGTAATCAAGTGTATTTGTGTGGCACGTTCAATCAAGTTGTGCCACACTATTCACCATCATGCCGAAATTAACCACACAAACCGAAGTCCAGCTCGGCCCACAAGGCCGATTGGTAATACCCGCTTCACTCAGACGTTCGCTTGGATTTGAGTCCGGGGATAATTTGATTGCACGTATGGAAGAAGGTCGTTTGATCCTGGAAAAAGCTGAAACGATCAAGCAGCGTCTCAAGACCCGTTTTGCCCAACTGCCGAAAACCACCAGTTTGGCGGATGAATTAATTGCGGAACGGCGGGAAGAAACGAAACGGGAAACCGTTGAATGACAACGGTTCTGGACGCTTCCGCCTTGCTGGCTTTTCTGCAAAGTGAACCGGGGAGCGATCAAGTGGAGGCGACTCTGCCGGAAGCGGTCATTTCCAGCGTGAATTGGGCTGAAGTCGTGCAAAAATCTATCGCGGCAGGTGTCGATGCCGCAGGATTGCGGGAAGATCTGGAAGCGTTGGGGTTGACGGTCTTGCCTTTTACCGCCGAAGAGGCTGAAATCGCGGCACGACTCTGGCAGCAAACCCGCCAAGTTGGCTTGTCGCTAGGTGATCGAGCCTGCCTGAGTGTAGGTATCCGATTGGAAACGGTGGTGCTCACCGCCGATCAAATCTGGACCACGCTGGATTTACCGATTACTGTGCGTAGTATTCGCTAGGAGATTTTCGGTGGAACCTCCATGTGACGGAACCCGTAAACGGTTCCGCCTTGCGCAGGTTCTTTATTTTTCTGAGTCTGGCGACTGTTTTTTGTTGTAAGCAGGCTATGATGTCGCATTTGCTGACATAATTTGGCTGGTAACTGTAATATTTAATCTTAACTATGATGACACGACTCTATCTAAGTATTGTTGTATAAGTCGTGTTGTATATATTCGTTAGCAATCTCAAATGCGCATAAGTATCAAATTGAAATTCTGGTTCCTTGAACACTACTGGTGGTTGCTTTGTATCGTCATCACGTCCACCAGCGCCATCTTGATCGTGTTGAAGGAACCCCTCACAACGATCGTCACAGTAATCGGTGCACTACTCTCTTTGATCTACTTTCTTCAGAAACAGAAACTTGAAGAATTACGCCTGTTCCGTGAATTATTCAAGGAGTTTAATGAACGCTACGACGCAATGAACGAACAATTGGCAAAAATTCTTGAATCTAAGGAAGTTGAAGTCTCACCACAAGAGAAAGAAACCTTGATTGATTATTTCAATCTGTGCGGGGAAGAATATCTTTATTTCATTCGAGGCTACATTGACCCAATAGTCTGGGAGGCTTGGTTCAATGGAATGAAGCTCATCCTCTCCGTTCCAAGAGTAGAACGTGTCTGGTCGATTGAGAGGAAGACCGGTTCCTACTATGGTTTGCCACTTTAGGCAAAACAAGTAAGTATCTAGCCCTTTCATCGAGAATATTTTCCTCCTGCAGGTCGGATCAAACCTCTCATGCCAGATATTATGTCCATTCTGAAATGATCTTTAGAATACCTATGAAATTCCTAGTTTTCCTCGGAACAGTGCGAAACAGCATGCCGCCCAACCCTCCCCGGCTTGGCTTAAGAGTCGCGAAAGCTTGTGTGGCGCAGATGCATCAAGGCGATCATTCTGCGGAGCTGATCGATCCGCTGGATTTTGATCTTGGATCGATATTCAAACCGCATTTTGCCTACGCGCAAGGTAAAGCGCCCGCTCAGCTTCAATCCCTGGCGGAAAAGATCGCAGCCGCTGACGGATATATCATGGTGAGTCCTGAATACAATCATTCGATGAGCCCCGCCTTGGCGCATTTGCTCAATCACTTCGGCAGCTCGCTGTTTTCTTATAAGCCCAGCGCGATTGTCACTTATTCGGCGGGGCAATGGGGTGGTGCCAGAGCTGCGGTGGGGATGCGCACTTTTCTGTCGGAGCTGGGCTGCTTGCCGGTTTCGGCCATGGTTCAGATTCCCAAGGCGCATGAGGTTCTCGCTGAAGATGGCAAATTTCTCGAGAATGTCGATGCGGAGAGATGGACCGACTATTTTGATAGAACCCTCACGCAGCTTACGTGGTGGGCATCCGCTGCGCGAAATCAGCGGCACGAAATCGATCCGCACAAACTGGTAAAAGCATTTAAAAGAGATCCATCGCAAAGAAATCCCCCTTAAGGAGTCTCTGGATAACTCATCTTTGTCATTCCGAACGCAGTGAGGAATCTTTGGGAATCAGCCATACAGATTTCTCGCTCTGCTCGAAATGACAGTTATGCATTTCCCTAAATGAATAAATTGTCCGGCAGCACAGTGCAAATCTCCCCCCAAGCTGCGCACTTGATAGGATGAAATTGGCGAATGTTTCAAATGCTTCATGCCCAAGCAGATGCAGCACGTATAATACAACCCGGTTAACAATTCACCCTGCAACTATGCCTAGCCCTGAAAACATCCAGTACCCACAAATCAAAAACCCCTTGCAAGGCGTGACCCTGGAAGCACTGCTGGTTGAGTTGCATGCGCAATATGGCTGGGAGGGACTGGTCAAAAAGGTGGATATCAATTGTTTCAAACAGGATCCCAGCATCAAATCCTGCTTGAAGTTTCTACGCAAAACACCGTGGGCAAGAGAGAAAGTCGAAGCCGTCTACATCCAATTTAAACAAGGCAAACCATGAGTGAATTCAGTCTCGCAGGCCGCGACACCATTGCATTGAATGATCTATTGAAAATCACCGGCTCGTGCGGGAGCGGCGGTGCGGCCAAGGCCGTGATCGCCAAAGGCAAGGTCAACGTGGATGGTCAGGTCGAGCTGCGCAAAACCTGCAAGATTCGCGCTGGCCAGGTGGTGGAGTATGCCAGGGAAAAAATCACCGTGACGCCCTAGGAGCCTGTTGGACTTAAGCAATCGTAGCGAGCCGGGTGGGAGAGCGAGTGCGGATTTTCTCTATTTCGAGGCGCAGTAGATCTATGCAACGAGAAATTGAGGAAATATGAACCGTTATCCCACTGGCGCAGTAGATTGACCTTAAGTCCGACAGGCTCCTAAGTTATCCGATTCAAAAAAGCCAGCGCAATGGCAGCACATTCGAGTATGCTACGCGGCTATTCAGACCACAATCACGAATCATGACGCAATATCAACTCTTCGCCACCACGCCGAAAGCGATGGAAGGCATTCTCGCCAATGAAATCCAAGCGCTCGGCGGGAAGAATGTGCAGCAAAAAATGGCCGGTGTGGCTTTTCAGGGCGATCTGGCGATGGCCTATACCGCCTGTTTATGGTTGCGCACCGCCAGCCGCGTGCTATTGTTGCTCGGCAGCTTCGAGGTTAAATCCCAACAGGATCTCTATGATGGCATCCAATGCATCAACTGGTCCGAACATTTGAATGCTGATGACAGTCTGGCGGTATCGTTTAGCAGCAAAAATAATGCGGCGATCAACAACACCCATTTCGGCGCGCTCAAAGTAAAAGATGCCATCGTCGATCAAATGCGCGCCAAGTTCGGCAGCCGACCCAATGTCGATACCGAGCGCCCCAGCATCCGCGTCAATGTCTATCTGCACAACGACACCGCTCAGCTCAGCCTGGATTTATCCGGCGAGAGTTCGCATAAGCGTGGTTACCGCGAAGTCAGCATTGCCGCGCCGATCAAGGAAAATTTAGCAGCGGCCATTTTGCTGCGCGCCGGCTGGCCGGAAATCGCCCGGCAAGGCGGTTCGCTGCTCGACCCGATGTGCGGCTCCGGCACCCTGCTGGTGGAAGGCGCGCTGATCGCCGGAGATATCGCACCGGGTTTGCAGCGGGATTATTTCGGCTTTTTGGGCTGGAAGCAGCACGACGCCGCACTGTGGCAAAGTATTTTAGGCGCAGCGCAGCAGCGCCGCGAAGTTGGCTTGAATAAATTGCCGGCGATCGTCGGTTTCGACCAGGATCGCCACACCGTCACCGCCGCGTTGCAGCACATTGAGAACGCCGGTTTACAAGGCAAAATCCACGTCGAAAGGCGCGACATCACCGATGCCGCAGCCAAAGAAAGTTGGCACAAAGGCTTGATCGTCTGCAATCCACCGTACGGCGAACGGCTCGGCGATGAAGAACAAGCCGCCCTGCTCTATCGCCAATTCGGTGAAGTCTTGAAACAGCGTTTCGCCGGTTGGCAGGCGGCAATCATCATCGGCAATCCGGAGTTGGGTTTTAAATTGGGCATCCGTTCGCACAAACCGATCACGCTGTTCAATGGCGCGCTGGAGTGCAAGTTATTGCGCCTCACGGTTGAGGAAAAAGCTTTCTTCGAACCGAAAGCCAAGTCGCAACAGGAACGCATCGAACACATCAGCCGCCGCGCCCAGGTCGGGCAACCCGACAGTCAGGCGGAAATGTTCGCAAACCGCTTGCGCAAGAATCTGAAAAAACTGACCAAGTGGGCCAAACAAAATCAGGTGCATTGTTACCGCTTGTACGATGCCGACCTGCCGGAATACGCGGTGGCCGTGGATGTTTATCAAGGCGAGCAAACCTGGGTCAACGTCCAGGAATATGAATCACCGAAAACGATTGATCCCGCCAAGGCCAATCAGCGGCTGGCCGGGGTGATGGCGGAAATACCCAAAGTGCTGGAAATTCCCGCCGAGCAGGTGTTTCTAAAAATACGCCGCAAGCAGAAAAGCACCGACCAATACGAAAAACAAGGCGATTCCCGCCGTTTTCACGTCGTTGAAGAAGGCGGCTGCAAGTTCTGGGTGAATTTTGAGGACTATCTCGACACCGGTCTATTTCTCGATCACCGGCCGCTGCGTTTATTGATTCAGCAACAAGCCAAAGGCAAGCGCTTCCTGAATTTATTCGCCTATACCGGCAGCGCCACGGTACATGCCGCGATCGGCGGCGCTGCGTCCAGCGTCACGGTCGATATGTCCAACACCTATGTGGATTGGGCGAGACGAAATTTCGTCCTCAACGGCATCCGCGATGATCACCAGCTGGTACGCGCCAATTGCCTGCAATGGTTGGCCGAGCAAGCGAGTGCAAAACAAAAACCGCAATTCGACTTGATCTTTCTTGATCCGCCCACTTTTTCCAATTCCAAGAAAATGGATGAAGTCTTTGACATCCAGAAAGACCACGTGCAACTGATTCGCAATGCCGCAGCACTGTTGGCACCGGGTGGAAATTTATATTTCTCAACCAATTTTCGCCGCTTCAAAATGGATCAAGCAGCATTGGCGGATTTGATCATTGAAGACATCAGTACAAAAATGATACCGGAGGATTTCGCCCGCGATGCCAAGATCCATTATTGCTGGAGCATCTCTCGGTGAGCGTCACACAACCATAAACCAGCTTCCCGCTTTGCCTCTTTGATTATCAATTACCCCCAAGAGTCAGGCGGCGCTTCGGTTTGTGTGATTAATTCCGGCATCATGTTAATATGATGGGAAAACTAAATGCTATATACCAATCAACAAAGCAAGCAAAATAAACAATCTTAACGCATCAAATCTTGCAATCTGCATAAGATATTTCGCATTCCACACTAAAAAAGGCTTGGCATCTACAGGTGAATAAACGCACTGAAAAGTAAATAAAGTCTTCTACAAAACTATCATTAATAACACGATCGGTATGGTTCTTTTGTCGGCCTCATCCTACCGTGCCTACATTATTCATCGCTTATGAAAACAGCAATCCATGAGATATCATTCAACTCAAGCACGATTACCCGCATATTGGCAGCAGTGACGGTTATTTTGATCCTTGCCAGCATCGGCGGGCAGCTCTTGAAATTCACGTTTGGCGCTGATTATCTTAAAAGGCTTGTGCTACTCTTCAATCTTGATGAAGAACAAAATATTCCAACCTATTTCTCTGTATTACTCATGCATTTTGCGGCCCTGCTGCTTGCACTCATCGCTGTATTCAATAGGCAGCAAATGATGCCGCATGTATCAAAATGGGCAATTCTTTCATTTGGATTCCTCCTTATGGCATTCGATGAGTCCTCGCAATTTCATGAGAAACTCATTTGGCCATTCAGAGCACTGCTCAAAGAGCTGTTGGCTGATGGTGCCGCCCTCGGCGTCTTTTATTTCACTTGGGTCATACCGGGTATCATACTCGTTGCAACTCTCGCACTGTTTTTTCTGAAATTCCTGCTGTATCTCCCTACGGCAGTAAGAATCAGGTTTCTGATCGCTGCAACCCTCTATATTGGCGGAGCTGTCGGTTTTGAATTGATCGGCGGCCGTCATTCCGAATTGTACGGGGAAGAGAATTGGAGCTACATTATGATTACCACTATTGAAGAAAGTCTCGAACTATCAGGACTTATTTTCTTCATTTGGGCACTGCTAAAATACTGCGAGGATCACTTTAGCGCTATGCAGCTTCGTTTTGAAACCTAACCCAGTTGTCGATACAAAATATCCTCCAATACCAAATTTGTTATCCCTGAAGAATTTCTCGTTAAGCAAGCATAGAGAACTCCGTAGCAAACTGCTACAATTAGTCAATTACTATTCATCGATGAGATAGAACCATGGCAAAGTCAGCTTCTCCGATTCGGTTGCAGGAAGATTTAATGCAGGCTGCCGCATTGACGGGTGAGCGATTCCATCGCAGCACGGCTAAGCAAATTGAATATTGGGCGGAAATTGGATGCAACGTGTCCAAAATGTTGGATCCGGACGACCTGTTGTCAATTTCAGCAGGGCTGGCAAAAATCAGAGTTGAACCCGTTCATAGTGAACCGATTGATCCCAGCGAAGTATTCCAATCGCTTGAAGCTGAGCGTGTGAGCGGAATATTGCCGCAAACAGTGACCAGCAGTGCAATGAAGTATCAGATTTCGTTAACCCATCCTGGCTATCTGGAGCAAATCAATCCGGATAGCACAATAAAAACAGGAAAATTCCAGGGTGGCGTATTTATTGAAATGAATGAAACAGCAACTTGAGTACAAAAAAACAACTTTGGGTGCTGGCTGGTGGAAATGGCGCAGGTAAAAGCACTTTTTACCGCACGCGGCTGGCGCCAAAAGGTATACCGTTTGTTAATGCCGATATCGTAGCAAAACTGCTTTATCCGCATGCCCCGGAATTACATAGCTATGATGCGGCAATGCTGGCGGGACAGATGCGCTTACAACTGTTGCGGGAAGGACGCAGCTTTTGTTTTGAAACCGTGTTCTCGCATCCCTCAAAAATCGATTTTGTCGCACAAGCAAAAACACTTGGCTATGAAATCATATTAGTGCTTATTCACCTGAACGATATTTCACTCAATCAAGCGCGCGTAGCACAACGGGTCAGCGAAGGCGGACACCATGTTCCGGATGACAAAGTGCTGAGCCAAATTCCCAGGGTGCTAAAACTTATCAGGCAAACGCTGCCGTTATGCGATCAGATTTATATTCTGGATAATTCACGCACAGACAATCCGTTTCAGCAAGTTGCCGTCATCCGCAGTGGCCAGATTAACTATCAACAACATGCCATGCCCGATTGGGCCAAAGAATTACTGTCAGACTATTTGGCGGAAAAATAAGACTGAATTGCCAACTCAGGAATGTCAAGGTACCTGATCTGATGACTTGCTAGAAATTTAAATCACACATTGAAAACGCTAGTACTATTTTTCTACAGTTGTTAAAAATTACCCATTAATATATCTTTTATAATATATTATAGTAACCCTCATGAATGGAAACGAAATTATCAAACGCCTAAAATCTGAAGGATGGCGAGTGAAACGGGTTCGTGGCAGCAATCACATGATGGAAAGGGGTGGTCGCGTCGTACCAGTACCCGTTCATGGTTCCACTGAAATCGGGAAAAGCCTGCTGGCAGCAATCGAAAAACAAACCGGAGTTAAACTAAAATGAATACTTTGTATCCAGCGATTTTTGAGCCGCAAGAACCCTCCGGCTTCTTTGTGCACTTCATTGATATCCCCGAAGCCATTACACAAGGGGAAACCGTTGACGAATGCTTATTTAACGGCTCGGAGGCTCTCTCTTTGGTATTAGAGGAATATCTTGATTCCGGTAGGGATGTTCCGCTACCAACCACCAATTGCCAGAATGCTCATTACATCGCCCCGGATGCCAAGATCCAGTCTGCTTTGCTGGTACGCTGGGCGCGTGGTGATCGCTCTTTGGCTGAAATCGCCCGCGCTTTGGAAACTTCCTGGCCATCCGCTCAGAGACTGGAAGATCCGCATCATTGGCCTTCCTTGAAGCAGCTTGAAAAGGCTGCTTCGGTGTTAGGTAAGAAACTGGTATTGTCGTTGGAGTAGATTTATATTTTTCATCTCACTCATTCAATCGCACATCGAAAGACCTGACTGGGAAGTCGGCAAAGATATCTCTGAGTCTCAATTATCAGACTCAGATAAGGAATCCAGCAGTGACTCAATCTACGTTAATATCGATACGTTTGATAAGACTGCTGTACTAATTAGCGGGAATCAGATGGTGCAGATTAGTGATGCAATTTCCGTGACACTAATACTAGCCCTAAGCTCAGAAGGTTGGAAAGATGGAAATGCGATGTTCATCCAAAATACCGGCATACTTAAGCTTGGTCGACACCGAATCTCAAAAGAAAGCGCATCGCAACTAGCCAATATACTCCGAACAAAGATTGCTGGATTGGCCTCAAATGAACTTGCAGAAGCAGAGAAGCCTATAAACGATTTGATAAGAATTGCTAGTTTAGGTGCTTTCACGATTGATTTCGTTGATTGTCAATGAATACAGAATGCACAGAACTTCCGGGACAAGAGCATGATTTTGTTAACCACCCGATAAATCCCGCCCATGCACAATCCGATACAACACTGGCAGCACCAGCAACGTCAACGCAGTCGACGATAAAATCCCACCGATCACCACTGTGGCCAGCGGTCGTTGTACTTCCGCACCGGTGCCGGTGGCGAGCGCCATTGGCAGGAACCCGATCGATGCTACCAGTGCGGTCATCAGTACAGGGCGTAGCCGGGTCAGTGCACCGGTTTGAATTGCATCATCCAAAGACAACCCTTGCTCTCTCAAACCCCGAATAAACGCCAGCATCACCAAGCCATTCAGAACCGCCACGCCGGATAGCGCGATGAATCCTACGCCAGCGGAAATGGACAGTGGGATGTCACGCAACCACAAGGCGAATATGCCGCCGGTCAACGCAAAGGGAACGCCGGTAAACATCAGCAGCCCATCGCGCACGTTACCGAACATCGTGTACAACAGGATGAAAATCAGACCGAGCGCAATCGGTATCACGATCTGGAGGCGCTGCGCCGCGGAAATCATCTGCTCAAACTGGCCGCCCCAGGTAGTCCAGTAGCCATGGGGGATACGTACTTTTTCGTTGACCAATTGTTCCGCTTCCTGCACAAAAGAACCCAGATCACGGCCGCGTACATTGGCGGTAATCACGATTCTGCGTTTGCCATTTTCCCGGCTGACCTGATTGGGGCCCTGAGTCATCTCGAATTTGGCGATTTCGCCCAAGGTGACAAAAACCGGTGCAGCCGGCTGAGCTGCCTGAGCCTGAGCAGCCTGCGGCGTCATGGGCGCTGCAGCAACACTCTGCATCGGAACACTGACAGGCAAACGTTTCAGTGCTTCAACATCCACCCGCAAATGCTCCGGCAGCCGTATTTGCAAATCAAAGCGCCGGTCGCCTTCAAAAATCATGCCGGTACTTCTACCACCCACCGACATGGCGACCACATCCTGCACATCACGGCCATTCAGCCCGTAACGCGCCATTTTTGCGCGATCCATCTGAATGGAAAGCACCGGCAATCCGGTGATCTGTTCGACTCTGACATCCGCCGCGCCGGGAACAGTTTTAAGCAGACCTTCGATTTCTTCTCCCAGATCCAGCAAAGTATCCATATTATCGCCAAACACTTTGACGGCGACATCGGCGCGCACGCCCGACAGCAATTCATTGAAGCGCATTTGTATCGGCTGCGTAAATTCGTAATTATTACCCGGAACCTTATGAACAGCCTGTTCCATTGCGGCAATCAACTCCGCTTTGGTGCGATGCGCGCCGCTCCATTCCGACTGCGGTTTGAGGATGATAAACACATCCGCGACGCTCGGTGGCATGGGGTCGGTGGCTATTTCGGCAGTGCCGATTTTGGAAAACACCCGATCGACTTCAGGAAATTTCTTGACCGTTTCTTCCAGTTCGTTCTGCATTTCAATCGCGGTAGTCAGACTGGTACCCGGAATGCGGATGGCATGCAATGCGATATCACCTTCATTCAGACTGGGCACAAATTCGCTGCCGACCCGTGTGGTCAGCAAGCCCGATAAAATAACAATAACAATGGCGATCGTAACCGTGAGTTCGCGGTGATTCATGGTCGCAGTCAATAGCGGCGAATAAACTTTCTTTGCCCATGCCATTACAGGACTTTCCGTCTCTTTCACCTTGCCGGATAGAAAAAATGCAATCGCAGCCGGAACAAAGGTAAGCGAAAGCACCATCGCGCCAATCAATGCCGTCACCACGGTGAGCGCCATCGGGTGAAACATTTTTCCTTCCACCCCGGTCAATGCAAAAATGGGTAGATACACGATGATGATGATCAGCTCGCCATAGATCAACACGCGCCGCGCTTCCCTGGAAGCATCGAACACCAATTCGAGACGTTCGGTGAGTGTCAGTTCACGCCCTAATCGCATCTGCTCATGCGCGAGCCGCCGAATACTGTTCTCGACAATGACGATGGCACCGTCCACGATAATGCCAAAATCAATCGCCCCCAAACTCATCAGGTTAGCGCTCACATGATTGGTCACCATGCCGGTAAACGTAAACAGCATCGATAGCGGAATCACGAAAGCCGCAATCAGCGCGGCACGCAGATTGCCCAGAAACAGCAGCAATACCACGATAACCAGCGCGGCACCTTCGAGCAGGTTGGTCGCTACCGTATGAATGGTTTTTTCAACCAGCGTGGTGCGGTCATAGACCGGTGTTGTCACAATGCCTTCGGGCAAATTGCGATTGATTTCTTCCAATTTGCTGGCCGCGGCCTGAGCAACGAGCCGACTGTTTTCTCCAATCAACATGTGCACCGTTCCCAGCACCACTTCCTTGCCATTCTGAGTGGCGGCACCGGTACGTAATTCCCTGCCAATCAGAATATCCGCGACATCCTTGACGCGAAGAGGTGTTCCCTGCCGCGCGCCAAGAATGATATTGCCGATTTCATCCAGATTGGCAATTTGTCCGGGTATGCGAACCAGATACTGCTCCCCGCTTCTTTCAATATAACCGGCACCCACATTCAGGTTGTTACGTTCCAGCGCAGTTACCAGATCGATCAATGACAATCCGAAAGCAATCATTTTCTCCGGATAGGGCACGACATGAAATTGTTTGACATAACCGCCTACCGTGTTGATTTCCGTCACACCTTTCACCATGCGCAGTTGCGGCCGGATGACCCAATCCTGGATTTCACGCAAATCGGTCGAAGTATATTCAGTGCCATCCGGTTTCTTTGCACCTTCTTCGGCATCGACGGTCCACATAAAGATTTCGCCCAAACCGGTGGAAATAGGTCCCATCATCGGCTCAATACCAATGGGCAAGCGGCCTTTGGCTTCCTGGATGCGCTGACTGACTTGCTGGCGCGCAAAATAAACATCGGTGCCGTCTTTGAAAACCACGGTGACCTGCGACAAGCCATAGCGCGAAATAGAACGGGTATAGTCCAGATGGGGTAAACCCGCCATGATGGTTTCAATTGGAAACGTGATGCGCTGCTCGGCTTCAATCGGCGAATAACCCGCCGCATTGGTGTTGATCTGAACCTGTACGTTGGTGATATCCGGCACGGCGTCGATCGGCAACTTCTGATAGCTGTAGACGCCGATGATTGCCATCATCAAGACTGCCATCAGCACGATGCCGCGTTGATAGAT
>NZ_JAMWZS010000016.1 GCF_024282095.1 Nitrosomonas sp.
TATGCCAGTCCAAACGGAAATGATTCTGGCTCCAGCTATGTAATATTCGGTGGTAACTTTACCGCTGCAGTGACTCATCCCGGAACACCCGGAAATGACGGTCTCACGGGCACCTCCGCAGCAGAACGTTTCGTAGCCGGCAACGGTAACGATACCATGACCGGTGGCGGTGGCGCGGATGTGCTCCATGGCGGTGCAGATGATGACATCATTCAGGTATCTGATCTCGATTTTCGGATGGTGGATGGTGGTACTGGTAGTGACACTTTGATGTTGACCGATAGCGGCATTAGCCTGAATCTGCTCAATATTCGCAGCAGAATCAGTGATATCGAAACCATTGATCTGACCGGTACCGGTAACAATGCACTGACGCTGACGCCATTGGATGTACTGAATCTGTCGGATAGCAGCAATACTCTGAAAGTCGATGGCAATGCGGGCGATCATGTCGTTGGACTCAGCAATGGCTGGGCGGATGGCGGCATCCAAGGCGATTTTCATACGTACACGCAGGATGCAGCAGTGCTGCTAATTGGGGTTAATGTGGCGACGGATTTTGTTTAATTGGCCGTTGAAAAACGTTTTCGAGGCAACCGATACAAGGCAAAAACAGGCGAAGAAGCGCAGTTTTTAACACCGTAGCGGCAACGCAGATAGTTTTTCAACAGTTTGCTAGCGGCTCTACCTGCTTCATCCAATCCTTCGGCGACAACTTTCTACACATAGATCAGTTTTCTCAGTCATTACTCGATTTGCTGCACAACTTCGCGATGCGCAGTGATCGGTAGACTGAAAAATAAAAAGTCTGCAAGCGCGGCGCTTATTCCTAAAACAACCAAAAACAGATAGCTGCAGGGGAATTTCTCCAGATATCCAATGCGTGACGTCTTTGCGTAAAAATTCCATTGCCTGCCCCATTTCGCCAACACCCAGCATCAGAACTTTAACGAATGTTGTCATGGATCAAATCAACCTTTTAGGGCGAGTGGATAATAATACATTGATATCTAAAATAATCGTTGCCTATATGCTTTAAGCGCAACAACAATGCAAGGGAAGACAAAATACGTTTTGCTATATCGCAAAGTGGCTTGCCAACCTGACTGCGGCTGAGTGTTAAAAATAATTTGCAGGAGGTTTGTTTATGAAGGTTATCAATTTATCCAGTCTCGATGGCAGTAATGGTTTTCGCCTGGATGGGGTGACAGAAGGTGATTTAACGGGTGCATCAGTGAGTACTGCCGGAGATGTCAATGGTGATGGTTTTGATGATGTGATTGTCGGTGCACCGAGAGCAAATCCAGCCACCATGAGCCCAAATGGCTCCACTTATCTGGTGTTTGGCAAAGCGACTGGCTTCAGTGCTGAAATTGCTTTATCCAGTCTGGATGGCGTCACTGGTTCTCGATTAGATGGCGGAAGAGCGGACGATAATGGTGTAGGATCAGGTGGGGCAATTAGCACGGCAGGAGATGTCAATGGTGATGGGCTCGATGACTTGATCATTGGCGCTCCAGGTTTTGGTACAGATCATCCTACGGGAATCAGCTACGTCGTGTTTGGTAAAACCTCAAGTTTTGGTGCCACGTTTGCTTTATCGACGCTGGATGGTGAAAGTGGTTTTTTTATAGGACCAGGGGGAGCTCACAGTGAATTCAGTTCTACCGTCAGTAATGCGGGGGATTTCAATGGTGATGGTTTTGATGAAATAATAATCGGCTCGCCAGTTTCCGGACGTGACATTTCCCCCGGCTCATTTATCGTAGCATATGGTAAGGCTTCAGGATTTAGCCCTTATGATGGCAAAGAAGGCTTTGCCGTATCCGCGGAAAAATTTAATACATTGGGAGGTACGGTTAGTGGTGCCGGAGATATCAATGGCGATGGTTTTGATGATGTGATTGTGAGTTCTAAAAATTTTTATGATTCCAGTTCCAGCTATGTGATATTTGGTGGTATGGGATTTAATGGGAATCTATTGAGCCTGGATGGTACCAATGGCTTCCGCCTCATTGGGGGAGTATCTCCGATCGATTTTTGGGGAGTTTCCGTGAGTGATGCGGGTGATATTAACGGGGACGGTTACGATGATTTGATTACCGGCAGTTATGTCGTGTTTGGCAAGGCCTCAGGATTTAGTGCACGACTGGATATATCCAATATGGATGGAAGCAGCGGTTTCCGTTTTGATAGTGGTGGATCGGTTACCAATGCTGGAGATGTGAATGGTGACGGGTTTGGAGATTTGATTATCGGTGGAAGGGATGCCAATGGCGATGGCGCTGGTTCCAGTTATGTCGTGTATGGCAAAGCATCCGGTTTTAGCGCCATATGGGATTTATCGAATCTCGATGACAACGCCGGTTTCCGCCTGGATGGGGTAGCCGCCGGCGATGGTTCGGGAGGTTCTGTCAGTAGTGCTGGCGATGTCAATGGTGATGGCTTTGATGATTTGATCATTGGTGCTGCCGGAGCCGATCCGAATGGAGAAGGATCGGGTTCCAGCTACGTGATGTTTGGGGGTGACTTTACCAATGCAGTGACTTTTCTGGGCACTTCTGGGGATGATGGTCTGATTTCCGGAACCCCAGCAGCAGAAAGCTTCGTCGCCGGCAACGGCAATGACACGATGACCGGTGGTGGCGGGGCCGATGTTTTTCATGGTGGTGAAGGTAACGACATCATCCAGGTGTCTGATTTGTCTTTTCAGTTAGTGGATGGTGGTTTGGGTAGCGATACGCTGGATATGGCTAGTAGTAGCTCGAACGTTGATCTGATCAATATACGTGGCAGGCTCAACGGTATTGAAGCGATTAATTTGACTGGCAATGGCAACAATACAGTGACGCTCACTGCAGTTGATTTACTCAATCTGTCGGATAGCAGCAATACCTTGAGGGTTGATGGCGATGATGGAGACCGAATCATTGGATTGGGAATTGGCTGGGTAGATGGCGGCATTGTCGAGAATTATCAAATGTATACACAAGGCGCAGCTATACTCCAGATTGATCCGTCAATTACTACGGATTTTCCAGTATCGGGCCTCATTGACTTATCCAATCTCAATGGTAATAACGGTTTTCGTATTGATGGCATAGCAGCGGGCGATGGATCCGGCGGATCAGTCAGTAATGCAGGGGATGTTAACAATGATGGTTTCGATGATTTGATTATCGGCGCTCGTCATGCTGACCCCAATGGAGAAAAATCTGGCACCAGTTACGTTATGTTTGGTAAAGCCGCTGGTTTTGGTGACGCATTCGATTTATCAGATATCGATGGTAGCAATGGTTTTCGCGTAGTAGGAACTGCAGAAAATGATAAATCCGGTATTAGCGTCAGTACTGCAGGCGATGTCAATGGAGATGGTATAGGTGATTTGATTGTTGGCGCCTATTACTCAGATACCAATGGCAACAATGCGGGTTCAAGCTATGTAGTGTTTGGAAAAACCTCCGGTTTTAATGCTGAAGTAGCTTTATCCAGTCTTGATGGTAATAACGGCTTTTGCATTGATGGCGTAGCTGCTGATGATCACTCGGGTTTTTCGGTTAGCAATGCCGGGGATGTCAACGGTGATGGTTTTGCTGATTTGATCATCGGTGCACGCTATGCTGATCGCACTGGCGGTAAGTCTGGTGCTAGTTATATTATGTTTGGTAAAGCTTCGGGTTTTAGTGCCACGTTTGATTTAGCCGATCTTGATGGCAATAATGGTTTTCGCTTGGATGGCGTAGCAGCGGATGATCGTTCTGGGCGATCGGTCAGCAATGCGGGGGATGTCAATGGTGACGGATTTGACGATGTGATCGTCGGAGCCAGTTTGGCAGATTCGCATGGCAGGTCTTCCGGATCCAGCTATGTGATATTTGGTAAAGCATCGGGATTCAGCGCTACGATGGCTCTATCGAGCCTTGATGGTCATACGGGTTTTCGCCTGGATGGTGTTATGGCGGGTGACCAATCCGGATTTTCCGTGAGTGCCGCGGGGGATATCAACGGCGATGGCTTTGCTGATGTGATTGTCGGTGCTCGTTCGGCAGATCTGCATGGCGACAAATCTGGCGCTAGTTATGTGGTCTTTGGTAAAGCTTCCGGTTTTGATGCCAGCATCGATTTATCCAGTCTCGATGGTGACACGGGTTTTCGTGTGGGTGGTGTGGCGGCAGATGACCAATCGGGTTGGTCAGTCAGTAGTGCGGGAGATTTTAATGGGGATGGTTTTGATGATGTGATTGTGGGTGCTCGCTGGGCCGACTCGAGTAACCAAGATGCTGGTGCCAGTTATGTGTTGTTTGGCAAGGCTTCAGGTTTTAATGCCACATTTGATTTATCCGACATTGATGGTATTAATGGTCTTCGCTTAGAGGGTACGAAAGCGAGTGATGGACTGGGTAAATCAGTCAGCAGCGCAGGAGACGTCAATGGGGATGGTTTTTCTGATTTGATTATCGGTGCCACGGGCGCTGATCCCAATGGCAGAAATTCTGGTTCCAGTTATGTATTATTTGGCGACAACTTTACTACTGCGGTGACTTACTTAGGAACAACAAAGGAAGAACTTCTGGTCGGCAGCGCTGATAGCGAACGTTTTGTGGCCGGTAACGGCAACGATACGATGATCGGTGGTGGTGGAGCGGATACTTTTCATGGCGGTGAAGGCGACGATCACATTGAAGTATTTGATTTAAATTTCCAGTTAGTGGAAGGCGGATCTGGTAGCGATACATTAGCTTTGGCAGGAAGTAATCTGAATCTAAATCTTTCAACTGTTCATAGCAAGGTCAGCAGCATCGAAGCGGTCAATTTAACGGGCAGAGGCAATAATACATTAACACTCACTGCAGTGGATTTACTCAATTTATCAGATAGCAGCAATTCATTAACAGTTGATGGCAATGCAGGGGATCGTGTTTTTGGGCTCGATAATGATTGGGCGGATGGTGGTATCAGCGGCGATTACCACCTTTATACTCAAGGTGCGGCAGAATTATTGGTTGGGATAGCTGTCACTACCGTTTTTCCAGTACCAGGCGTTATTAACTTGATTAACCTTCACAGTGGTGTCGGTTTCCGTTTGGATGGAGAAGGTAATGACTCGGGATTTTCAGTCAGCGGTGCAGGAGATGTCAATGGCGACGGATTTGATGATGTAATTATCGCTAGCCCTACTGCCAGTCCAAATGATATCGGCAATGCCGGTTCCAGCTATGTGGTATTTGGCAAAGCATCAGGTTTTAGTGACACACTGGCTCTTTCGAGCCTCGACGGCAAGACAGGATTTCAATTGAATGGCGGAAAAGTGCTTGATCAAACTGGCTATTCCGTCAGTGGCGCAGGCGATGTTAGCGGCGATGGCTTTGACGATCTGATTGTTGGATGCAAACGCACAAGTGTTAGTTACGTAGTATTTGGCAAAGCTTCAGGATTTGATGCCACACTTAATCTCGCGGATCTTAATGGCAGCGATGGTTTTCGCTTAGAAGGGGTAATAGGTGAATTAACAGGTCTTTCGGTGAGTAATGCTGGGGATGTTAATGGCGATAGTTTTGATGATGTGATTGTTGGTGCTCCCGATGCAAGTCCCAACGGTACCTTCTCTGGCTCTAGTTACGTAATATTTGGTAAAGCTTCAGGATTTGATTCTACGCTTAATCTCTTGGATCTTAATGGCAACAACGGTTTTCGCCTCGATGGAGCAATTGCAAGCGGTTTTTCTGGAAGAACAGTCAGTAGCGCAGGAGATATTAATGATGATGGTTTTGACGATGTGATTATCAGTACGCCTGGATTTGGTCCAAACTGGACTAATTATGTAGTTTTTGGCAAGGCTTCAGGATTTGGCGCTTCGCTGGTTTTGTCCAATCTTGACGGGAGCAATGGTTTCCGTTTGGAAGGTGATACAGGAGGTTCAGTTAGTGACGCGGGTGATATGAATGGTGATGGTTTCGATGACCTCATTACTGGAAATTACGTTGTATTTGGTAAAGCTTCGGGATTTGGTGCTCGACTGGATGTGTCTAGCCTGGATGGAAGTACAGGTTTCCGTTTTGATGGTGGCGGAGTAGGTAGCAGCGCAGGGGATGTTAATGGTGACGGATTTGATGACTTGATAATCGGTGATAGTTCGGCCAATCCAAATGGACAAAGTTCTGCTGGTACTTGCTATGTGCTATTTGGTAAAGCCTCTGGCTTTAGCGCGATAATGGATTTATCCAGTCTTGACGGTAACAACGGTTTTCGCTTGGATGGAGCGGCGGAGTATGATCGATCTGGCTTTTCAATCAGCAGTGCAGGGGATGTCAATGGCGATGGCTTTGACGATTTGATTATCGGTACTCCCGGTGCGGACTCCAGTTACGTTATCTTTGGCCGCAGCGATTTTGGAATTGGGTTGCCTGAAATCATGGGTACATCGGGAGATGGCTTGTTGAAGGATACCTCGGCAGAGGAGGATTTCAAGGCTGGTGCAGGCGATGACCATATCATCGGCCACGGCGGAGCGGATGTCTTTGAAGGTGGAGCGGGCGACGACAAGATTCGCGTGGCTGATCTCGATTTCACATTGATCGATGGCGGCGCTGGCAACGATGTGCTACATCTTGTCGGTAACGGCCTGAATCTAAACCTGGCGGATTCTGGCGACAATATCAGCAGCATCGAAACCATCTGCTTGTACGGCCAGGGCGACAATACGCTGACGCTCACTGCAGCCGATTTACTCAACCTGTCGGATACCACCAATACCTTAACAGTCAACGGCAATGCCGGAGACCGCATCACTGTGCAAAATAGCGGTTGGACTGACGGCGGCAGCCACGATGGTTACCATACGTATATCCACGATAATGCGGTGCTGCTGGTTGGGGTTAATGTGACGATCGATTTTGCTTAGTGAAATAGCAGTGCATTCATGGTTCCAAGTTTACTGTGAGCATAATCAATTTTGGGTTGTTTGTGCTAAGCTTGGCGAAGGTTTGGATTTAACCAGAATCAGGATTTTCAATGGATACCCATGAGACACCCGCCGCACCAGTGCTTGAAATCAGCACCTCCCGCCAGATGCTGTCATGGCTGGCTGAGCAGAAACTTGCTATTGCGCTGACGACCTACCAGATCGGCAAGTTGTATTTTATCGGCCTGAAGCCCGATAACACGCTGTCGGTATTCGAGCGTAGCTTCAACCGCTGCATGGGCTTGTGTTCGACATCGAATGGTTTGTACATGAGCAGCCTGTATCAGGTGTGGCGGTTTGAGAATGTACTCGAACCGGGGCAGCAGCAGGATGGTTTCGACCGGTTGTATGTGCCGCAAGTGGGGTATACCACCGGTGATCTGGATATTCATGACATGGCGGTGGATCGTGATGGCCGCTTGGTATTCGTCAATACGCTGTTTGGTTGTTTGGCGACATTGAGCGAAACGCATAGCTTCAAGCCACTGTGGCGCCCCGCTTTTATCAGCAAACTGGCAGCGGAAGACCGTTGTCATTTGAACGGCCTGGCGATGCAGGATGGCCAGCCAGCTTATGTGACCGCAGTGAGCCAATCCGATGTCGCTGATGGTTGGCGCGAGCATCGTGCCGATGGCGGGATTGTCATTGACGTGAACCGCAATGAAATTGTTTGCACCGGCCTATCCATGCCGCATTCGCCGCGTTGGTACAACGGCAGGCTGTGGCTGCTCAATTCCGGCACGGGAGATTTCGGTTATGTTGATCTTGCGACGGGACGTTTTGAACCGCTGTGTTTTTGTCCTGGATACATGCGCGGCTTGAGCTTTCATGGTGATTTCGCCCTGGTGGGTTTGTCCAGGCCGCGCCACAATAAAACCTTCAGCGGTTTGGCATTGGATGCAAATTTGAAATCGCGCAATGCGGAAGCGCGCTGCGGGGTGCAGGTAATCGATCTGCGCACCGGCGATGTGGTGCATTGGTTGCGCATGGAAGGTGTGGTTGAAGAGCTCTATGATGTGATTGCTTTGCCGAATGTGCGCCGCCCGATGGCGCTGGGATTCAAAACCGATGAGATTCGTCGGGTATTGAGTGTTGAAGCCTAGGAGCCCGACAGGCTCCTAGAGTTTCATAGTCCTCATAATGATATCCACAACCGCTTCGGCTAATAAAGAACGTCATTCGAACATTGATTTTTCACGTAGCCATGCTTCAAATTCCAAAGCCGGCACCGGTCTGTGAAACAGGAATCCTTGATAATAATCGCAGCCATGCTGACGCAAGAAGGCCAATTGCTGTTCAGACTCTACCCCTTCAGCAAGCACAGCCAACTTAAGGCTGCGCGCCATGGCAATAATGGTAGCGGCGATTTCACGATCATTGGGATCATCGGCCAGGCCATGCACGAAACTCTGGTCGATCTTCAGCTTGTCGATGGGAAAGCGCTTCAAATATGTCAGCGAGGAATAGCCCGTACCAAAATCATCGATCGCCAGGCGTACACCCAGGCCTTTCAAGGTTCTCAACGTATCGATGGATTGTTCTGCATGTTCCATGAACATGCTTTCGGTTAATTCCAGTTCCAGGAAAGTTGCCGGAAATTTCGTTTCTGCCAATACGCGCTGCGTCAATTCGATCAGATTGGCAGATTGAAACTGCCGCACCGACAAATTGACTGCCATCACGAGTGGCGGCAGACCAGCATCCATCCAGGCACGGCCCTGAGCGCACGCGGTGCGTAATACCCACTCACCGAGCAGCACGATAAGTCCGGTTTCTTCGGCAATAGGGATAAATTTTCCCGGCGGCACCATGGCTTTATCGGGCGGTTGCCAGCGCACTAAGGCTTCAACCCCCACCACTCGGCCACTACCGGCATGAATCAGGGGCTGGTAGTGGAGAATGAATTCTCCGGCAGTGAGCGCATAGCGCAGGCGGGTTTCCAGTATCAGACGCTCATTGGCGGCAATGCTTAGGGCTTCTGTATGGTAACGATACGTATTGCGGCCTTCTTGTTTCGCCAAATACATGGCCATATCAGCGTGCTGGATCAGCTCGGTAACGCTGTTCGCATCATCCGGAAAAAGGCTGATACCCACACTGGCATTAATAAAGATCTCGTGACCACTCGGCAAAATGAACGGTGTAGTGAGCAGATTAATCAAAGTTTGTGCTACGGTGGCAGGCTCACTGGGATCTCTGATATTTTCAAGTACCAACAGAAATTCATCACCGCCCAATCGCGCCAGTGTATCTTCCTCACGCAGTCGTTTCTTCAAGCGGGAGGCCAGCATAATCAAAAGCTCATCCCCGATGGGATGACCCAGGCTGTCATTGACATTCTTGAAGCGATCCAGATCGAGATAAAGCGTTGCAATCCGGTAGTTATGCCGTTGTGCCCGTTCAATGGCATGATGTAAACGTGATTGCACCAACAAACGGTTTGGCAAGTCGGTCAATGGATCATAGTGGGCAAGATGCATGAGACGCGCTTCAGATTGCTTCGTCTGAGTAATGTCAGTAAATACGCCGACATAATTGCAGGGCTCATTTCTGTCATTACATACTGTGCTTATTGTCAGCCATTGCGGATAAATCTCCCCATTGCTGCGGCGGCTCCAGATTTCTCCGCACCAATAACCTGTCTGGCTGAGACTGCTCCACATTGCCTGGTAAAACGCTTTATCGTGCCGTCCCGACTTGATGATCTTTGGGTTCTTGCCGAGCACCTGTGCTTCGCTGTAACCGGTAATTTCAGTGTAGGCACGATTGATAGCGACGATACGTGGTTCCAGATCGGTAATGACCACACCTTCCCGGGTGGATTCAAATACGGCTGCAGCCTGCTTTAATGTCTCCGCTGCATATACCTTTTGTACCGCCAGTGCAGTGATGGAAACGAATTCATTGATCAATGCCAGGTCGGCAGGTAAAGGTTCCCGAGGGGTATGGTAATAGATGGAAAAGGTGCCTAATACTCTTCCGGCTTCATCCTTGAACGGCACTGACCAGCAGGCATGGAGGTTGGCTTTACGTGTTAATTCCAGATAAGGTTGCCAATAAGGATGCTGATCAATATCAGAAACGATCACCGGTTCACCACGCCACGCTGATGTCCCGCAGGAACCGATGCCATCACCGATTCTCAGCTGATCGACGACTGCGTTGTAATCATCCGGCAGGCTTGGTGCCACACCATGCCTAAGGCGGCCTGTATGCTTATCCAGCAGCAGGATAGAGACCAGCATGTCGGGATTGATGGTCTCCAGGCGCTGAGCAATGTCATTGAGAATCACTGCAAGCGGTTGATTGGTAACGATCAGATCCAATACGGACTGATGCGCGCCGCGTATCAACTCAGCGCGTTTTTGCTCACTGATATCGAGCCAAGCACCGACAATTTCGAGAGGCTCGCCATCCATACTTCGTACCAGCCGAAGTTCATCCAGAATCCAGACGATTCGTCCGCTGCGATGAAAAAACCGGTAGTCATGGGTCAGCTGACCTTCTGTAAATAAAATGGATTGGCGCGCCAATACCGCTTCACGATCATCCGGATGCACATGTGAGTACCACCAGTCCGGAACCAGTGCTTCTTCCGGCGTGTAACCAAGCAGTCGTTCGATGTTCTCGCTGACCCAGATGGATTGAAGCGTTTTCCCTGCAAAATGAAGGTTGTATAGAATGGTCGGGCTGGCAGCCAGCAAATGGGAAAGACGCAGGCTGGTTTTTTTCAAACTGATTCGCTCGCGTGTCAATTCTGCTTGGTGCTGTACTTTTTCCAGTGTGGCGGCGATCTCATAGAGATAGCCTTCATGCTTGGATAGATAATCGTCCACCCCCAAACGCAATGCACGAGCAGTCACCATCTCACTGCCCTGCCCTGTAATTAACACGATGGGGATATCCAGCTTACGATCGTTACGTAGTCGCTTAATGAACTCCAATCCGTCCATACCCGGCATACGGTAATCAATCAGGAGTACATCAAATGCAGCAGTCTGTGCAACCGGGTCAGCAGGTAAAAGTGCCAGAGCATCTTGGCTACTTGTCATCGCGGTCAGGTGAACATGCGGCGCATGCGAGGCCAAATGGCGGCGCATCAGATCGATATCAGAAATATTATGCTCAATATATAGAACACGCAGCAGGGGTTGATTGCGATCAACGCTGCAACGGAAACGATCCAATGCATTACGCAAGGTACGAGGCAGGCGTTCCAGATAATCGTCCCGTTTGATCAGGTAATCATCCGCACTGGCCTTTAGTGCGGCAATGGCTGAATCTTGGTCACCTGAACCGGTGAGAACCACAACTGCCGTTGACAGCCGTTGCTCCCGTACGCTGGCCAATGCCTCTAAACCGGAGCCGTCCGGTAAGGAAAGATCGACCAGCAGTAAATCGTAACAGCCTGGTTCAGCCAGTTGTTTGAGTCCTGCAGTTAGCGTCACCGCCACTTCCAGTTCGATTTCAGGCGCGGTCCGCGCCAGAGTACGCCGGGCCAGATCAGCATCACTGGCGGAATCTTCAATATAGAGAACGCGCATCGTGCTTATTTGGGCAGTTCGTTGAAAACGCACCAATAAAGCTCTATCTGCTGTGCCACATCCATAAAGTTATCGAAGTCTACCGGCTTGATAATGTACGAGTTGACCCCTAGATCGTAGGCAGTGTGGATGTCACGATCTTCTTTGGAGGTGGTCAACACGACGACTGGAATGCGGCGTAGCACTGCATGTGCTTTCAGTGTTCGCAGCACAGTGAGGCCATCAATTCGCGGCAACTTCAGGTCTAGCAAGATGACGGTCGGCTGGGTTTCCCCTGACTCCCAGCGGGGTATCCATGCTAACGCCTCCTCACCATCCCGTGCTACCAGTACCGGATTGGCAAGTTTTCGGCGCCGGAAAGCACGCAAAGTTAAATCGACGTCAAGCGGATTATCTTCGACAAGAAGAATCGGCGGATATGCATTCATTATGATTTACTCCATAGCTCTTTCGGGTTCCTGCACGGCAGGCAGTTCCAAATAGAAGGTTGCGCCTTCACCCGGCACGCCCTGCGCCCAGACACGACCTCCCATGCGTTGCATGGCTTTCTTGACCAGCGCCAAACCGATACCCGTACCAGGATAATCCTCCAGCCGATGGAGGCGCTCGAAAATCTCAAAAATGCGCTGATTATACTTCATGTCAAAACCAATACCATTGTCACGAATCCACAGAGTAATGTGATGATTATCCTGAGAAGCACCGAATTCAATCCGTGGATGCGCGGAATGTTTGCTGAATTTGATCGCATTTTCCAGCAAATTACGTAACACCAGCGCCAAACCTTCACGGTCACCGCGAGCCATGAGTGGAGGCAAATGCGCAGCGATTTCAATCTGATGTGAAGCAATGTCTTCATCGCGCTCCTCTAACACCTGATGAACTACGATGGTCAGATCCAATCCATTGGATTCCAGCTTGCGCCGTTCTATGCGCGAATAAGCCAACAAATCATTGATTAACTCATTCATGCGCGTGACGCCGGTGCGAATGTTGCTGATAAACAAGCGCCCTTCATCATCCAGTCGATCGGCGTAATCTTCTTCCAGAAGCCGGCTGTACCCTTCAACACCGCGTAACGGCGCTTTCAGATCGTGGGAAACGGAATACACAAAGCTTTCCAATGACTGATTGAGCGCTTTTAATTCCGCGGTACGCTCCGTAATCCGTTTTTCCAGATCGACATTGAGCTGAAGCGCCTCCTCAGCCTGTTTCTGCTGCGTGATATCCTCGGAGAAAATAACCATACCGCCGATCGCGCCACTGCCCAGATACCAGGGCCGTACCTCCCAGCGCAACCATTGTACCCGGCCATCGGCCCGCTCGAAACGATCCTCGTCAGCGCGAATGACTTCTCCGGCCAAGCATCTGCGATGGATAGCTTTCCATTCCTCGCCGATCTCCGGAAAAACGTCGTAATGGCATAATCCCAGCAAATTACCATCACCCAGAGAGTAATCGCTGCGCCAGCGTTGACTAAATGCGAGATAGCACATCTGCTGATCAAGCATGGCTAACGAAGCCGGCGCGTATTCAATGAATAATTTGAGCTGCTCTTTGCTTTCTTGCAGTGCCACCTCAGCCAATTTGCGCTCAGTGATATCCTGCATCGTGCCGTGTAATGCTGTGATTCTACCACCAGCATCGTGTGTCGCTTCTCCTCGAGCGATAACCCAGTGATGACTACCATCTGCGCGCACCACTTCCGCATCACATTCATAGGGAAGCCCTTTCGCTACACATTCTTCCACAGCAGCAACAAGACTAACCCAGCTCTGCGCGGTGAAATACTGCGAGGTTTCCTGATAACTGAGCGGCGGCAAATCTAAATCACGACCGTAAATGCGATAGATCTCCTCCGACCAAGTATATTTGTTTGTGCTGACATCCCATTTCCAGTGACCCAGATTAGCGATGCGTTTTGCTTCTTTTAGGTTTGCTTCAATTTCTTTACGGGCTTGAATATCTTCAACAATGGTAATGAAATAATCCGGCGTATTATCCAGTTTCCGGACTAAAGACGCGGTAAGATTGATCCAGATAACGCTGCTGTTTTTGCGGATGTAGCGTTTTTCCATAGAAAAAGTGGTGATTTCACCGGCAAGCACCCTCTGTACATAATTCAGGTCTGTATCCAGATCATCCGGATGGGTGATATCTTGAAAAGCAAGTCCCATCAGTTCATCGCGACGATAGCCGACGATCTGACATAGTTTGTGATTAACCCGTAACCAACGCCCTTCGGGTGAAACAATCGCAATACCGGTTGCTGCCCGTTCAAATATGATCTGAAAGCGCATTTCGCTTGCGCGAAGTTGCTCGTTTATGGCACGTTCATGACCGACAATAAATTCGGTGACATCTTCCACGTGATGGATGATGTAAGTAACATTCCCCCCAGTATCAAATACAGGGGTATTGATCGGGCTCCAGTATTTGAGCTCGAAGTTTCCGCTACCATCGCGTAGCGGGATATCGTACTTTTGCACGCTCATAATATCCTGGCGCTTTGCTTTGAGAACATGGTTTAGTGAGGTGCGCAAATCATTAACACTATCGGAAGCGTAATCATTCGGATTATTAGGAAAGACATCAAACAAACTATCACCAACAATCGCTTCTCGCTGCGTGCCAGTGACTTCTAGGTACTTATTATTCACCGCCACAATGGTAAAGCCGTCATCCGCTCGCAGAATCAAGTATGGGTGAGGACTTGCCTCAAATAGTTGCTGGTAGAACGAAATATCATTCATGCACGAACATCTCCCTGTATCTAAGGGACAATCAGCAATTACTGGAACAAAATAAATCTATGATAGGGATAATTTTTTTTGTGATGAAATGACTAACGCCGTTTTTGACCCAGCAGCGACCCAAGCAAGCCGCGGGTAATTTCACGTGCGATGGATGAACCCACCGAGCGTGCCGCGCTTTTTGCAAATACATCAATAACACCCTCATGTCGGCCACCGCGTTTGCCGGACGTACCCAATAACAAGTCGCCCAGTCCTGCCAAAATTCCCTCTTCCGCCGGTGTCTTCAAATCCCCGGAACCCGCCGATCCGGATGAGCTGCCGGGCAAGCTTCCAGCACCAACCCGTGCTTGCAACAACTCAAAAGCGCTCTCCCGATCGATTGCCTGTTCATACACGCCGGCCACAATGGAAGATTGCATCAGTTGTTTTCGCTCAACCGGCGTAATCGGCCCGATCTGGCTAACTGGCGGCAATATAAAAGCGCGCTCGGTGATCGTGGGAGATCCGTCACGGTCGAGCAAAGAAATCAACGCTTCGCCGACTGAAAGTTCCAGAATGGCCTGTTTGACATTCAATTTTGGATTGGGACGCATGGTTTCAGCGATGGTCGTCACCGCTTTCTGATCGCGCGGCGTAAACGCCCGCAACGCATGTTGAATACGATTACCCAGTTGCGTCAGCACTTTTTCCGGAATATCGAACGGATTTTGCGTGACAAAGTAAACACCGACGCCTTTGGAACGAATCAGTCTGACGACTTGTTCGATCTTCTCCAGCAAGGCGGGAGATGCCATGCTGAATAACAGATGTGCTTCATCAAAAAAGAACACCAGTTTGGGTTTGTCGCGATCACCGGTTTCCGGCAGATTTTCGTACAACTCAGACAGCATCCACAGCAAATAGGTACTATACAGCCGCGGTGAATTGAGCAGCTTGTCAGCCGCAAGAATATTGATAACGCCTTTGCCGTCGATGGTTTGCATCAAATCCTCGATGTTCAGCATCGGCTCGCCAAAGAATTTTTCTCCCCCCTGCTCTTCTATTTGCAGCAAGCCCCGCTGGATTGCACCAATCGAAGCCGATGAAACGCTACCATATTGGGTTTTGAACTGGTTCGCATTGTCGCCGACAAATTGCAGTAATGCGCGCAAGTCCTTCAGATCCAGCAACAACAACCCATGATCATCAGCCACTTTAAAAACCAGCGTTAGTACACCTTCTTGCGTTTCATTCAGATTCAGCAGACGCGCCAGCAACAGCGGTCCCATGTCGGAAATCGTAGCGCGCAGCGGATGGCCGTTTTCCTGCAGCACATCCCACAAAGTCACCGGAAAACCTTGCCAGTACGGATGATTCATGTTTAGTTGATTCAGTCGCTCCGTCATTTTATTTGTCAGCGACCCGGGTTTACAAATACCCGTTAAATCACCTTTGACATCCGCCATAAACACCGGCACCCCCATACTGGAAAAACCTTCCGCCAGCTTTTGCAACGTCACTGTCTTGCCGGTACCGGTCGCACCGGTAATACACCCATGTCGCGTTGCCATCGCCGGCAGGAGCGCCAGTTCAGCATTATTCGTTTTAGCGATAATCAATGGATCAGCCATAGCGTCAACAAAATACCTAAAAAATTTTGATCAAGGATACTAAAAAATCAACTGCTGCCAATATCGGGAAAAATGTACTGAATGTGTCAGTGTATGTCAAATGACAGCGATGGCGGTGAAAATAAGTCAGCCGATGTATACTTACACTACAGCCTATTAGCATTTCCTGGATTGATACTTACTTGAACCAACAACTTATCTACGGCGATATCGGTGGCACCAAAACCATTCTGCAACTGGCCGAAATAAACGCTGGAGAAATCCAGCAGCCATTCACGCAGTACTATGAGAGTCAAGACTTCGCAACTTTTTCCGACGTCTTAAGCGATTTCCTGAATCGAGCCGATCCGGCATGTCCTCCGCTTGTAGCATGCTTTGCAGTAGCAGGACCCATCGTTGCACAACAAGTAAAATTAACCAATCTACCCTGGCACATCAATAGTGCTGATATTGCGCACGAATTCTCAATTCCCAAGGTCAAGCTCATCAATGATTTTGAAGCGGCTGCATTGGCTGTTGAAATACTCTCGCCTGACGATCTGATGACACTGCAAACAGGACAATCCCACGCGCAAGCAATGCGTGTCATCCTGGGTGCCGGTACAGGCATGGGCGTGGCGTGGCTTGCCTGTCCGGAAGATCGTTATTTCGCATTATCGACCGAGGCGGGTCACATCGATTTCGCGCCGTCCAACCCATTACAAATCGCTCTGCTTGAATCGCTGCAGCGTCGATTCGACCATGTGTCGGTAGAGCGTTTACTATCCGGTTCGGGATTAACGCACATTTTTAATTTTCTGCAAATCCATCAAAAAACACCGTCGGGCTTGGCAGCGCCAACGCTTAAAGAAGACAGCGGCGCTATCGTCACGGCACTGGCGCAGACCCATCAACATCCGATGGCCATCAAATCGCTCAATGTATTCGCTGAAATTTATGGCGCTTATGCAGGCAATCTGGCACTGGCCGGATTATGCCGTGGCGGTGTCTACATTGCCGGCGGCATTGCACCCAAAATAATCAACACCCTCAAGTCAGGCGGCTTCATGCGTGCCTTTTGCGATAAAGGGAGGTTTTCCGCATTGATGCATGAAATTCCGGTGCATATCATCACAAACCCTGAAATTAGCTTGCTCGGTGCGCAACGGGCAGTACATAATCTACTCAATAAGTAGTTAGAATTGAGAATTTGGCAGCTGCCAGTTTGAATGCCCGATATTTCATTCAATGGATTAACCGCCCATCGTAATAAAAATAATTTCCATCCAGGAGAATCACCATGTTTTCACGCACTGCTTTCACCATCACTGTTAATCCTAAAATACCACCACGCCTTAGGCGTCTGGAAGAATTGGCCAACAATCTCTGGTATAGCTGGGATCGTGCCACGCGCACGCTGTTTTCGCGGTTGGATCCGCATTTATGGGAAGCGGTGGGCCATAACCCCAAGGCATTTCTCAAACGCGTGGATGAGTCAGCGCTGCTGAAAGCAACGGAAGACCGGGTGTTTCTCGCTACCTACAACAGCATTCTGTCGACTTATGATTCGTACCACGACGCACCATCCGCACAAAGTAATACCGATACCGGCAATTTATGCGCGCAAGATCAAGTTGCTTATTTTTGTTTTGAATTTGGTTTTCATGAAAGCTTGCCCATTTATTCCGGCGGTCTGGGCATTCTCGCCGGCGATCACTGCAAAGCGGCCAGCGACTTGCATCTTCCGTTCGTAGCCATTGGTTTGCTGTATCGCCAGGGATATTTCTCTCAAACCATCGATAGTCAGGGTAATCAGCAAGTTACCTACACCATGTCGGACTTTGAAGATCTTCCGGTCACACCGGTGCTGCAAGCAGATGGCTCGAGCCTGCATATTGAAGTTGCACTACCGCACCGCAATGTGGTGGTAAAAATCTGGCAGGCGAAAATCGGCCATGTCACGCTGTATCTGCTCGACACCGACTTGCCGGAAAATTCTCCGCAAGATCGCTATATCACGCACAATTTATATGGCGGCGACAAAATCATGCGCATCGAGCAGGAAATTATTCTGGGCATGGGCGGTGTGCGTGCGCTCCAGGCACTGGGCATACAACCCACCATCTGGCATATCAATGAAGGCCACGCCGCTTTCATGATTCTTGAGCGCATCCACAATCGGGTTCTGCAAGGACTCGATTTTGCCAGCGCGCTGGAAAGCGTGGCGGTCAATACGATTTTCACGACACATACAGCCGTTCCCGCCGGGCATGATCATTTCAGCGCAGACATCATGCATACCTACTTTGACAACTTCTATCGCAGTCTCAACATTACCCGCGAAGCATTCATGGCGCTCGGCCATGTGCCCGGCAGCCCTGATTTTAATATGACTGCCTTAGCGATTCATGGCTCGCGCACACACAATGGCGTCAGCAAAATACACGGTGGCGTATCCGCCAGTATCTGCCGGGATCTGTGGCCACAAATCGAGCCGGAAGAAAATCCCATCGCCTACGTTACCAATGGCGTTCATGTACCGACCTTTCTGGCACAGGAATGGTCCGATCTGTTTGATCGCTATCTGGGTCATGAATGGCGCAGCAAAATGTGCGACAACGAGTACTGGTCACGCATTGATGCCATACCCGATCATTTGTTCTGGAGCGTGCGGCAATCGTTAAAATCGCAAATGTTCCATGGCATCCGCTCTCGCATCACCGAGCAAAACACTCGAAATCGCGGCTCGGAAGCGCATCTCGACCGGCTCCTGAAGTTCGTGGATCCGATTAATCCGAATATCCTGACGTTAGGCTTTGCGCGCCGCTTCGCCACCTATAAACGCGCCGTACTGTTATTCGACAATCTCGACTGGCTGCGCAAAATCATCCTGGATCAGGAACGCCCTGTATTGCTGATTTTTGCCGGCAAAGCGCACCCTGCCGATGTACCGGGGCAAGACCTCATCCGGCGCATCAGTCAAATTGCGCATTTTCCCGAATTTGAAGGACGGTTGTTGTTAGTCGAAGGCTACGATTTGCGGCTTGCCCGGCGCCTGGTTGCCGGCGTGGATGTCTGGCTTAACAACCCGATCTATCCGCTGGAAGCCAGCGGCACATCCGGCATGAAAGCGGGAATTAACGGCGCAATCAATCTAAGCGTGCTGGACGGCTGGTGGGGGGAAGGCTATGACGGCAAAAACGGCTGGGCGATCAAACCGGGTCCGGAAGATATGGAAGGCGTGCTGCGTGACCAGGAAGAAAGCCGGGCGCTGTATGAAATCCTGCAAGACCAGGTCGTGCCGCTATATTACAACTATGGCAAACTCGGCTATTCGCCGGAATGGGTAAAAATGGCCAAACATTCCATGATGTCGCTGCTGCCACGGTACAACGCAACCCGCATGGTCGATGAATATGTGACTAACTTTTATTATCCGGCCAGTAAAAAAGGCGCACTGTACGCCGCCAATGACTACGCTGAAGCAAAAAATATTGCCGCATGGAAAACCAAAATAAGAAGCGCGTGGCATGGCATCACACTACGCCGCCTGGACCCTCTGCGTGAACGTGTGCCGTTTAACGAAACATTGAACTTCAAGGTAGCCGCCAGACTCAACAACCTGTCGCATGAAGATGTCGTCATTGAACTGCTGATATGCCGCCAATTCAAAACCACCCGCTTATCCAACTTCCAGCATTTCAAGTTTGAATTTACCGGCACTCAGGATGCGGATGAACACCTGTTCGAACTCAAGCTGACACCGGAATTATGCGGCAAACAGGAATATTTCATCCGTATTTATCCTTATCATCCCCTACTGACCCATCCATTGGAAATGGGCTTGATGGTGTGGTTGTAAGGTAAGGATAATTCCTTCAGGCTGACCATTCAACCGCAAGCAACTGAATAGTCGGCCTAATTGACTTTCAGTCAAACCGAATTCTTATTATTATCGACTTGATTCATGAGCAATCTCTCGGGATTTCTTTTGTTAGAGCCGGTAACAATAGCCACAATGCAATAAACAGGCACATACTTTGTAAGACCGATATAGGATTCAATTGCTGCGTAATCATTTTCCTTGACCGTTTTTCGCTAGAAACAGTAAAACGCATCTCAATCTTTGGTTATTTGCGCTGATCGAACCGAAATTAAGTGATTTCTTGATCATTTGATGGTACGTTGAAGGCATATTTGATTACCAATCCGACTTTCAGCGCATTCATTTTCTATGAAGAAAAACGTTTATCTTTCCTATATCTACAAGAATGGTTCGTTACTGATAGTTATTAGAGCTCGCGATGGTTGCGAAGCTGTAGTCTCATGACATACGTGTTCTTGTCATACGCACGAGCCGACGGTCGCTGCTGGGCTGAGCGCATCGATGCTGATCTTCAGCAAGCAGGTATCGGCACGTTCCGCGACACACGGAACATCGATCCAGATCAGGATTTCACTGGTAAAATCGAAGAAGGAATCCGTGCCGCTTCTCACGTTATCGTTTGTCTTACGAAGGACGTAGAGCGTGGGGAAAGTTTTGTACGTCGCGAAATCCAATATGCATTGAATCAGGATCAACGGCGGCGCGAGCAGAATCCACCAGGGAAATTGTGGCTTGTGCCGGTGGTGTTTCCAGGTGGTGATTTGCCCGTACACATCTGCACCCGGAATGTACTGTCTCTTTCGATTGAAAGTGAGTACGATCAGTTGCTGAGCACCATTCTTGATCGGCTTAAGAATCCCGCCACGGATGATGAGCTGCCAGTCTATGGAGACACGCCAGAGATCGTGCGCTACCTACAAAACCTTCACGAATGGTGCAGTCAGCGTCTGGCGGAGACTGTTATGCATCTATTGAACCTTGAAACGAAGGATGTCCACGATGCGACTATGCCTGCGCCTGCCAACACCAATACGTTCCGGATTGGCTTCTCGGTGTCTCCCGCTGTCGACAATCGGAATTCCGCAACACAAGCCACAAGCAAACCAGAGAAAGTCTTTGCATCATTTAAGGATGCTTTTCGCGCGCATCACAAACGGATTCTGTTGCTCGGTGCTCCCGGGGCTGGCAAAACGACTGCGCTTCTTGCATTCACTCGCGACGCAGCAGTTTCACGCTTGCATAATCCATCCGAACACTTACCGGTGCTGGCAAGCATCGCCAGCTGGGACTTGCACTTACCAATCCTAGACTGGGTAGAGCGCGTCTCGCCGTGGCCAAAGCTCCGAAACGAACAACCGCTTCTTCTGCTTGATGGCCTGGATGAGCTAGGCAGTCCACGTACTATTTATCCCGACGACACAAAAATATATGATCCACGGGCTCTCTTCCTCGACGCACTCGCCCGTGACTTACCTACCGGACCGGTAGTGATCACCAGCCGTGAGACAGACTACAGAGAAATCAGCCACATTGCTCCACTAGACGCCACCCTCACACTTCAGCCGCTCTCTGATGCTCAGATACAGGACTACTTGACGGCACGAAACCAGACCTTCTTATGGGATCGAGTCAGCCGTGATCCGGAGTTCGCGCTACTTGTTCGCACGCCACTCTTGCTTGGCATGCTCTCACTTGCAATCGGGCAGGATTTGGCGCTAGGGCAATCGGACGCACCATTCGACGAAGCCTTCGTATTTGATCGTTACATCTCCCGTCGCTTCGTGCACGAGGCATCAAAGGCTGGCACTTTACCATTCAAAGAACAGGATGCTCGTACATTCCTCGCGTCGATCGCCGCAACAATGTGGCTCGAAGAACCCGGCGGCTTTGTAAGCTCATTCCGTTGGATGCGACCCACGCAGCGCACTTCGCTTGCCGCGGGCGAGGCACGTTACCAAATCTCAATGGCACATGCCTGGATATTAAACACGCAGCACACTTCACTTGCCGCGGACGAGATGCATGGATTGTCGGGGGTCGAGGTAGAGCGTTTCCTAGAATTTGGCGCCTTAATGCACCTACTAAGAAAAGATAAGGATGGAGAAATTGCATTCCGGCATCTAAAGCTCCGAGACTTCTGTGCTCTGCCAGCTCTGTTCGAATTCGCACATCGGCCAAAGGACAGTGAGATGAATTCAAGACAGAACGAACTGGGATTTGGCTTTGTTGCGATGTCTTCAGAGCAATCTAAGTGGATCGCCAGAACAGCGACGGAAGCGCTTCGTCTGATCAGTCGCGGCGGGATTGACCTCGTTACGGCCGCTCGGCGACTCAAAGATGCTTCGCAGTTAGCTATGATCTCGGAGCGACGACTCCGCTTCTCATCGTCACCTGAGCTTTTCATCCCCGATAATACTCGGACGTGGACGCGCGATACGATCGACGTGCCAGACACTGGATTCTTGGTGGACATCTCCATCAACCTGAAATTGGATCACACTTATGTGGGGGATCTTGTCATTCGCTTGCACGCCCCAGGTAGCCCACCGATAGTTCTCGAAAACCGACAAGGCAGCTCGGGGAAAAGCGCGCGGACTCCGTTTACATCAGTACTAGATCCCGGACTAGCAGCACTTCGTGGCATGAATTGCCAAGGAAAATGGATACTAGAAGTCATTGATAAAGCCGAAGCAGACAACGGTGTACTGCATAGTTGGGCCCTCGACTTTCACCTGCATGCATAGTCATCAATCCATTCTTTAGCGCGCAAAGCGCAGCATACCCACGCCTATCCTTTTAGAATTATCCCTATGGTTTCTTATACACCGCTGGCACATCAAACGGTGCTTCAACCAGAATTCTGGTTCCTGTCTTGATAGCATGCGCCAACTTACCAATTTCCTGCAAATAAGCATCCAGCGTGTAGGGGCCATATAGCGTTGATGCTCCCTCATATTCCTGGATAGCATACTCTTCTGCGGTGGTAACATATCCTGAATAGGCATTGCTGTAATTTGAAATTACGATGCGAGCATTTTCTTGTCCTAGTATCTCGCGCAGTTTTGCCTTGAGACGGCGCCCAGCAGTGGTTGTAAACTCAGCGGGAACACCGACAATCGAAACCTGACCGATCTGCATCATCTGAATAGGAACAATGTGTGGTACTAAGGGACAAACCCAATCCGTTGATGCTTGACTCCGGTCTGCTGGGGTGCATCTCAGCTTCCACAGACCTACAGGAAACATGATCGGCTTCATACCATGTCCAATTATGTAGGAAGGTGTGTAATTAGTATTTGGAGCAAGTTGGTCAGGAATAATCCAGGACCATTGACCCTCCGGACTGGATTGGGGATCATGTATTTTACTTGAAAAAAAGAGCTGTCCAAGTGTACTGAAGAAATAGGAGCTGGACGAAGAAACAGGCCAAGCTGCAATTATCTGAAGAGCAGTTTTAAGAATAGGTACAAGTGAAGGTAGAGCTGCTTTTATGCCAACAGGCCCCAACGCCAGGGAACCTAAAAATCCCGTCATAAGCCCCGCAAGCACGGGACCACCAGTGAGCCAAAATTCGGCCGCTCCTTTGTTAAATTCTGTCTGATCCATACCTTCGCGAATTTTTGCAATGATCTTTTGCCCTTTTAAATCTGGAATATAGACTGCCGGCTGACTATCCTCTGAGCTTCCGGCGCCAAAGGATACGCCAATTGCTGCCGGCCAAGTTCTTGCACCGGGTATATTTTCAATCGATACCTGCGACATATCTACATGGGTATAGCTGACATCAATCGGCCCCGTAATTTCTTCAGCAACTGTAGAGTCAAATAATTCGATGGCTTTGTCACACTGAAGTTGACCCATTTTTTCCATCCGGGCAACATCGTTATTCCACGCAACTTCATTGTTTTCTTTACTGCCCATGGGAATTCCGGTGCCAACATTACCGGAAATATCACCGGCACAACTATTTCCAAATGCAGCAATGACAATTTCCGGCTTTCCTCTCTCTGAGAGAATTTTTTCAAACTGTGATTCAGCCCAACCCTTATTATCACCGGATACTTGCGTATTCATGTAGCCGAGATTTGTCGGATGAATCGCATACCAATTCAGCACACCGATATTGGCTGTTCCTCCTTTGTTATCCAGATCACGTACAAATTTGAGAAGGAGCATTTCGTTGTCGACTGACAAACTTAAGTCGCTGCCGACATCTCTGTTGTTCCGAAATGCATTGAGCGAGCGATTCATGCCGCAGTTAAGAAGTTCTCCGGAATTAACAAAAATTCGACCCGGAGCAAGTCGGTTATGCGCATCTATGATTGCAGAAACAATGCCGTCGACGATAATGTCGAAAACTTCCTGGTCGAAACCGCCAATTGATAAGTTATAAAGATAGTATTCGGAATATCCGCCAGGACCTGCGTGTGTGTGAGTTCCTGAGATCATAACCCGCTCAGCAGGATAACGACCTGGACCAAAACGGCCTTTCAGCTTCTCGACCACAGCATTTTTAACCGCCTGAGTACAAGTCCAGATATCAGCAACGACCATTGCGAGACACGATCTATTTTCTGCAGTGCTGTTTTCTTCAATTACAAAAGCACGCGCAAATAAACGATGCAAAACACCGTTGGTTTTCTGTGCTTCATCAGCAAAGCCAGCCATGGGAAGGCCTTTGCGTTCATCAGTGATATCGGCCTTTGCAACGCCAATGCGATATTCACCGTAGCCACTTTCAAGCGTGACAATACTTTGGAGCGGTCCCTCGGTACAACCATTTGCGTTGGTCGCGTACAACACATATTCACCAACCCATCGTTTGCGGCAGGGTATTGGGATCTGCATACTTCCAGATTGGCTTAATGGTCCGTTGATGACGGGCAGCTCATGCGGATTTTCGGAGCCAGGAACGGCTCGCGGAATAATCTCAACATGATCGGCATTGGATACGGACCAACTCAGGGTCACGTAGCCTCGCGGGTGAATTGGTCCATTTTCCTGTATACCAAAACCGTTAATGATGGGCGGCCCTGCATTCAGGTGATTGGCCTTATCCGCTTGACAGCTGACAGAAGGCCAGGGCGAATGTTTGTTAGCTTCGATAGTAATTGCAACATCCACAATTTTCTGGCCTTGCAATACTCCCACTACGCCGAACTGATCGCCTAGAATACTTTGCAGCATGCCCGCCGAACTTAACATTTCACCGCCGTTGCAACCTCCACCTCTACCTTCATTGGCAGGCGCGATAAAAAAACCCAGGCAGCCGGTTGAAACATTGCTGGGAAGCGTAAAAGTAAGAGAACCACTATCACGCCATGTTTCCGGATCAAAAAATGTGGGGACGATCTGGCGGATACTGATTCGTGCATGATCTCCCCCCGCTGCCGGGATACTGATATAGATATCGCTGAAACTACCTTGTGCAGGGGGTGCGCTACCGAAATCTTTGAAACTTACCGTTATCGTCTGCCCACCGCAAGCAGGATTGGGTGAAATTTCTGTCACAGTCCCGAATTGTCTGATGCTATTGACCCAGTCTCGTTCATCCTTTGCCATGATGCCGCATTTGGCAAACGTCTGGAGCAGTTCGGTTACTGTTCCTTCGAGCACAAGCTTGCTGATATCCGGCAGTTTAGAATCTTGCATTGGGATTGGCGGCAATTCAAATTTTGGATCAAGAAACGGTTCTCGGATAGCCGCAGATGCCTTGTCGTTACCAAAAGCAGCTTGCAGCAGCGCATCAGCCTTGAATTCCGCCCCCATTCCGCCCCCCGCAATTAGAGCCTGTGCTCCGACTGTAAGCACTTGTAAACTCGACGACATAGCCACTGCCGCTTCTTTCTCCGGCATTATTTTAAAATCGAGAAGAGGAGCATCCCGATGTTCGACAAGTTCTGCAGGAATTAGGTTAACCCATTCGACAATCTGTTGTGGTGCATTCACGTTCAGAGTTTTGTCTGGAGAAATCACGTGAATTTCCGGGATAATTGGCATTTGCGAAAACTCGGCGACGTTGATAGCCAACGCCTTACCTTCGGGTGCTTCAACAAATACCTTATGTTCCTTCATAAATTCAGAGATATTAGGTTCAAGTTCAAATGGGGGATTATTTTTTGGCATTTGTTTAGACTCCGCAGATTATTAGGGGCGTAGACTCATATTCACTGATTCGATCGCATTAGTCGTACAAATGATGCGACGTATCTCAGGTGAATAAGCATCGTTCCAGGCTATTTCCATCACAGTGCATATTTCTCATTCTTTAATAATATACTTCAAAGGAGAATCGGCGAGCATCGGCCTGAGCTTATGGAGTTGCTCCTGCGTTGAGTCTTTCATCCATTGTTCAACATCCATCTTCAATGCCACTTCAAGCAGTTGCTCACCCCGCTCCTCATCGGCTTTATCGCACATACCAATACACGCTTCCGCTTCTGTTGCTTGCACCCAGTACTTAGTGTTAAGAGGCAAACTCTCTGACTTCAGCACCGCCTGACAAATGTCTCTGACCTCACGCCGAATCCGTTGAGCCTGTATAAAATCGGCGATAGCTTCGGCCGGAGTAGTAGCGTTCGCGCACCTGACGTTGAGCAGATAGGCAAGATTAATGCCGTTGTAGTAGTCGTTACGCAGATAAAAACCCCTCTCATAACCACGCACTGATTCATCTAAGTACTTTCTATCTTCAGTTAATTCCCAGAGTCGCTTATGCACCGCACCCCAGAGTCCGAGCGTCTCAGTATCATTGGAAGTTTCTGGATCGAGCACAGTAAGCAACTCGCGCGCTTCCTGCAACGCCCCTTCCTCCGTCGGATATTTGCTCTTGTAGGTCAGGAGAGCGAGACGTTGAATGATATAAGGATCTTCTGGCTTTTCGATAGTTGGTTCACCTGGCGTGACAAGAGAGTTCATTTTTCTCATGTTGCGTACAGTAGCCAGAAGCGTTTTCGCTTCCAAAAATTTTTTGTTTTTCTGTGCTTCATCCACCTGCTGCATCAGCACGCTGTGAACTGCTTCGGGCATCGCATCACCACTCTCCCCACCATCGGATTCTTTAATGGGTTTCGCCGCGTTCTCTATCGCGGCATCCAGCGCTTTACCCAGAGCTGGCGGGTCGAGACTGCTCAAAAAAGTATAGACAGGACTATCTTTATCACGGGGATCCTTCTCCATGATTTGGACAATGGCCTTGGTAAGGATTTCACTAAATCTCTTCGCTTCACTAGCACCGATGTCTTCTCCCAGGTGGTGATATTGCCGTACGAGAATATGATTTACGTCAAAAGGAATCTTGATTCCATCCTCGGCGATAACGATCGTCGTATAAGGACGCAGCGCGTGACGCACACCCAGTTCATAGAATGCGTTTTTATTTGACGTTGAAAGATCTGCAACAACAACATCCGCACTCAGGAGCTGCTCGTACATCGGCACATCGATCATGCCGGAATGGACAATCTCATCCGCACGGATACATTTCAGCCCAGCGGCTTCGACAGCGGGTTTGATCATATTCTGATAAGACCTATCTAGATCAAGAGTACGGCCTGTTTCAAAATCTGTTTTCTTACCGAACCCCATCACGACAAAACAGGTTCCTTGGATATTTTTAGGCATTTCCGTATCTCCTTGTTGTATTAGTCTTTATCAATAATCACATCATTAATCCATCTTACAGTTATTTTACAGATAGGACTGTGTGGTTTTTCACATTCTGATTGGTCTATGATATGAGAAGATAAAATATTGGAGCTGTAGCTGATTAGCTTAAAAGCTATGCCAGTTTGCTACAGTCCCTTAAAATTTTTAACAGATCATATTTTCGTGGGTATACTGAATAACTGATGTATGCCTCTAAAACCTAATCGATAAGGAGATTTCTATGTCACTTAAATTCGATCAAGATCAGGAATTATTAGCACATATACAAAAAATTATCACAAGTCACCAGTGCCCGGATGACATCCGAACGATTAAGGAATATATCAAAATCCTGAAGAAAGAATCGGAATTCTATCCGGCAAGCAAGCTATTGAATCAGGCCCGGGATAAACAACAAAAATTGCGTCAATCACAAGGCAATACTGCTGAAGAATGGTGGCAGGCAGAAACTGCAAAAGATGAAGTCTGGATCGTCCAGCAACTGGCCTTATGCACCTACAAGAATGAAGAAATACCCGCACGAAAACGGCTGGAACAGGCACTGGCCTTGCTGGAAGAAATCGGCCTGCGTAATCCGTCGAATAAAAACACGGAAACCCTTTGCCTGGGTGGCGCGGCGCACAAAATAAAATGGCAGCAATTCGGGCAGACGGAAGATTTGTACGAATCCTTGTCGTTCTATCGCGCCGCTTTTGAACGCAATCCCCAGCAAGACATGGGGTATGGTGGTGTCAATGCGGCATTTATCATGGATATACTGGCTGACCGGGCCAGCCGCATTGCTCATCGTAGTAACACTTCATCAGAAGAGGCCCGTCGTTTAAAGGAGAAAGCCGACACTCTCCGGCAGCAAATCATAGCAACCGTCCCAGCATGGCTCGAACAAGATCAAAGTATCATTGAAGAGTATAGATTCTGGCATCTGCTCACCCTGGCAGAAGCGCACTTCGGCTTAAAAGAATACCATGAGGCGGGAGAATGGCTGAACAAAGCCGATGTCGCCAACGCGGACAATTGGAAAAGGTGGACAGTATTTATGCAACTGCGTCAGCTTGCTTATCTGCAAGATATCGTCCCGCCTAAGGAAGCCGACAACCCAGTTAATTGGGATCCAGCATGGAAAGCATTGGCGATCATTGTTGGTGAAAAAAACGCACAACGCGCGCTCACATCCGGCAGCGGTAAAGTGGGTCTGGCGCTCTCCGGCGGCGGGTTCCGCGCTTCGTTCTTCCACTTGGGTGTTCTGGCGCGGCTAGCGGAAATGGATGCGCTACGGAATGTAGAAGCGCTTTCCACTGTATCCGGCGGCAGCATTCTGGGCGCACACTACTACCTGGAAGTGCAGAATTTGTTGCAAACCAAAGCAGACAACGAAATTACCTGCGACGATTACATCGCAATCGTCCGCCGGGTGCAGGAAAAATTCCTCAAAGGCGTGCAAACCAATGTCAAGATGCAAACGTTTGCAAGCATCAAAGATAATTGGGAATTCATTTCCGGCAAGAACGATTATTCCCGCAGCCACCGCTTGGGTGAGTTCTACGAATCAAAGCTTTACCAGGAGGTCGCCGATGGGCATGCTGAAGATAAGCCGCGCAGCATGCCGGAATTATTGATAAAACCCAAAGACGCATCTGATTCAGCGCCTTTCAAACCAAAATTCTCCAACTGGATACGACGCGCCAAGGTACCAACGCTGATACTCAACAGCTCCTCGCTCAGTTCCGGTCACAACTGGCAGTTTACCGCCAATTCCATGGGTGAACCGCCCAGTCATATCAATGGCGAAATCGACATCAACAGGCGCTACCGGCGCGTGTACTACCCAGATGCCCCAACGGACGAATTAAAACATTATCGCCTCGGCTATGCCGTGGCTGCATCGGCTTGCGTACCCGGCATGTTCGAACCGCTAACCATCACCGGACTGTATGAAGACCGCACGGTGCGCCTTGTCGACGGTGGCGTGCATGATAATCAAGGCGTCGCAGGACTGCTGAGCGAAGGCTGTACGCGGATACTGTGCAGCGATGCGTGCGGGCAAATGGAAGACATTAAAAGCCCATCGGATACGCCACCCGGCGTATTGCTGCGCGTCACTTCCATCCTGCAGGATCGGGTTCGCGAAGCGGAATACCAGGATTTGCGCTGCCGCCTCGATAGCCGCGCCTTGGATGGTTTGTTTTTTGTCCATACCCGCAAAGAACTCGAAGCTCAGCCACTGGACTGGATCAACTGCCAGGATCCACAGCCGTCAAAGCCAATTTCAAGCAACCAAACCTCCTACGGCATCGACCGCGAACTACAAGAAAAAATCGCCGGCATGCGCACCGACCTGGACGCGTTTACCGAAGTTGAGGCCTATGCGCTAATCGCAAGTGGTTACCGCATTACCAAGCGCGAATTTGAACTGCTGCAGGAACAACACCTAAAGGACGGGAAACCCGACACCTGGGGTGGTTACGACATCGATGCCGCAGGCGTGGATTGGCCGTTCCGCAAACTTGAACCGCTGCTTGCGATGCAGCAAGATACCAATCAGCAAAGCAAGGATCTGCATCATCAGCTGCATGTGGCGCGCAAAGTTTTCTTCAAGGTCTGGGATCTGAGTCCGGTATACAGAGTTCTCATGTATGGTGTGGGCATCGTGGCATTGCTGCTTTTGGGCAGCTTGATCATTTCAACCTGGAGTGCGCCTGCTATCCAGACAATTACATGGGGCGCATTAATAATATTCCTGCTCTTAACGATCGCTAGTTTTTTTGTACCCATGTTCCGCTGGCTAAACCCAGGCAATGAAGCGAAAAGCATTTTACTCAAATTCGCCATTGCGACCATAGGCTACACTCTCGCCAGGTTTCACATCCACTGTGTAGATCGGTATTTTCTTGCGCGTGGCAAGCTGGAACGCTTGTTGAACTTGAAACAGTAAATCGAGATAACTTCTGCACTACGCTCCTTTGTTATGAAGGGGCGTATTTCAGTCAACTACGAAGGAATTCTGGGTTTTTTAGCGGGAATTTGTATGGCAGGCTCTTCGGATATCGGATCGATTGGCTAATTCGGAACTTCTTCTACTTTCAATTTTTCTAGTCGTAGCAGTGGATGGCCTGGAAATTCCTGCTCCACTTGCTCACGACGCCCGGCAGCAAGTTCTTGTTGGATATAGTCGGGAACTGTCAATTTGGAAAGCGGCGAAATGGTACGTGTCCAGGAATCAGATAAAAACCAGCGCACGAAGGACTCTGCAGTGGGTTCACCTAAAGGTGCATTGGCTGTTCGCTGTCGCAATTGATTCAGCCGTTCGATTTGATCATTGACGGTTTCTATCGCACCATACTCACCGAGTCTGAGTCCGGTTACCGCTTCTGCCAGTTCTGCCAGTAAGTTATCAGGGTCAGATATCACTGGTAATATATCCCACACTCGCGCGACCCCATTCCAATCATCTATAGCTATAGAATTTGCCTGGTAGCTGTCGGATTCTATGGTTATTTTGAGCGAACTGGATGCAGTTACCACACGCGACCCATCCGGGCTGAACTTAGCCGATTGAACATTATCTTCATGCATCATCGGTTCACCCAGAGTTTGTCCAGTATCAGCATCCCATAGACGTGCTGTCCTATCATAAGATGCAGTTACCACGCGTGTGCTATCCGGACTAAACATAGCTGAATTAACTTTATCTTCATGTTTCATAGACTCACCCAACGCTTGCCCGGTTTTTGCATCCCATAGACGCGCTGTTTTATCCCCGGATGCGGTCACCAGGCGTGTGCCATCTGGGCTGAATGCAGCTGAATAAATTGTATCTTCATGCCTTATTGGCGCACTCAGTACTTGACCGGTGTTTGCATCCCATAAGCGTGCGGTCTTATCACTCGATGCGATTGCCACGCGCGTACCATCTGGGCTGAATACAGCTGAAGTAATTATGCTATTTTGAACCATCAGCTCACCTAGTGTTTGACCAGTGATTGTATTCCAAAGGCGTACGGTTTCATCATTGGATGCCGTTATTGCGCGTGCACCATCTGGGCTTAGGTCAATTAAATAAACTGTGTCTTCATGCCTCATCGGTACTCCCAGAGATAGTCCGGTAATTGCATCCCAAAGGCGTACTGTCTTATCCTTGGATACAGTTACCACGCGCGTTCCGTCTGGGCTAAAAATAGCTCGATAAACTGTATCTTCATGTTTCATCGGCTCACCCAGTGCTCGGCCAGTTTTTGCATCCCAAAGGCGCGCTGTCTTATCTTCAGATGCGGTCACTACACGGGTACTATCTGGACTAAACATTGCATTATTAATGTTATCTTTATGCCTCATTGGTTCACCCAGCTTTTGTCCGGTATTTGCACTCCATAGAAGTGACACTATTTTATCCTTCGATTTGGTAATTACGCGAGTGCCATCCGGACTAAACATAGGTGAATAAACCATGTTTCCATCCCTAATCTGTCCCCTTAGTTCTTGTCCTGTTCTTGTATCCCATAGGCGCGCTGATGTTTTATATCCTAAGGTTATCACGCGAGTGCCGTCTGTGCTAAATCTAGCAGACTCAACTATATTTTCATGCTTCATCGACACACTCACCGCTTGAGCCGTCTTTACATCCCAAATCGCTGTATTATCCTCGGATGTAGTTACCACGCGCGTTCCGTCTGGACTAAAAATAGCTTGATAAACTGTATCTTCATGTTTCATCGGCTCACCCAACGCTTGGCCGGTTCTTGCATCCCAAAGACGCGCTGTTTTATCCTTGGATCTAGTTACCACACGCGTTCCGTCTGGACTAAAATTAGCTTGATAAACTTTATCTTCATGTTTCATCGGCTTACCCAACGCTTGGCCGGTTCTTGCATCCCAAAGGCGCGCTGTTTTATCCCCGGATGCAGTTACCACGCGCATTCCGTCCGGACTAAAAATAGCTCGATAAACTGCATCTTCATGTTTCATCGGCTCACCCAACGCTTGGCCGGTTCTTGCATCCCAAAGACGCGCTGTTTTATCCGTGGATGCAGTTACCACACGCGTTCCGTCCGGACTAAAAATAGCTTGATAAATCTCATTTTCATGTTTCATCGGCTCACCCAACGCTTGGCCGGTTCTTGCATCCAAAGACGCGCTGTTTTATCCGTGGATGCAGTTACCACACGCGTTCCGTCCGGACTAAAAATAGCTTGATAAATCTCATTTTCATGTTTCATCGGCTCACCCAATGCTTGGCCGGTTTTTACATCCCAAAGGCGCGCTGTTTTATCCGTGGATGCAGTTATCACGCGCGTTCCGTCTGGGCTAAAGTCTGGGCTATAAATAACTTGAACATGTTTCATCGGCTCACCCAACGCTTGGCCGGTTCTTGCATCCCAAAGGCGCGCTGTTTTATCCCCGGATGTAGTTACCACGCGCATTCCGTCCGGACTAAAAATAGCTCGATAAACTGCATCTTCATGTTTCATCGGCTCACCCAACGCTTGGCCGGTTCTTGCATCCCAAAGACGCGCTGTTTTATCCGTGGATGCAGTTACCACACGCGTTCCGTCCGGACTAAAAATAGCTTGATAAATCTCATTTTCATGTTTCATCGACTCACCCAACGCTTGGCCGGTTTTTACATTCCAAAGGCGCGCTGTATTATCCTTGGATGCAGTTACTACGGTTGTACCGTCAGAATTGAACTCAGCGGAATTAACCTTATCTTTATGTTTAAAAATAAACGGGGATGGGTTTGAGCTTTTTTGCCATAGGAGGTTGATCAGCAAAGTGCGAGCGGATAGCCATGATGAATCGAGCCGTATAGCATGCGTTAAATGAGCTAACGTTCGGGGTATATTCCCATTTTCATAATGCCGCTGCGCTTCACGGAATTCAGCGACAGCCAAAGTATGTTGCGCCTTGTTACGTTGCTCAATAGCCGTTTTTGTGGCCTGCTGCTCTGCGATGCGCGCTTGCTCTGCTTCTAACCAATTGAAGACAGCCAAGCCTAAAAACACCGAAAGGATAACCACAACCGCACTTAATCCACTTACCCACAAATTGCGAATGCGTGCTTGGCGTTTTCTCTCCCGCTGTTCGACCTCGCTGCGACCTATGTCATAAAGATTCGCCAGCAGAGAAAACCATGAGCCATCATATTTCCTTTTATTGACTTTATCTTTGTCTGAGTGAAAACTGAGATAGCTGATTGCCAAGGGCATTTGTATGATCTCAACCAAAGCTTCAGGAAAAGCCTTCTCAGCCTCCTGCTCTGATGACGCTTCATTGTTAGGTATACCGCTAAGCAGGATAGGAATAATATTGTCACTGCCATTAGCTTCAGCAAAAATACGAACTTCGTCATTTACATAGCGACTAGCCCGCGCTGCCGGGGAACAGATCAGGATGAGTTTTCTGGATTCCTGGATGTGCTTGTTGACGGCCTTGTGGTAATCTGTACCGGTGAAATCCTCTTCATCACGGAAAATATCCAGGCGTTTCTGGGAAATAACGCTGCTCTTGGGAGGTGTGTAATTTTCTAAGGCTTTCTCAATCAGAGATGCGAAAACCTTATCCTTGCGGGAATAACTGACAAATGCATCATGCAATTTTTCGGAAATTTCAAATTGCTCCTATCTAATTCCAATTCGTGATAGAAAGAGAAATAATTATTTTAGTATAGTATTTTATATACAGTTACTTATGTAGTATGTATATTAACATTTCTATCGCGAATTAGAATAAGGGTTCTGATCATCATTTCCAAATGATACTTGTTCTACCCAAACAAACCAATAAGTTTGTCCAGATCGGCAGTAGTTTCATTGCGCTCTTTTCTGAAATTGAGGATTTTGCTGAGGTTTTCTTTGGTGGTTCCAAACATCCAAGCTTCGATCTCCAGGGGTTTGGCTTTGTAGAAAAATTTTTCAGCGACAGAAAACCTGCTTTCAATCACTGCCAATTCGAGTAACGTAGCGTAATCCCAATAATCAGGTTTTTCAGGTTCTTTCCGTTTCATCTTGGCATTGACCGCGTATTCAACAGCAGGCAATAAGCGTAGCGCCTCCTCCCTTTTCCCTTGTAATTCCAGGCAAGTGACATAATTCACTCCAGGGTAGGCATCGCGCGGATCGGACTCAAATCCTTTTTGGTAATAGGTTAGAGCATTCTCCAGATAAACCATAGCTTCACCCATACTTCCGGCTTTATAGGCCCTGTCAAACTTATCCTTGTATATTCTTCCCCAGATGCCGTACGACTCGCTGCTTGCTTTCCCCTCACTTTCCAGCTTCTGCAATACATCTTCAGCTTCCTGAATCATCACGTTATCCACCGGCTTGGCTTTGCCGCCGTTGCGATTCAGCACAAACGCATACTGCTCCTGCACCATCACAGTTTCAAAAACGTAACGTGGCAACCGCTTGATAAAAGCTTGCATTTCATTAAATGCTTCAATGTTCCGGTAGGAAATCATAATGTCGATCAGTACCGCTGTTTCGATGTTCTCAAGCGGCTGATATTTCTCAACGATTTGGTTGATGGCTTGAATGCGTAGCGCCTTAATTTTGTTTGGATCATCATCCGTTCGATTGCGCGCATAAGCCAGTTCCTTTTTAATTACTTCATCGTATTGCACCTTATCCCTGAAAACATCCGTCTTTTCATGCGCCACTGAGTTCTGAAAAGCAATGCCATTGATCAAGTCATACAAAGGACTGTCGGTAGCTCTATTTTGCTTGGCATACTGAAGTTTCTTCACGAGCGCATCAATGTCATTTTGTTTATTGGATAAGTTAAAGTTTTCATCAACGTTGTAGATAAATGTTCGGTCAGAAGCAATATCAAAAGGTAGCGGAAAGTGCGATGAAGCGATGATCGGAATGGTGGTGAACGGTTTAACCGCGTAACGCATGCCCAGTTCATAATAAGCATTCGGGTTGAGATTGGTCAGGTCAGCAATGCAGAATTCACATAAGATTATTTTCTCGTACATGGTCTTATGAATAGATCCGCCGGCTCTTTCTTCGCTTTCTATCAAAGGTTCCAGCCCCGCCTGAAGGATGGCAGGCTTGACCAGATCATTGTAAATTCTATCGAAATCAATCTCTTGAACAGGGCCTGCTGTCCCCGCTTTCTGTTTCAATTTAATGTCATTCAGATTCTCTTTTTTTCCAAACGAGGTTATGACAAAGCAATAGGGATTCATGGCGGCACCTTTTAAATTTAATAATTACCCTTTATACATAATATAAGCCACAACATAGTAAGGAGGACGATTATCAAATGGCTGATTGCCACCAATATTATTTGTTGTAAACGAATGCGTATGTCTCAATGCGTCCGTATTCCAACCCGCATTATGTTCAGCAGCAGCCAATACGTGAGATCCCCCAAAACCGCCTCCTTGCGGTAGAGAAATGCCTTGGCTCGTATCATTCGTCTCCCCGGAATGACTATGCGCCGGTAATTCTGCTACAGATATCGTGTGCCTTTTTTCTCCGCCTGTTCTGCCTATGGAGTTGTAATCGGGATCATTGTTATCAAGCCCAACTATAAATCTTCCACTTAAATTGGGTGTTCCATTATTTCCATCGCACAAAACCCAGCCCGTTGGAATCGTATTACTGTGGCCCGACCACATGACAATCATACCTGCAACAAAACTACCTTTACCCGTTATTTTCCCCGACACATTGAGATCACCACTGCTAGTAATATGAACCGTTGGAAACTGCGAATTGCCTGTATGAAATGCAATGATATTGATCGAATGAAGCCGCAAGTTATGCGCAGGATTTAACGTGCCGACAGTTTCATAGGGATATGGAAATTTGGAAGTAGTACTGGATGGATTACCGCCGGCTGACACTGAGCCCAGAAGCGCGCCCCCCGAAACATGCAAATTTGCCTCCGGGATAAGTGTTCCTGGTCCTATACCCACATTACCTCCCTCGGCAATTACCAGCCTCGGAGTACACATCGCGCCATCAGCAGAATCGCCCGTACAGTTTTTACCACTGCTATCCGTTTTGTATTCCCAAATCTCCAGAGAATTTTTTCTGTATTCACTATTCATGTGCCAAAAAGCCCATCTATGTTCTCTGCCGGACTCATCGATTCTGCTCAACTGCAAGCTATAAATCCCTTTATCCGGTGCTTTTAGCGTTGCATTGCCATCGATGGAAAGATCGCCTGAAAGGTACCATTGGTTGGGATTATCATTCATCGTTATCTCCTTTCATCAGCAATTCGGTTGATTACACCTGAGATCACTTGATAGAGGCATATTGAAATTAGCCTACGACTTACCTGCATGAATGGGCTCAATGACCGCAAGCCGCTTCTCAAGACTCATTTTTGACCGATTTGACTGGAGTATTGGTATTTTCAGATTCACTGCCTTCTTTTTCCAGCAATTCGGTTAATACCTGGATTGCACCACCAATTCTTAACAACGTTTCATGCAAATGCGCCTGTTGTTGTTGCAATTCCTGGAGTTTTGCTTGGCCCTTCTCGAATTCATTTTTTAATTCATCAAGGCGTTGCTGTATGTTCTTTTGCATCGATTATTGACTCCCTTACATCAAGATCTTGATAACATATAAATTTTTCATATTTTACATGGCAACATTTAAATCCAAGCAAACCAATCCAAATGTAGATTCTGGCCCCACGTATTAACTGGCCAAGAATCAAGTCTTCTGACATTGATGCTAAATCCATTTGGATGGATTCCTTTAGTGGATACAACAAACACATCACCATGAGATTCAACGTCACGTGCTGTTGCGATTACCTTAGGAATTGAGGAGAAAGGTTGTGGAAACGAAATTGAGAAACTGACAGACCCTTTATCTACTCCGTTACTACCAAGTGAAGTGGTCCCAGTTTGGAACTTACTAAATACCGCGCCACCATTTAATTGAAATGTTCCTCCGACAGCTATGTTGCCTTCAACAGTCAAATTACCATTTCCACCCCATGCTTTACTTACGACTACGCCAGCTTTATTTAGTAAAAAAAGTAACTCATCTCCAGCGATATGCATTCTTCCACCTGGCATTTCGTTGCAAATGCTTAGCGCACTATCACCTCGGTTTCCAAATCCGATCCATGCCTTTCGCCCTGCTCCTAGTCCGCCGGGGTACCATTGGATGTAAGCGTGATCTATTCCTTCCAGACTCAATACTCCAGCATTCCCTGCCACATGAAGCTTTGATGTTAGGCTGGTTGTTCCAATTCCTACATTGCCACCTAGAAACGAAGTGGTACCACCTGCTGTATCCTTGAAGATAAATAGACGGTCACTTCCGCCGTCATACTCAAAATCTGCCGTATCCGGAAAAATTGTTAGATATCCGTGATACGGCTGCATAACGCCTGCTATGGTCAATCTGCCCGATGGAGTTGTCGTTCCAATGCCTATTTTGCCGTCTGATGTTATGCAAAGCTTATCATTTCCAGACCATAATCTAGCTTTGTTTTCAATAGAATACCAAACCCAGCGTTCTCCATTTGGTGGCGTTTCAACAAATGATGAACCTCTATTTCCAAAGGAAAAACCACCTGTTGGTCCACCACTATGAATTTCATGTCCTTCGACTTGAAGTGTGCGTTTAACGTCGACAGTTCCAATCCCAACATTACCACTTGCCGTAACCCTTAAAAGCTCCTTAGGCGCTGGCGGCGGAGCCCCATAGCCTGAAAATAGAATGCGCAGCGAATCATCATCATTATCACCAAAAGCAATTACAGCATCCTTTCGATCCAATCCTTCATCTTTCAATCCTACAAAAAGATGATCAGACCCCCAGTTTTGTAGGATGCCATAACCATTCTGCAAACCCCACATCTTTCCTGCTGCAATTTTTGTAAACTTCCCCCAAATATTGTCATGGCCGAAATGATCTTGCCACACCTCATTATCGGGATTATTACTAGTTTCACCTTCAATATGAAGTTCCCCTGAAAGGTACCATTGGTTTGGATTATCACTCATTGTTCTTCTCCTTTCCCGCTATCCTGTAGATGTCAATTAAGCTATTCACTGATATTAGGTATTGGTTTTAGGTGGTATCAGCCTATCGAATTGCAAACCACTGGATCCTTCGCCCCGGCCCACGCCTTTGCGGCACCCAATCCAAAGGTAGGTTTCACCATTAATCCAGCGGGCGTATTGCCAGGCGCGCGCAACGTAGGCGCCTTCACGCGGCACTTCTTCCTCATGAATCGGTTCCTTCTCCGCCAGTATGCGCCCTTGCGCATCACCGAATGGTTTAAACCATATTGGTGGCGAATCATCTCCGATTCTGTAAGGTTGCAACGAGATCCAATGTTGTGGAACCTCACTTTCCAAGCGGTATACCAAAGCCGGTGGATTTTCTTCTGATGCGAATCCAGACGGCGGGGACTGAGATTCACGTGAGCGGAAAAATTCTTCTGAACGATTGAATGCCTGACCCAGCGGTCCTTCCACGACTCGTTCCACAGCCCAGGCCATGTTTGCCATTTCATCGCGCAGCAATAATACTTCTTCTAGATCAGGGCCATGCAAGCTTGTACCGAGTGTCGGTGGAAGAAACAAATTAAAGTCTGCCGATGTGTTTGATGACGAATCGAACGAAAGCTGGAACATGCTCCAGGGCAGTTCTTTGTCTGGCCTGCCTTCTTTCTTTGCGTTTTCCCTATCAATGTTATACGCTGAGGACACTGACAAAAGCTCTCCAAAGGTATTCCGTACTTCCAGTGTATGCGTGTTACAGAGCGTTCCGACCGGCACCATGACAGGAACGATAAACCAATCGTCCCCGGTAATCAGGGCGAAATCGATAAGCAGTAACTTAGCCAGCTGCTGACGTCCTGCAGCCATGGCACCAAAATCAACTCGAGCATCCTCAAATTCCCAATAACGTGAAACAGGCATACCTCGGTAATTGATAGGCATTGGAATCGCACTACATGAAATTTTCTCTGCTTTGATTTCATCTGGATTAAGATCAGTTCGCTTAGCACCTAAGGACCCACCTTGCTGGATATTGAAAGAATACCAGTCCAGATGGCCACCACTATATTCAGGCGCATTTAGCACAATTTCGCCTTCTGGAGCCGGTGCAGCCACGCTGATACGATATTCCAGCCGATTCGGCAACCAAGCGGATTCATCCGCATCGGGTTCACTAAACAGTGTTTTGTACCATTCACTCCAGCTCTTAACTGTTTTGTCAATCGTGTCACGCTCTGCCGGATTATGTGATTGATACCACGCTTGCCAATCCTGCGATTTTTTCTGCACTTGGTCATAAAGCACATGACCATCCGGAACCCGATTCGCCATCACGCGCAAGAAATTGACTGTATTGTGATCATGTTCAAGTTCTTTGAGCCGCTTTTCATCAGGCGGTTGAAGTCGAAACTCTTCCACTTTCAATATGGCACTTCGAAGTTTTCCGGAATCTCCATAAACCGCTAACAATCGCAAAAAATGCAAACCGGCTTCCGCTACCAAGCGCGGCTGATCTTTCCCATCCATACGAACTTTTTCACGCTCAATTATTGTTTCCAATGGCAGAGACCCCATTTTGACGGCCTTATTGGAGGAATTTCGGGTCAATGGAGTGCAATTCATCACCATCTGGGCATGTACCGGAGAACCCACATTTTCAAAACGAAATTCTCCGATTTGCCACTGCCTTGCGAGCATCCAAAGGGGATCATGAACGGCTGCACGCAACCCCGCCTCCAGATTTGTACCGAGGCTGCTTGGTTCAAGGCGTAACCAGATATTGGTTGACATAAATACAATTACCTCCCTGATCTGGAATGGCAAAGATCAATTAAGAAACATAGTGTCATGATGGCGCTTTCTCCTTCCATTCAGGGGCGCGGGCTTGAGAAAAATAAAGTGCCGGTAGGAACTGTCCTATGTCTGTTAATGTGCCAGGTTCATTTGGTTTTGAACCATCGTGTTTGGGATGTAGCAAACGACTTAAATCCACTGCCCGGAATTTGGCCAGTTCCAGTGTCTCGAGTAGCGTATCCGCCAATATTTCCAAATTCCATTCTGAATTTTTATTAGGTGGCACTGCTAGTAAAATAGCTTGCGGTGCGCGTGATTGCGGCGCATCGAAATGAAATGCCAGTCCTGTGATTTCCTCTTTGCTTGGAACCACCTCCACCCATTCATCAATGAGCAATCCCGCTACCGGATTTGCAAGATCCAGGTCTGCCGGCGCATGAACAACAAGGGATAAACGGCTTCCTGGCAAATCCCCAGGTAAAGCTACCCAACGCTCCTTGGGATCTTTCTTCGGATCATAAGGTAGCTGCCCAACACTGAAGCCCAGTTTACTTTCTCCAATTGCTTCTGCATACATCAAAACGGCATCCAAACGCGCTGCCCCTTCCCGCACACGTGCAATACGCTGAAACCATGTGACTGATTCCAGCGGGTTATTATTTTGCAATTCGTTACTTGCCAAAAAGGTTGTACGCAAATCTGCTGCATTAATTGGGCTAAAACGCGGGAGAACACGAAATTCTTGTCCGAAAATTTCACGCATCCTGGCAACATGGTAATCGCGCATGACAGCAGACGTTTTATCTTCAGTCTTTAAATTATTGTGACTATCTGTCAAAGTTTTTATGCGATCGTAACGCTTTTCAATTACATCGAGAATAGATTGAAGCTGGGACAAGAGCGTTTTCTGTACTTTAGGCGTTTCTCCTATCGGAGCAATTGGAATCGCATCGGCTAAACTATACAGCGATAGCTGCATTAAGTTGTCGCGGATAGTTTGGCAATCAATTAATCGTTCTGAACTATCCTCAGCCAGCACACCGGCCATGTTTGATAATTGCTCGAGGCGTTTGCGGACCATGCCAAAGTCAATAACTGCTGTTTTATCTTCTTGAAAATCTATGAATAATTTTGTGTAAGCATCTGTAAAATTTTTCAACGTTAACTTTATACGTTCACTTAATGCCAACGGCGAATCTGCAGACTCTCCGGCCCGCACTGTATCTTCTTCTGCTTCGAGTGGAATGGATTGGCCAGGTTGCGCTAGATTACGAGAGCTAAGCACTTGTGATGAAGTAATTAATTTCCGTGCCACTCGCACTATTTCCAGAACTTCTGCAAAACTCAAAATAGCATTCGACGAGCCAGGGCTGGGCACAAAATTGAGTCTAATCTCAGTAGCCGATGTTTGAGTAGCAGGTAAAGACTGCTGTACCAAATAAATGATACGCTGCTCCAGCTCTGAGCGTTGCGCATCACCTTCACTCTCGGGCAGATAAAGCAAATCAATCGGTGCCAAACCGAGTTGATCTAACGTAATCGTAAGTGGATCCGAAATAATCGAATTCTCTGCATTATGATATACGACACTGCAAGCTGCTTGTGGCACACGAGGCCCAAACAGCTGGGCTGCCCAAGCATTTAGAAAAGGTTCCGCTCGCGCCCGCGCAGTTTGCGACCCCCAAACAGGTCCTTTCGGCAAGCCGGTAAAAATAACCGCAATTCGATGTGTAATGGCAATCCCAGTACGCGGTGTACGAATCACATCAAGTTCCGGGGGTGGTGCCTCACCTTCAGCAATAGCCGACAAGGTTGCACCTGCGCGGACTGGATTTCCTTGAGCGATCTGATGAACCGATTCTGCAAGAACCAGATCACCAATGGCATCCACTGCATCTTCGAGGTTCTTCAGTTCCTTGACGCAAGCATTATATTTATCCGCATTATTAATTTGATCAGGCAAACCGTATTGTCCCCATGGAATAGGCTCAAACGGATTGGGTTTAGTTGGATCGGGGTTAGGTCGCCATCTATACAAAAGCTCCAATCCATCCACCACCTGGTTAACAGGTTGTGCGTTAATGGCGTCTTCAGAATATGTTGTTATATCCAATGGCGCAATTTTGCGGAAAATGGGGATGTATTGATCAAGTATCAGACCTGGATGATTCTCATGTAACCCCCGTTCAAAACGATAACCGAGTAAAGCTCCCAGCGATTGTCCCTGGCGTACGCCATCGAGTAACCACAATGCATTGCGAATACGTTCCGAAGATAAATTAACCGCGAGCGCTTCTCGATCATTTTGATCGGTGCGAGACAAGTAGCCACTACGCAATAACGCAGCCGTTGTCGCATGAGCAAGCGAGGGGGCGTGAACGAAACCGTGATTTTCCTCTGTTGCTGCCCCCTGTTTTAAATCCTCCACCCATCCATATCCTCCCAAATAAATTCCTTTTGATTTCTTTGGTTTATTACGCATCGACTCAAGCCGTTTGGTAGCTAATGAGGTCGCCCAAGCATCGTAGCGATGTGAACAAAGATCCAATGTTTCACGAAATAATTCGTCCAGCAAAGCACTGGCTTCACTAGCCAGTTTACTCAGATAATCTAGGTTTCTGAAGAATGATGAAAATTCACCAAGTTCACTTGCGAGTTCAACTGATATTTTTGGTATTTTTGCAACATTAAAATCATGACTACTCAGTTGCTGTTTAATGTTATCCAAGTAATCTGAAACTTTAGGAGGGTCCAGACTAGAATCTGAACGGCCCAATACATTCCACAAGGCAGGAATCTCCCCTTCTTCAAACTCGGATTCCGTACGTTCTTCGGGTGGCAATTTAAGAATACGAATAGCAGCAACCAAATATTCCCGCAAGCACGCCTCGCGTAACAGCCAATGCGATAATGGATTTGACTCAGAATTTAACTTAAGTAGCAGGATTTCATCATAAGAGCTTGTGCTCAAATAATTGAAAAACTCTTTATCCTTATTACCGGTGGCACCGGGTGGAGTAATCATTCCTCCCGGCCATTGAGAATTGGAAGGATAATCGCCATATACCATCCGAATGTGGCGCGGTATCCAGGTTAACTCGGAACCCTGCATTTTGTTTTCCCATGCTTGATTACCAGAAGAATAATGTTTACTGGATTCAGAAGAATCATGTGTACTGGATTCAGAGGACGGTGAAAGCCGTGCAATACGCTGACCAGCTCGTCGATGATAAGCCACTGAAACGGGATTGAGATTGAGGATATTCTGCAATTCATCAAAAGTACCCGAGCCCCCAGGTACTTTAGGAACAGATACCAGTGCGGCTTTCCAAGTTTCACGTAATTTATACAAAAAAGCAGCCAATGGTTTATCTATGGATGTATCATCATCCATGACTTCCCAGTGCTTGAGCGATATCACAGGCAACAAGCCGTAAGGCTGTACACCAACACGAATCGCTGGTAATGGTCCCCGGGCACGTACATAACGTTCAAAATGAGCACGCGCCAAGCGCAATTCTTTGTCAGTCGGTGCATTCGACCCAGCCATCATTTGTTCCAGAAAATACCCCCAAGTGGCTTGCCAGAGCGTAGCATTCATAATCCGAGCGTTAAATTGTTCGATGCTATCCGCTTCGCGCACATGTGCAAGAACATCATCAATACCAAGTCTATCCGCTTCGCGCACATGTACAAGAACATCAATACCAAGTGCTTGAGCAGTGATCGCACGATTAGAATTTTCAATCAAGTCAGAAGCAGGCTCCCGCTCAACGCGGTAACTGTTTTCAAAACCTGGGTCGAGCGTACTGTACCCCGAAACAACGTCGTCGGTATTATTGGTAGGTGTCCCCTGCGGCAAGAAGCTGATTCCCTGTGTGTGATGGTGCGCACGAATCAATTCCTGGAGTTTCGTCTGACCTTGCTTTCCGTCAAATGCAGTATTGACACCCAGTACCATAAGCCGTTTGATAGGCTTAGCTGATGCATAAGGAATGCGCAACCCCATTCCCATTTCCTCAGCTTTGTTAAAATTGATCAGCCAACCAACTTTATCGTCATTCTCTATGGCATCAGCATTCAACCCTTTATTTTTATCGGGAGAAATTCCGACATGAAGTGGCAACTTTATAGGTTTTCCTTCATCATAAATAAGCGGTTCAGAATCTTCACTTTCATAAATCAGTGCAATCCATTTATCGGGAAGTATTTGGGTATAGGGCGCTCGAGTCCAGGCATCGGTATGTGTTTCTGGTTTTGGAAATTCTGGTTCAGCCGGTAATTTAGCTTCAGCTGAAATAGGATTGGAAGGCTGTTTTTCTGGGTTTTTGGGGGTCAGCTTCTGAGCAATCCAGGCGGCACGTGCGGCTCCAAAATGTTCTGCAAGCTGCGCCCAGGCGCTGCGTGCTTGTGCTTTATCATTTCCCGCCCGCCAAGTATGTATCCAGAAATTTCTCCCCCAAGCGATCTCAGTCTCAGTCAATTCAGGCTCAAATGAATCCACATGCACGGTATCAGGATATATGCGCACCAGCAGTTCATCATCTGCAAAATGAGTTTCCAACCGCACAGGGAACAGCGCAAGAGGCAGATCAGTTTCGAGTCCGAGCGAACTGTTTAGATTGATTGCTGGCATTTCTACTATGTTCCTTATTAGTTTATTTCACAAACCATTCACTCGACAAAATGATGTAGCGAAAGGGTTTTTGTAATGTAATATAGGCGAGATGGGCGCTATTTCTAGCCCAAAAAGCGTTCAACAAATTAGCTGAATCAAGCGTTATATATTTTTTAGCCGCATCGGATTTAGGCTCTGATTTTGTATCTGGTTTAAGGTAAATATACCCACTGTCATCATCGCGGAGTGGAACATCATCCCATATCAAATTGCACCATGTTGTCAAAAACTCTTTCTCGTTTCTAACAATATCCAGTCCAAATCTTGTTTCCGTTGGATTTTCTTCAAGAATAAAAGACCAATTATCGCCAGAGGACTTCATGTTAATGCTAAATCCCAACAGCGTAATACCAGGCACAGGACTGACTCGTAATACCGGAAACTGATATTCTGGATTTCCTTTTTCTTGCGCATAGATAATGGTATTCGGATAACGCATCAGGAGATCCCCTTTAATCAGGAGCACCCAAAGCTCTCCACGACCCGGGACCATATTTTCACCAAGACCTCTTTCCCATTCATGTATTTCAGAAATATCATGTTGAACAGGCTTATCACTGCCGCGATCATCCCAGAATTTCCGGAAGTAAGTCTTGCCCAAATGAGTGGGATATTCCCGCCACAATAGCTCACGGCTCATTTCATGATTGAGCCCTACCAGGTACGCTTCAATGAATGCCGCATTAGTTTTTAAAGTAACCAATGAGTTATTGGGAATCTGATCGACTCCAGGAATGAGCATTTCCTGGAATAAATCACGCAGCGGCTCACACATCGGCTGAGGAAAAGACAAAGAATCCTTGCTGCGCAATTCGAGTGGCTTTTGATCTTCAGCATTAGAGGGGGCCTTATCTAATTTACGTTGCCGAGAATCCTTCAACCCGCTTTGCGGCAATTCCAATCTAGCCTGTATATCCTCTCTGAAAGTCAAGTTGGGTCTGATATTTTCCAGGCGGGTTTTTTTGACTGTATCGATCAATTCTTGTTGGGGTTCAGGCAACACCGGTTGAGCCTGAACAACGAAAACTGGATAATAACTCGCTATTATCCAGGGAATTACAACGCTGACCGGCGAAGTTACTAAAACTTCCTCTCTTTTTTCAGGTGAACCGACCGCCGCTGTAATGCGAGAAATCTTAGGACTTTTTTGCTGCAGCTTTTGCTCACCCAAAGCCAGACCGCCGCCAAATAAATGTCCTTGCGATCTCAACAAACGGCGGCAACTCGCCGACACGAGCACCTTCTCTAATTGATTCTCTGCTAACTCTGTAGCCACCCGCTTAGTCTTTTGAGATGCAGCAGATTTTTTTTCACCCGAATGTAAATGGTAATCTACCGCTTTAGCAACAGGCTCGGTTATCTGCATAAAGGTCGCATCCGATAGACGTCCGAGTCGTTTAAAAATTGAATTTGACACATTCTCGGCAAGTTGTTTTTGCCTGATCAACTGATTAGCTGCCTGCCATCCGCCGGCTTGCTCCCACGCAGCTGCCATTAGCTGTTCTTGCTGACGTTGAATGACCTGTGTGCCCAACGCAGCCGCAACCCGATAGCGTGGATCGGTATTAAGTTGCTCGTACCAGAAAGGTAAGCCGGCATCATCTAGAGACGGTATACTGGGTACATCCTTTTTTACATGCCAGCTACCATAAACAGGCAGCGGAACATTGTCTGAAGGAGATTGAGAACCATCAATTCGCTTCCCAATCTTATCCCCAATATTTTCGAGAACATCTTTATCCTCTGAATCTGGTTCATTTGATGTTTCAAGTTCAAGAGCGCTGATGATATCCAGCGTTACTGCTGGATCTGGCTTTTTGTCGAATAAACTTGAGATGTCCATGCGACGAAAGAAAGTCTCCTGAACTTTTTTATCCAACTCTCCAGGCATCTTAAGTCTTTTGACAAAACTCTTGAAATCCCCTTCCATTGCTGTACTGAATTCCCAATGATAATAAACAGGTAATCTAATCATGCCACTGTCGCTTAGCTTCCAAGCTGGCGCTAACTGACCATTCTGATCTGCGCCTTCAATCACCTTAAAAGCAGGCACGACACAAGCCATGTAATGATCATTTGCTTGCAGCTTGCGCGGACAGATTAGCCGGGAAACATTTTGCAAAGGTTTGGCTGCTAATTCGCCAGGAATATGCTCCTGGCTGGCACCTGAAGCCCCAACGTACTGTGCATGCGCCCATGCCCATGATTCATTCAGGTCTGGAAGTTCTTTAATATCGCATTCTAATTCCGGCGATGACTTTGCAGGATCCGTAATAATTTTCCCATTCTCTTTGCGTAAAACCACCAAAACAATCCAGGGCAACAGACAGTCATTGGCGTCAGGCTTGCCAGGAGTAAATAGCCACGGAAAATCAGGCCGGTCAAACTCAATGAATGGAAAAAGATGAGGTAGAAAATCCGCCGTAAGATGACGTGGCTCGGTGCGGACAACTTCACGCGAATCAATTCCAACCACATCGCCAGGACCAAAGAGCGATAAATCGTTGACTTTAACAGGCTGGTCATTGAGCTTAAGATCAACGATGATCTTTGCTCGCTCAGGAAAGGATAAGCCACCATGGAACGCATTTTCACCGAGTACAGGCATATCCTTATCGTTCTTCAACAAGCCATAGCGAACCCAAGGTAAAAAATAGTAGGAAGTATCATTCATCTAAGACTCACTCTATAAAGGAACTATTTTTAATCGCGCTCGCGTTGCTGGTGATGCATTTCGATTTATCTTCAATAAATCCAACGCCTCGGTATAGCTTTCCACAACTTTCGTTTCTTGGCTTTTCACCGTACGTTTAGAACTAGAAGCCGTTGATTTTCTTCTAATTGAATTATTTCCATTTCTGGTATCGGTAGCGGCATTGCCACCCACGACTATGAAGCTACGTGGTTTCACATTAAAAACAGGTACAGCACTTTTTACCCCATCACTTTGGTATCTTGCATTTCCTGTCTTTAGCAGCAAGGATTGTCCAACTGCTCCCAAACAGGCAACTTGTTCTAAAAATTCATTGGTCAATCGATAGGGTTGGGCATCCTTTGAAGATTTCCCTGTACGCTTCTTGGAAATCGGCGCTTTCGCGGTTTTTATGCTGGATACAGTCTTTTTAGATGCGTCAGAGTATTCAGTCTCATACTCCATCTCATTTTCTATGACAGCAGCCCCGCAACTAAACCCCTCTTGCGTAAAGCGTATACCAGCATCCTTTTGCTCAAATGAATCGGCTGCAATCTTCTCGTCATCAGTCATGTCACGAAAATGCGCTGGAGCAAACCAATCCTGAACATAATCTGATTTTTGCACATCAACACCATCAACTAACAACTTAAAGTGTTGCACCCCGTCCTTTAAGGTGGCATTACCAAATTTATAGATATCTTCATTGAGTGGCGCTACGCGTTGATTCACCTGTAACATTGCCAATGGATGAACTAATATGCCGCCTCCCTTAGCTTGTTCACGAAATACAACCAACGGATGTTCACCCTGTGGAAGCTGAGTGGACCAATTGGTAGGTTCTTTCAATGCTTCGTTCATCCGTGGCAACAAATCCACGGGCGTTGGTAATTCAGGATGCAATTCCTCGCCTGATTTGACTTCGAAGGGAATCTTGACTTCAAAAAACAACAGCGTAAACCGGGCCTCTCCCCAGGCATGCCACGGCGTTGGGCCAGTCAAATTCATATCCAGCTTGATGCAAAGCAGCACTTGCTTGCCGCTCTTAATGGCGATCATGGCGCCCAGGCCGATGGCAAGTCCGAATGGATCAAATTGAATCAAAGCATCGAAGCTTAGTTGCCCTTCCAGGCTAAAAGGGCCAGCTTTGGCATAAATTTCCAACGCAGCGCCAAACTGAACCGTATTGGTTGTGATCGCCATATAAGCTGCCAGCCGCAATCGTGGATTATCACCTGTCGCAAGGCTGATCGCTACGCGCTGCAGCGCCGGGAAACCAGGAGGTGCTTTGAATGCCGGGTGGAAACCACCAACAGACAATAGAAACCCGGGTGATGCTCCGAAATTGGCACGCAAGGCCATTTCACCGGTAATCGTAAAGCCCTTGATTTCAGAATCGTATAACACCGCATCCAAAGACACATCGCCCGTTGCGAATTCAATCACACCGAGTGAATCGAGTTTCAAGCGTACCACCGGATTTTTCTCATCCGGTAATTTCAAGCTCAGGCGGCCAAGAATCAATAACCGGATCGGATCAGGTAATTCCAAAATAATGCCTAGCTCCAGTTTAATCAGTTCATTAGGCCCCCAACCCAAAATCACCATCGGGCCAAAGACAAAACGGCCCTCCGCAGGCGGGAATACCGCTTTTAGGTCACTGATAATACGCGCGATATTTTTATTTGGATCGGATGGGAATAAGATTGAGCCCAACGTGCCATTGCGTAATCCACTGCGTAAAGCATCAACTGTGACGGTACGATTAATCCCCAGAAGACCGCCCAGCCCATTCAACGTAAATCCATAACCCAACTGGATTCCGGGAGAAAATTGCACCGCAACCAACGCCAATAACGAAAAACCCGGAGAACCATCTGGCATCCGGGTTGTTATCAGTCCTACTGCTGTGACACTGATTTTTTTGACTATCTCCAGGTAAACAAACCCGGAGTACATCGCATTATCCGGGTCAAACTCAAGAAACCCAGCCCCAACCACCGCACTGGCGTCGATGACAAGCCCCGCGCCTTTAGGGGGTTTAAAACCAATCCCCAAATTTACCGGCCCAAGATTGCCACCTCTCTCCGGGAAAGAAATATCGGCTTTTAATCCCATTTGCTCAATTGCCACAGTAACAGGCCCGAGCTTAAGTGTTACCGAAGTAGCCGCTGCCAGACTAATGCCTGATTCCTTTGCCAGGATAGCCAGATAAACGGAATTGATGAGGAGTACATCAAACAGATTTTTGTTGATGGGCAAAGTAGTTTCTAAACCGGCACCACCTCGGAAATAGAGTCCTTTCTTGTTTGACCAGCCGATGATAAGGTCGAAATCGATACGTATACCATCCTTGGGGAGGATTTTTTGGAGGAAACCGTCACTTTTAGTATTGCTTAAGGAAATTTGGCCACCCTTAATTGGAAGCTCTACGAAAAACTCTGCGTCATTGTTCTTAAACTGCAGACCAAGTGCTATGCCAGCACCATCGGCTTCGATCACAGCAATATCACTCTGTCCCAACAAAAAGATTTTCTTACCTGGATCAGCCTTGTTTGTTAGAGTCGACGTTATGCGAAAATCATAATTTACTCCTACGTTAGCTCCATCATCTAGTGCTCGTATCTCTACCTGATCAAAACTGACTATAAGTCCAAAACGTCCCGTCACGTTGCCAGAAAATATAAAATCGAGCTCCCAGTTCTGTCCAACGTTTGCTTTCTGGGAAGTGTTACCAATACCATAAGGGACTATCGCTAATCCACCGCCATTGACTTGATTAGATGATAATTTCTGAATAGCGAAGCCAGCCCGTAAATCTATATCGCTTGCTTCACGAAAAAGAGGAACATGAACCTCCAGCTCCGGTCGATCGACAGCTCCATCCCAACCCAAAGCTATTCCATCAGCCTCAGTGGGATAAGCAAAGGAAGCAGGAAATCCCACACTCCGTAGAAGAAAAACCAATGGAGCGAATAGTCGATAAGGATTAAAACTCTCGTCTCCCCAACCATAGATGTCTCTAGCTGCCACTTTCGGATCACGTATAAAGACTATTATTCTTTCTAAGCGCAATCGCGCTAGTCGTTGGTTAAAATCATCAGCATCCAGATCTCCAAACTCGATTATTCCAAATTGGGCCAGAAAATTAAAAACAGCCGGATGTTGCTCTTCCAGATATTCGGTAATAAGGTATTCTAATAATATTTGACCAAGATCTTGGAGTTCAATCAGAATCCCATCAGCTTGATAAGCCTTTAGTTGTAGTTGATTAAGTTTCTGTAGATTACTGATAATGCTCTCAAGTGCTTGGATAGCAGTCGGTATATTATTTAAATCTAATGAATCAGGCTGTTCAACAAGTGATTCAACTGTTTTATAGACAGCAGAAATGCTACTTAGTAGATCCCTTATAGACTGAATGGTCTGATTTCCTAAAGTTCTTTCAAGCCTCAAGCCAACAGATTCTAGAATAATTTGAAAAAACTCTGGTAGCTCAGCCGCATCAGCCGTTGAATTTTGCTGAGCAAGCGGCTTTAAGGCCAAGACTAGTTCTTTTGCCAGGGTTCCTAATGTACTTTCTTGCTCACTTGTCATTGGCCAGATCCTTCTTTTACTTTGGGTCTATAATGGTTTTTCCATTTTTCCCGCAAGCTATCACTGTGCGATATTTGTTCGAGCGCTTCTTGGCGGTTGATATGATATTTAATCGTGTGCAAGACACCTTGAGTTTTAATTATTTCCCATCCATTTGGATCACTTTGCATTATTGGCATATACCAGCGAGGGGAGACTGCGGTTGGATCACAGACATTAACCGTGAACTTAATGTAAGGAATAATCAATCGTCGCAATCGCAGCGGGACACTGATAGGGGGTGGCAGGATTGAAGCAACTATGTTTTCAGCCAGCGGAACCCAGTTATACCTTTTTAGTTTTACTGAACAATTACCATGAAGAATACTTTTTTCGCTAAATGGTAAACCGGTCGGCTTCAAAGTCCTTGGTTGGTAGATAACTAACAGATCTTTCAAAAGTTGCTCTAAACCGCGAGCTTTTTCCTCTGAGGTAATAGTATGAATAATCTCTACTGGTACATCTTTAGGGATAGCGCAAACTACATTAGCAGCAGGATGATTAGTAAGATGCTCAATTAGTTCCAGCCAGTTAACCCATTGTTGACTTTCAGGTCGATTAGCATAGTTAGGATCAGCTCTACGCAAAATCGTTTGAACAACGTAATAATGAGCAGCTGTGGCACAGTTTTTCATCTCTTGATACAGCACTTCACTGCCATGATCTTTGGCGATCAGTGAGTGACAACCTATACGTTCAGCTCCCATTGCATTAAATTTAGCTTCAATAGAATAGTGCATCTCATATTGCAGCAATAATTTAGCTAGCTTTTCTGGTAATTGCTTAATTATCCAAATCTCAGGAGCTGCTAATAGCTCTACAATTTCCTTTACTGACTTATAGATGCTAATCCCCGTCCTGCCACCTCTAACAGTATTAGTTACTCCTCGTATGAAATCAAAAAAGTATTTGAAAAGTAGAGCTGCATATTCTGGGCGGATATATTTAGGGCTAATTTGCTGGATTTCTTGAAAAAGTGGCATTCGCTCGAATAGTTTGGAAAAGTCATCAACATTCACTGATGGACTTTTAACTTTCTCGATGAATTTGTCGACACTATTTAGAGTATCCAGCGGAGTGTTCTCAATGAACCACAAAATGGCTTCTACAACACTGTTTTCTTTGTTATCGCGATTTAGCTTTCCAGAATCATCAATTATTTCCAGGAAATCACTAACTAGCTTATCAAACTTATCTAGAATTGCTGCATCACTACCTTCTATGTCAACGATATAATCATGCGCGCTACGGATATCTCGAGTTACATCGCGCGGAAGCAAAGGCAAACCCTCAATCAACAAATGCCCTAATGAAATCTTAGTATCTTTGAAATCAAAGTAACCAGTAACAACGTAATCTTCTTCAGCATTTACCGTCCAATCGTCAGGAATCTGCTGAAAATTGTATCGCTTCAGTCGTTTTAAAAAGCGTGATTCGTCGAATTGATAGCTTTTAGGAAGATACTTATCCCCCATCACTAAAGCAGCATGTTCTATAAAGTTCGAGTGAGCGAAGAAGTCTTCCAATCCATGCAAAGCTTGCCCCAATTCAGCCAAACCTAAGTTCCAACCTATATCGCTGTCAGAAATACCTGATGTAGCAAGATAGCGACTTGCCCAATCTATATCCAATTTGGTTAATCTCCCTGCAATGATCTCAAGAAAGTCACGCAAATAAATATACAGATCGGGTGATTGCGATTGATTGCCCGTTCTCGGACCAGTTGCGCGTCTATCGTCATACTGAGTAGCTCCACCGCCAGGAACCCCTTCGAGCGGTTCTGGATGAGTAGGGCGGTCTAGATGTTCATGAGGATAATACTGTTGATATAAAGTTTCGAGAATTTTTAAATAGGCCTCCAGATCCATTCTAAGTGGCTGGCCATCAGATTTAGGATGAACAAACTTAAAATAGCCTTTAAGCAAGATGCCTGGCTGAACAGCTTTATACCATGGTGAAGTTCCATTAACTGGATCAGGTTGAATAATAAAGTTAAAAAATTCATTAACCGCAGTTAATAGTTTTTCCCTCTGTTTACGAATTATCGAGTCATAAAGAAAAAGTTCATCTAATGGAATTAATCTATTATTTAAAATGACAATACCATTTGAAGCCCAAATACCATTTATAGCCCAATCAGTGATATCTTCAATATAATTTTTTATTGTATCAGCAGCAGTAGTAGCAGCGACTGGATCAATTAATTGACTTAAATCAGCAATCCAGTTACCCAGGTAAAAAGCATTCAATCGCGGATTCTCCATTGTTTGACTAAACGCAGCTTTCAGCAATGGTAATCCCGCAGCTTCGGCGACACTTTCATGACCGTGCGTGTTCATCTCATTTCACTCCTTGTATGAACATCTGCAAATAAAACAGGAAATATTAGTCATCGCGAATCTTTGTATTCAAAGATAGAACCTTCATCAGTTATTCTTTTCAGAAAAATAAAACTAATTGATATTTAGTCATATAAAAACCTTAAAGGCGAAGCACTCAAAAGTTTTTTAAGCTTCGTAATTTGTTCTTGTGTAGTTGCAAGCATCCAATTAGCAACTGTCATCGCAGCGGCTTGTTCCGACCACTGTTTTTCCGCAACAGCGTCTTCAATACCAACCGCCGCTTCCCATAGTGTTGCAATAATCCAGTAACGGTCTTCCTCAGTTTTGGTGCCGTTAGCGAGCTCAAGCAGATTTTTACAATACTTCATTACTTCCCGCCGGATGCGTTGCGCTTGAACAAAATCTGCAATGGCTTCGGCGCGCATTCCAGTTTGTTCTTCAACTGCTGCTCGCTCATTCAAGAGAAAAGCGACGTTGATTCCGTTGTAATAATCTTGCTTGAGATAGAAACCGCGCTCGTATGCTGAGATCGCTTCATCGAGAAATTTACGATCATGCTCGAGCTCCCAGAGCTTTTTGTGTATGGCTCCCCATAACCCCAATGTCTCCGGATCGTTTGTAGTTTCCGGCTTAAGTGTTTGTAAAATCTTGTGAGCTGCCAAGAGTGCAGTTTTGGGATCAGGCAGTTTATGTTTATAAGTTGCCAAAGCAAGCTGCTGGATGACGTATTCGTCATTCGGGCGCATTTGCAGAATCGCTTCAAACAATGGTTTGGCGGTACCAAAATTATCCTGCATCATGGCTTGCCGGGCCAAGTCTAAAAGCTGTTTTGCATTCTGATCCGTTGAAGCATTTGAGAGACTTGTATTTGCTGTATTTGTTACATCTGTTGATGAATTAACAGCTGAGAATACACTGGGCGGCTCTAAATCAGGCAAGAAGGTGTAAACAGAGCTATCGGTTTTCTGTTGGGTAATAATCTCAGTTATCGCCGCTTTAAGTTCATTGATAAAGCGATTGGCTTCTTGCCAACTCAACCCTTCTTTGCCAAGGTGTTTGTATGTACGAAAAACGATATGATTGAAATCAAAAGGATAATTAAATTCGGTTTCTGCGATTACAATAGTTGCATAAGGCCGTAAGGCATAGCGCACGCCGAGTTCATAGGCTGC
>NZ_JAMWZS010000017.1 GCF_024282095.1 Nitrosomonas sp.
ACCATTGCTTTTTCCAAACCACGCATTTAAAATGCCACCCGTTACTGGCTTTCCAAAACGCCGATTGAACGATTGACGGCATAGCAACTCAAAAAGCAGTAATTCAATGGAAACTAGGGTTCCGGTCGGTGCACTAAACGGCGTCAGGTCCAAGAGTTTCCGGTCTCGTGATAACGAGGCTCCACGGAGGGAAAAAAGCCCGGGAGATTAAGCGTAATGTACGTGAAGTGCATTACAATCTCGGCAAACCCTTTTTGTATGGAGACTTGTTATGTCAGGTTCAACGAAACAAACCGTTTCTTCGCAAGATGCCCATGTAGTCGGCGATGTACTCAATCGCAGCATGAGTGTATGGCACAGCTTCACGCTGGGTTTTGCGGTTGTCTCGCCGGTCGCCGGACTCTATGCCATCATCGGTGTGCAAACCACAGTTACCGGTGGCGGTTGGTTTGCTGCATTAGCGGTCTGCTTGATCATGCAGCTACTGGTGGCTACCGTTTATGCAGAATTGTCTTCGCAATTCCCGATTGCGGGCGGTGCCTATAAATGGGCACGGCAACTGGGTGGCGCCATCGCCGGGCAATATGCAGGTGTGATTTATATTTGTTCCACCATTGCCATGGTCACGACAACCGCTTACACAGGCGGTTTCTGGCTCGCCACCTTTTGCGGATCGCAGGGTGATGGCGGCGCGATGATGGTGCTTTGGGGCGCCCTATTTCTCTTTCTCTGCACACTACTCAATCTGGCGCCTGTCGGCATTTTCAATCTGGTGATCAAGCTCGGTGTTTACGCTGAAGTTGTAGGGTCATTCGGCGTGGCACTGCTGTTATTTCTTTTCTTCCGTCAGCATTCTTTCATGGAATTGTTCCAGCATATGGGTACCGGAACTGCGCCCAGTGAAATGGCTGCTTTTCTGGCGGCACTGGCTATCGCCGGTTGGGCTTTTATCGGTTTTGATGCCTGCTCCACCACAGCGGAAGAAACCCATCAACCGAAACGCATGGTGCCGCGTGCAATTCTCATGTCGCTACTCGTTGTCGGCACAGTGGTTTTATTTAACTCAGCCGCACTGATCTTGGCATTTGATCATGACACATTGAGAAATTCCAGCCATACCGCTGATCCGGTGACGCCATTGATTGCCAGCAGCATTGGCGCTTGGTTTGAAAAACCCTTTCTGGCCATTGTGATGACTGCTTTTCTGGCCTGCGGCGCATCCATGACCAAATATACTTCCCGCATCGTTTACTCCATGGCGCGGGAAGGCAATATGCCAGCCATGTTGAGCCGGGTAACGGCCAGTAAAACACCACGTAATGCGGTTCTCTTTACCGTTCTGCTGGCAGGTTGTGGATTGATTTTCGGACTCAATGATGATGCCGTGGCCACCATAATCGCTTTTGGTACCGGCGGTTTATACGCCATGTTCACGTTCACGACTGGATTTGCATTGTTTGCCCGGCTCACAGGCCGGTGGAATCCGCAACTCGGCGAATTAAAGCTTGGCGCATGGGGTCTGGTCATCAATATCCTGGCATTCATTTGGTCGTTGTTTGAGGTCATCAATATCGCCTGGCCCCGCCCGTATGCCATTTCAGCCGATGCGCCATGGTGGCAATTATGGGCAACGCCACTGGTACTCGGCAGTATTCTGACCATCACCACACTATATATCCTTTGCAAGAAATGGATTAGCACTAAGTAAAATTGCTTTAACAAGGAGTTCATCATGAATCAACAAAAAATTATCTGGAAACAATCCATACCCGGCGGATGCCACTGGTCCGGCATCATGCGTCGCGGCACCACGTTACGCCTGACGGACGTGAGTGGTGGTGCAAATGCAGCGGTGCTGTTCTTTAATCAGGAAGAAAAGCTCGAACGCTACAATATGGCAGATACACTGAAATCGCAGCATACCTTCCGTCTGACCCAAGGACACGCGTGCCATTCGGATATGGGACGGATTTTCTGCTGCATCACGGCGGATACCGCCGGCTGGAACGATACCGTATGCGGATTGAGTGACGCTCAATTAATACAACAAAAATATGGCATTGCGCGTTATCAGGAACACCGCAATCACATGTTTCGCAGCGGCCTGGACGGCATGTTGATCGAACTGGGTAAATGGGGATTAGGCATGCGCGACGTTGTGTCCAATATTAATTTCTTCAGCAAAGTCACTGCTGATGCCGACGGCGAGCTGACATTTCATGCCGGTAACAGCCAGGCAGGTGATTATATTGATCTGAGTTTTGCAATGGATACCTTGGTCATCCTCTCGGCTGCCCCGCATCCGCTGGATACAAAGCCAACTTACCAGCCCGGCACCGTTGATCTGTCGGCATTTGTGACACCCGATGCAGCAGCCTCAATATGCCAACAGATTGCCGAAAACGTCAGAGGATTACACAATACCCATCGGTTCTATCACCCCTGTGGAGGTGCGCAATGAACACGCAAACTATGATAGCCAGCAAACTCAACCCGGATCTCGCCGTCGTCGATGAAATTTGTGCGGCCGGCGAACCCTGGGTCGGAATCGTCAAGCAAGGGCAAATTTTTCGCATCGTTGACCTGGAAGGCAATCAAGCCGTCGACACGCTATTTTTCAATGCCGGCCACGCCTTGGAACGTTATAGCGCCACCGACACCATTCGCGCTCAGAATAAGTTGTATCTGACCACCGGCAGCAAACTCTGCTCCAATTTCGGCAACACCATGCTCACAATTGTCGCGGATACCTGTGGACGGCATGATACATTGGGCGGTGCCTGCGCGGCGGAAAGTAACACGGTGCGCTATGCACTGGAAAAATATCCGATGCACAGTTGCCGGGACAATTTTCTACATGCACTGGCCCATGAAGCAGTTTGTGAACAGCTCAACATGAGCAAGCGTGACCTGCCGAGCAACATCAATTTTTTCATGAATGTCCCGGTCACCGAAGCAGGTGGATTGGAATTTGTCGATGGCGTCTCGGCACCGGGCAAATACGTCGAGATGCAGGCTGAAATGGATGTATTGGTATTGATTTCGAATTGTCCGCAACTCAACAATCCGTGCAATGCCTATAATCCGACACCGATCCGGTTATTGATCTGGGATTCCCAATAATCGATAAATCCAGTTGATGATTCATCAAGAAAAAGGATAACGCTATGTTCGATAAAGTCTTGATTGCCAATCGCGGCGCCATTGCTTGCCGGATTACTCGCACCCTGCGCCGCATGCATGTCAAAAGTGTCGCCGTTTATACCGAAGCCGATGCGTTATCGCGGCATGTCACCGAAGCCGATGAAGCCTACTGCATTGGCAGCGGACTCGCTGCGGAAAGCTATTTGCGCACCGATAAAATCCTGGAAATTGCTCAGCAAAGCGGCGCGCAAGCGATTCATCCCGGCTATGGTTTTCTTAGCGAGAAAGCCGATTTTGCCGAGCAGTGCGCCGCGCATGGCATCTGTTTTATCGGCCCTACACCGCAACAAATGCGCGCGTTTGGTTTAAAGCACACAGCACGCGCCTTGGCACTGGAGAATCAGGTGCCGTTGCTGCCGGGAACCGGTTTATTAGAAAACCTTGAAGCAGCGTGTCATCAGGCCAAACACATCGGCTATCCCGTCATGTTGAAAAGCACCGCCGGCGGCGGCGGTATCGGCATGCGTTTGTGCTGGAACCAGGATGAATTGGTCGGTGCCTACGAATCGGTCAAAACGTTGGCACAAAACAATTTCAAGGATGCCGGTTTATTCCTGGAAAAATTTGTCGACCGGGCGCGTCATATCGAAGTACAGATTTTCGGTGATGGCAAAGGCCAAGTCGTCGCACTGGGTGAGCGTGACTGTTCCATGCAGCGGCGCAACCAGAAAGTCATCGAGGAAACACCCGCCCCCAACCTTGCACCGCATCTGCGCCAAGCGTTGCTGGACACGGCGGTACGCCTTGGTAAAGCCATCAGCTATCAGTCTGCCGGCACCGTTGAATACATTTTTGATGCTGCCAATGGCCAATTTTATTTTCTTGAGGTCAATACCCGCCTGCAGGTCGAACATGGCGTGACGGAAGAAGTCACCGGCATTGATCTGGTGGAATGGATGGTGCGGCAGGCGGCTGGCGACCTCCCTCCCCTCGAATCTTTCACGATCAAACCTACTGGTGCTTCGATTCAGGTACGGGTGTATGCCGAAAATCCCGCAAAAGATTTTCAACCCTCCAGCGGTACACTCACCGCAGCGGAGTTTTCCACCGCCGCACGTGTTGAAACCTGGGTTGAGCGCGGTATTGAAGTATCCGCGTTTTATGATCCGATGCTGGCAAAAATCATCGTACATGCACCAGAGCGGGAAATAGCCATCGCCAAGCTATTGACCGCATTGGACAATACATCGCTGCATGGGATTGAAACCAATCTGGCCTATCTCAAACAGATTCTGCGCAGCACGGTGTTCCGCAATGGGCAATCGACTACGCAATTCCTCAATGGCTTTCATTATCAGCCGCACAGTATCGATGTTCTGAATGCCGGCGTGCAAACCACGATACAGGATTATCCCGGGCGGATCGGTTACTGGCATGTCGGCGTTCCGCCTTCCGGACCGATGGATAGTCTGGCTTTCCGCTTTGCCAACCGGTTGGTCAGCAATCCCGAGGATAGCGCCGGACTGGAAATCACGCTGGCAGGCCCGACACTGCGTTTTAATTGCGACAGCATCATTGCCATCTGTGGCGCGCCTATCGATGTATCGCTGGATGGCGAGCCGCTGCCACTATGGCAATCCCATGCCATCAAAGCCGGTGCACTCGTGCAATTTGGCAAAATTCGGCAAGCCGGCAGCCGGGTTTATCTGGCCGTACACGGTGGTTTTCAGGTACCCGATTATCTGGGCAGCAAATCCACCTTTACACTCGGCCAATTTGGCGGACATGCCGGACGCGTGCTGCGTGTCGGCGATGTCTTGCATGTGCAACCGCTGCCATCTTCCCAACCGGCGCCACAACATTTGCCGCAACCATGGGCGCCGCTTTATACAAATCGCTGGGAAATTGCCGTATTGTACGGCCCTCACGGCGCGCCGGATTTCTTTACCGCAGCGGACATTGAACAGTTTTTTGCCGCCGAGTGGAAGGTACATCATAACTCCAGCCGTACCGGCGTGCGGCTGATCGGCCCTAAACCGAAATGGGCGCGTAGCGATGGTGGCGAAGCCGGCCTGCATCCCTCCAATATTCACGACAATGCCTATGCCATCGGCGCAGTCGATTTTACCGGCGATATGCCGATTATCCTCGGCCCTGACGGCCCCAGCCTGGGTGGTTTCGTGTGCCCGGTCACCATCGTCCAAGCGGAATTGTGGAAAACCGGGCAACTCAAACCCGGCGACAGCATCCGCTTTTATCCGGTATCGATGGAACAGGCGCTCGCATTGGAACAACAGCAAAACCAACTGATTCAACATCTTCATGCGGATGCAAGTTCGCCGATAGTTGCTCGATCCGAAAAACCAGGCAGCCCCATTCTGCACTGCATTCCGGAGAGCACAGCACAAGTGCAAGTCACTTATCGCCAATCCGGCGATAAATACCTGTTGATCGAATATGGGTCGGCGGTACTCGATCTGAATTTGCGCTTTCGTGCACATGCATTGATGACCTGGTTGCAACAATGCATCGATAATGGTGAGCTTTGCGGCATTCTGGATCTGACACCCGGCATACGCTCATTACAGATTCATTTTGACTCAAGCCAACTGGCACGCGAAAAATTACTGGCGCTTCTGATCACGGGCGAAAGCCAATTGCCATCGATTGATGACATGGAAGTACCGTCCCGCATCGTCCACCTGCCTTTATCCTGGGATGATGCGGCCACGCGGCTCGCCATCGAAAAGTATATGCAATCGGTACGCAGCAATGCGCCCTGGTGCCCGAGCAATATTGAATTTATTCGCCGCATTAATGGGCTGGAAAGCATTGAGGAGGTTCAGCATATCGTATTTGCAGCCAGCTATCTGGTGATGGGGTTGGGCGATGTCTATTTGGGCGCGCCCGTAGCAACCCCGCTGGATCCGCGCCATCGTCTGGTCACCACCAAATACAACCCGGCGCGCACCTGGACACCCGAAAATGCCGTCGGTATCGGTGGCGCCTATTTATGCGTATACGGTATGGAAGGTCCGGGCGGTTATCAGTTCGTCGGCCGTACCGTGCCGATGTGGAATCGTTATCGCCAGACCACCGATTTCAAAGATGGTCAACCGTGGTTATTACGCTTCTTCGATCAAATTCGTTTCTACCCGGTCAGTGAGAGTGAACTGCTCAAACTGCGTAAGGATTTCATCAGCGGACACTTCAAACTGCGCACGGAGGAGACGACTCTCAACTTGAAACAGTACCATGCCTTCCTGCAACAACATGCCGCCAGCATCAGCACATTCAAAACCCGGCAGCAGGCTGCATTTGAGGCCGAACGGCAACGTTGGGAAGCCAATGGTCAAGCGCAGTATGTCAGTGAAGATACGCTCGATGAAGCGGATTCACAAAGCGAACTGGATTTGCCGGAAGGTGCGCAAGCCGTCAGCTCTCAGGTAACCGGCACTGTGTGGAAGCTGCTGGTCAAAGCAGGTGAACAGGTGGAAGCAGGCAAGCCGGTGGTCATGATTGAATCGATGAAAATGGAATTTCCGGTGGATTCGCCCGTTACCGGCACGGTGCAGCAGTTATGTTGCAAACAAGGCGGATATGTCTCTGCCGGACAAGTGCTGTTCATCATCCAGGAAAACCCATCATGATGCGCAAGTTTCTCCCGCTGAGTGATATACCCTCTTTGCTGCAACGCTACGCCAGCGGCGAGCTATCACCCACGCAAATAGTGGAAACCATTCATGCCGACATTCAGCATGATCCCGATCATATCTGGATTTCGACACTGTCATTGGAGTCATTACGAGGTTACGCCCGCAAAGTGGAAGCGCAAGACATGACGTCATTGCCGCTGTATGGCGTGCCTTTCGCCATCAAGGATAATATCGATCTGGCGAACATACCAACCACCGCGGCCTGTCCGGCTTTTGCCTACACGCCATCGCGCAGCGCCACAGTCGTGCAAAAATTGATCGATGCCGGCGCGATTCCCATCGGCAAAACCAATCTCGATCAGTTCGCCACCGGATTGAATGGCACGCGGTCGCCTTATGGTGCGTGCCGCAATGCATTCAATCCCGAATATATTTCCGGCGGCTCCAGTTCAGGTTCGGCGGTCGCTGTCGCCAAGGGGCAGGTGTGTTTCAGCCTCGGCACCGATACCGCAGGTTCGGGCAGAATTCCCGCCGCTTTTAATAACCTGATTGGCTATAAACCCACCAAAGGCTGGTTTTCTGCGCAAGGCATGGTGCCCGCCTGCCGTTCCCTCGATACGGTATCCGTCTTCACTCATACCGCCGCCGATGCAGTGCACATCCTGGCAATCTGCGCCGCTTATGACACAGCGGATAGCTATTCTCGTGAAAGAGAAGCACATGGATTCGATTTCGGCACAGCACCCCATTTTCACTTCGGTATACCGCGTCCGCAACAACTGAAATTCTTCGGTAATCGCGACAGCGAGCGATTGTTCAATGATGCCGTAGCCCGCATGCAGGCACTGGGTGGAAAAACTGTCACGATAGATTTCGAGCCCTTTCTCGAAGCTGCGCGCCTCCTCTACGAAGGCCCCTGGGTGGCGGAACGTTATGCCGCCATTCAATCTTTCTTCGAGCTGCACAGTGATCAGATCATCGCACCGGTGCATGAAATCATCGCGACCGGGAAACAGCGCTCAGCTGCGGATGCTTTCAATGGCATCTATCAACTACGCAGAATCAAACAGCAAGCAGATCAGATTTGGACACAAGTTGATTGTTTGCTGACACCAACCGCCGGCACGATCTATCCCATTTATGCCATGCAGCAGGATCCCATAGGCCTCAATACCAACTTGGGCTATTACACCAATTTTATGAATCTGCTCGACTATGCCGCAGTCGCCGTGCCTGCCGGTTTTCAAAGTGATGGACTACCTTTTGGCATCACGCTGGCAGCACCGGCCCACCAGGATGAACCACTGCTGCATCTGGCGCATCGACTGCAACAAGTTTACTCATTGTCATTGGGTGCAACCGGCATTGCGATGCCCCGGAATATCCCCTTCCCTGCCGCATCCCGATCCGGCCAGGTGCGGATAGCCGTCTGCGGCGCACATTTGTCGGGTTTACCGTTGAATGAACAATTAACCAGCCGCCACGGCCGATTAGTCATCAGCACGACCACTTCGCCCGATTACAGGCTCTACGCGTTACCGGGAGAATCACCGCAACGCCCTGGCTTAGTTCGGGTTAACAAAAATGAGCAAGGCGTTGCCATCGAAGTGGAAATTTGGGAGTTACCGGCACGCGAATTGGGCAGTTTTGTGGCCAATATTCCGGCACCGCTAGGCATCGGCACCATTACCCTGGCAAACGGCAAAACAGTGCAAGGCTTTCTCTGCGAGCGTTACGCTATCGACAATGCAACAGATATCAGTCATTTCAGCGGATGGCGCAACTACTTAGCCGCCCCTGCAAAACGCTTGGAAGCCCTATAAATGTTCGAACTCATGCGAATTAGCAAACGCTGGAATCCCTGGGAAATTATAATATAGGCATCAAAACCTGAGGAAATGAGGGGAAACTTAAATGCCGATTGATAATTTTTCTCATGCTCATCTCGACCAGATGGCAGGTGTCCGACAACGGCTGACGACCGGCCCGAGTGTGGGGTACCTTGGGAATACCTTTTGGTGTCGGCGCATTCAGCTGTTCAATCTCAGCAATGACAGTCGCCATATCGGATTGCAGAGATTCTTCGAACAGGCTTGGCAGCGTCGAGAGTCAATTGATCAAGCCGGACGAGTGACTTCATGGTCGTCGTTATATCATGAAACGACATCAATCTATTGTTAACATTGAATTATTGTGTATATTTGCACGCGTAAATGTGCAAGCGGCGCTGTTGATAAGCGTTACCAGTCGACTTCCGTCGTTACCCATTCCCACTGCGATTGCGTCGATTTAAAACAACGAACCCCAATACCTGCTGCACCAGTATCGACAAACCGTCAATACCACGGCGCATATCCACCGGCGCAACCATCATCCGGATTTGCCCGGCAAATGCAATCAGTTCAGGCATCGCAAAAACTCAGCAAGCCATTGGGGGCAATATCTTCCGGTATTTCCAATACATGCTCACCTGAACAACAGAGCCCAAACAACTTACCACCGGTGCGGCTGCCTTAATCGTCACCGGTATCAGCGAGGCACCCTCTCGTCCATGCCGATAAATCAGATTTATTTTGCAGCTGATTCGCGCATATGCTTCAAGGCTTCTGCGACATGTTTGGTTGCTACATCGGCATGATCTTGTTGAGCATGTGCGATGGCTTCATCCAAATGTTTGATTGATTCGGTCATATGTTGCTGGTGCGCGCCAGCGAGTTCCTGTTCCGCGGCTTTTGCATGCGTAAGGCTTTCTTGCGCATGTTCCAGCAATGCCTTGGCATGACCCGCCTGGCCATGAGTTTGGGCTGTCTCTGCATGTTTTATCGCTTCAGCGGCGTGCTGATTGATGTCAGAAGCAATAGCCTGAGCATTGAGGAAAAGTGCTAATAAACCGATTGTAATGATAATTCTCATGATTTTCATGATGCCACTCCTTTTCAATATGGATTTAAAAAAGATTTCGTACTGTAATATAAAGTTTAGCAGTTAATGCATCAAACTATTGAGTATTCTATAATCAACCCATCCTTTATCAAGCATCGCGCCTTTGATTGGGGTACATGGCCGGGATGGTTCGCCGAGGTCGGATAAAACCGCGATGGCACCGCTAAAATCCTGTGAACGCGTATAACCGCTGACTGTAATGAGCGTCGGGAGGTTTGCCGCCAGTGCAGACTTCAGGCCATTTTCCGAATCTTCTATGGCAATGCAGTGCTGCGCGGTTAAGTTGAGTTGATTCAGTACCCAAAGATAAATATCGGGCGCCGGTTTTTTCATGGGTACGATGTCACCGGCGCCAATGACATCGAACCAGCCAATTGATTCTTCGCCTAACGTTGATTTGAGCAGAGCAGTGACATTTTCCATCGTCGTTGTGGTGGCAATCGCCAGTTTTATTTTTTCCTGGCGTAATTCGTGAATTAGCCGTGCGACGCCGGGACGTAACGGAATGCTGCCGGTTTCCATCAGTGATTCAAAGTATTTGGTTTTGGTTTTGTGCAAGCTGGCAATCCATCCCGTCAAGTCGCTTTGGTTAAGCATGGCGGGAACATGTTTTTCCATGTAATAGCGAATCCGTTCTTTTCCACCGGTAACCTGTAATAGCTCACCATACAGATCAATGTCCCAATGCCAGTCGAGATTAAATTGTTTGAATGCAGCATTGAAAGCAAGACGATGACCGTCTTGCTCTGTGTCGGCAAGTGTGCCGTCAACATCAAACAGTACAGCCTGTAATTTGTTTTCTGTATTCATTGTGTTAGATAATTTTAGTGATTATTGGATAAGCGATGGCTCGCGCGTTGCAAACGATCCGCAATGGCTAACCAGTCGGGATGATCAGGCGGTGCTTCGACCAGCAGGTAGTCAAATGCCGCCTGATCAAACTGACGCAATTTTGCATACAATTGCTGACCATATGCAATTGGATCTGCAGGCATGGCGCATTGTTCGATAGATTGACCTGAAAGTTGTGATGTATCGATATTCGACCAAGTCATGATCAGTATTCGAAAATTTTGTGCTGCTAATGCTAACGCATGTTGTCCTATTTGTTCGAGCGGATATACGCTTAATGGTGTTACAGGTGCATAATGTGCCGGTAATGATCCGGACGTGCGTATTGTCGGGTTGATCGTGTTGTGCGCTAGCATGACCGGACCGTTCAGCACAGCCTCAAGTGCAGATAATGCAATTCCGCCCGGGCGCAGTATCCTGGGTGATTCGTCATGAAAACTGATGATCGTGCTTTCCAGGCCAACCGTACAGGCACCGCCATCCAAGACCATGTCGACATTGGCACCCAGTTCCTGTTGCACATGTGCCGCTGTAGTCGGACTGATGCGTCCAAAACGATTCGCGGATGGTGCAGCCAGTGCTTTTTCCGGTCCTAATGCGTCAAGTAATGCCAGTGCAATCGGATGCGCCGGTATGCGTATTCCTACGGCACTCTGACCGCCGGTAACGCTGTCCGGTATGTGGCGGCTGCGTTGCAGAATCAATGTGAGCGGTCCGGGCCAAAAGTGGCTGGCTAATTTCCAGGCAGATGCCGGTATTGCCTGCGCCCAATAATCCAAATGGGAGATAGCGCCAATATGGACTATCAGCGGATGATCAATAGGCCGCTGTTTTATTTTATAGACTCTGTTGATCGCATCATGGTTTGTGACATCAGCGCCGAGACCATAAACAGTTTCAGTAGGAAAAGCCACCACACCGCCTGCGCATAATATTCGCGTGGCTGCAGTAACCTGCTCTTGTTGTTGCGGCGGCAGATCTGATTTACCGGGAGCGTACTGTGTCTGTTCCATTCACGTGGTTTTTTGCGTTTTAATTCAAATAAACGAGAAAATCCAATGTTTCTTTGTAAGCAATCATGGCACATTGTCATACCAGTCATAATTTAGCACGCCTTGCATCATACGTACGATATAAAAACTCAGCCAATTGACAATATATTTGCGCCAGGAGAAAAAGCTCCTGTTTGCCGGCGTAATGTGTACGGATTCTTGTGTAATGGCGGTTTTCAGGCTGGTTCTCAGTTCATTGGAAAACTGATGATCTTCAATGACAATATTCGCTTCTCGCGCCATAAGCAAACTGAAAGGGTCAATATTGGACGAGCCTACCGTTGCCCAATACTGATCAATGACAGCTACCTTGGCATGTAGATAACTGCGATTATATTCATAAATTTTTATTCCGGCTTTTAATAGATTTTCGTAGAGTGCCTGAGTGGCATGATATTGCAAACGGTATTCAATTTTGCCTTGTAGCAAAAGCTCAACATTAACGCCACGTTGAACAGCGTCTTTCAGCGCGTTACTAAATTTTCTCCCCGGCAGAAAATAAGCGTTGGCAATAATGATTTCAGTCTGTGCCTGGTTAATGGCTTCCAAATAAGCGTGTTCGATGTCATGACGATGGCGCCAATTATCGCGTATCACGAATGCAGCTTTCTGATTGCCGCAAGGCTTGTCCACCGGTTGGATAGTCATAGGGATAATCCAGCGTTTCTTCAGGTGCACCCACGCGACCAACATCCATAAATGCTTCACAGCCTGGTGTATCTGAACCAGCAATGGACCCTTGACAGCAACCGCATAATCAAAGCGCGGTGTCAGTTTTTCCGGATTGTGTTGATCGTCGATGATATTGATGCCGCCGACAAAAGCGATTTGTGCGTCAATGATGGCTAATTTGCGATGCATGCGGCGCAGACGATAGCGGCGTGGCATTGAGAAAACAAATTCCGGCCGAAATATCAATACCTTCATACCGGCTTGCAGCATACTGTTTATTTCAACCCGGGGGAGATTCTGCGAACCAAAGCCATCCAGCAGCAGATGCACAGATACGCCACGTTGTGCTGCACGTTTCAAAGCTTGTGAGATTTTTATGCCGATGGCATCATATTCAAAAATATACGTTTCAATGTGTATTTCAAATTGTGCTTTTTCTATGGCGGCTTCCAGTTCGGGAAAATACTCCTCCCCATTATGCAACAGGGCAATTTGGTTGCTCTCAACAAAATGAGAATTTTTCATCGATGGATAATCTGTTGATAATGCAGCATCCGAATGCTCTCATTTACGTTTTCGGGTGCTGGTTAGCGTAACTACGAAATCTTCAACATTCTATCGAGTGCCAATCTGGCTAGCCGGGCTTCGTTCTCAGGGACTTTGATTTGATTCACGACATTGCCGTTGACCAGATTTTCCAATGCCCAAGCCAGATGCTGCGGATCAATTCGTGCCATGGTCGAACACATGCATACCATGGGTGACATGAATTGGACAATTTTACCTTCTGATTTGAATTCTTCCGTAATGCGGCTGACCAGATTCAATTCCGTGCCGACCAGCCAGCGTGTGCCACTTTTTGCTGCTGCAATGGTTTTGATGATGTATTCAGTCGAGCCGACATAATCGGATGCTTTGCAAACCTCATAACTGCATTCGGGATGTGAAATGACGGTGCCGTCGGGGTGCTGATTGCGAAAACGGATAATGTGCTGCGGCTGAAACATTTGATGAACGGAGCAGTGGCCTTTCCATAATAAAATCTTGGCCTTCTTGATTTGCTCCGGCGTTAATCCACCCATGGGTTCATCAAAATTCCATACCGGCATTTCTTCCAACGGAATGCCTAATTGATGCCCGCTCCAGCGACCGAGATGTTGATCAGGGAAAAACAAGACTTTCTCCCGCTGATTGAATGACCACTGCAGAACTTTACTGGCATTGCTGGATGTGCAGACAATGCCTTCGTGTTCGCCGCAGAAAGCTTTGAGATCAGCCGCGGAATTGATATACGTGACCGGCGTGAACATTTCATCGGGGTCCAGTATTTCCGCAAGCTCGCGCCAAGCGCGCTCAACGTTGGAAAGATTGGCCATATCGGCCATCGAACAGCCGGCCGCCATATCGGGAAGAATGGCGATTTGTTGCGGACTGGAGAGCATGTCCGCAACTTCAGCCATAAAATGAACGCCGCAGAAAACCAGGTAATCCGCGTCAGTCTGAGCCGCGAGATGGGAGAGTTTTAACGAATCACCGGTCAGATCGGCATGCCGGTATACATCCGCCCGTTGATAGTGGTGAGCCAGAATGACGGCGCGTTTTCCCAGAATTTCTTTGGCAGCGATAATACGCTGCGCACACGCTTCATCTTGTAATTGATCGTATTTCTCAAATTCAAAGGCTTCTGCACGCATTGCGATATCTTCTTATGAAGTGTTTGTCGAATAATACACGGTATCATACTCAGATATCGATCCAAGTTGAAAGTTTAAACGCATGGAAAAGTCATGCAAAAATCTATTCGTTAAGTGGGAATTTTAGTTCTGGTATAATTCAAAAAGCATGTATTTTAATCAGTGAGATTAGATTGATATTGAATATTCTGGAATAATCTTAACCAATAATCGTTTAAATGTTCAGTCGCCTTCATATCAGCTTTCCTTTGGTTCTTTTTATTCTTCTGATTCTATTGACATTTTGGTTGGATCGGATAACCCGGCCGCCTGAGCAAACTAAGGATGATGATTTGTATCGTAATCCTGATTATATCGCTGAAGATTTGTCGGGTATCCAAGTGGAGTACGGCAGAGCGATTCAGCGAAAATTTACTGCGCAGAAGTTGTCTCATTATCTCAATGAAAATGTTACGCAGATGGAGCACGTTAGTTTTGTGAATACCGAACCGGAAAAGCCGCTCATTCGTTTGCAGGCGGATCGTGCGGAAGTGAGAAATAAAGGTGAGAATATTTTCTTGACGAACAATGTGACTGCAATCAGAGGTGCTGATGATGAAAAAGGCAAAATTACCTTGACGACTAATTTTTTGCATCTTATTCCGGATGAAAGCTTGGTTAAAACAGACCAAGCGGTAACTATTTCAAGATTGCAGACTACGATCAACGCGATCGGGATGGAACTGAATAATCAGTCTGGGATGATACAGCTCCTGACACGAGTGAAAGCAGTCAATACTAAGTGATAAAAGAAACCATGAAATTTATTTATGTCGTGTGCTTATGTGGTTTGCTCTTTGCCCAGTCTGCGATGGCTGAGCGGGGGGATCGGAAAAAACCGCTTCACCTGGAGGCCGATCGTGCGACTGTTGAGGATGTTAATCGTAAAGAAGCCAGCCGGGTCAGTGTATTCACCGGAAATGTGATCCTCACGCAAGGCACCATGCGGATTAACGCTGATAAGGTGATCATGAAAGAAGATCTGAACGGATTCAAGCAGGCGACAGCAACCGGAGATCTGGTTAGTTTTCGTCAGAAACGTGATGGCTTGAATGAATATGTCGAAGGTTGGAGTCAACGAGTTGAGTACGATAGCAAGACGGATAAAATTGAATTATTCCGGCAAGCACGATTAAAACGTGGTTCTGATGAAGTGCAAGGCGATTATATTTCCTATGATATGAATAGTGAATTCTTTAAAGTGATCGGCAGCAAGGAACGCGGTGTTGAAACGGGACCTGATAAACGAGTACGCATCACTATCCAACCTAAAGACAAATCTGAGTAGCACATTTCGATGCTAGATTAGAAATCAATGTAATTCCAGCGAATGAGCGAGCTAAAAGCCAGTAATTTAAAAAAGCGTTATAAATCACGCACCGTAGTACAAGATGTCTCTTTTTCACTGAATAGCGGTGAAGTGGTTGGTTTGCTGGGTCCGAATGGTGCAGGGAAAACCACCTGTTTCTATATGATCGTCGGTCTGATGCCTCTCGATGGCGGGGGAGTATATCTGGATGATCAGGATTTAAGTCAATTGCCGATCCACCAAAGGGCAAATCTCGGATTGAGCTATTTGCCGCAAGAAGCATCGATTTTCCGACGTCTGACCGTTGAAGAGAATATTTTTGCCGTATTAGAGTTGCAGAATTTGGATGATGCGACAAAACAGCGGTATTTAGATGGCTTATTACATGATTTGCATATCAGTCATTTGCGTAATAATTCGGCAATCAGTTTGTCGGGAGGCGAGCGCCGCCGCGTTGAGATAGCCCGTGCTTTGGCATCGCAGCCGCGTTTTATCCTACTCGATGAACCTTTTGCTGGTGTTGATCCGATTGCTGTTGTGGATATACAGAAAGTGATCACGTTTCTTAGAGAACGAAAAATTGGTGTACTGATTACTGATCATAATGTTCGCGAGACATTAGGAATTTGTGATCGAGCGTATATCATTAGTGAAGGTCAGGTGCTGGCTAAAGGTAAACCGGAAGAGATCATTCATAATGAACAAGTCAGGGAAGTTTATTTGGGAGAACATTTCCGATTGTAACGTTACGAATGGATTGAGTCATTTAGCAATCGATAGTTGCTCCTAAATCATGAAACCAACACTTCAATTAAAGCTGGCTCAGCAGCTTAAACTGACACCTCAACTACAGCAGTCTATTCGATTGCTGCAGTTATCAACGCTTGAACTCAATCAGGAAATTGAACGTATTGTGCAGGAGAATCCATTATTGGAATTGCGTGAAGATTGGAACACATCGGCAACGGATTGTTCACCCATGGATTCAGAGTCTTCTGACTCACCAGATTTTGAAAATAGGCCAGCTGAGATGGCAAGCTCTTCTGAAGACAAAGTATTACCTGAAGAAACGCATAAAGATGATTTTGAATGGCCTCAGGAGAATCTTTTTTCTTATGGTGCTTATGAGGATGACGATCATGATGCGCCACAGATTCCTGCCAAACCAATCAGCTTGCGTGAATATTTGAATGTACAAGCATCGTGCTTGAATCAGATTTCCGAGCGTGAGAGAAGGATTATTGGCTTATTAATCGATAGCTTGGACGATGACGGCTATCTGCTCCAGCCTTTAAGCGAGCTCATGGAAATGCTGCCTGCAGAGCTAGGCATCAGTCTCAATGATTTGCAGAGTGCGCTAAAGTATTTGCAGCGCCTTGATCCGCCGGGTGTGGGCGCACATGACCTACAAGAATGTCTGGCGCTGCAACTGCAAGCGCTGCCTGATAGCATGGCGCATCGCGATCAGGCGTTACGAGTGGTGCAAGAGTACCTGAAGATCTTGGCATCGCATGATTTTATTCAAATCAAGAAATTATTAGGATGTGATGATCAGAGCTTGCGTGCTATTCAGAAGTTGATCACCAACTTGAATCCTAAGCCGGGCGCTGAATTCAGTTCTCAAAGCGCACGCTACATTGTGCCGGATGTCACCGTGACAAAAAAGAATGGCGTTTGGGTGGCGAATCTTAATATAGACGCGCTTCCGAAACTCAGTATTAACCATCTGTATGCTAACATATTGAGACAAGCGCAGCATAACTCAGCAAACACGTTAGCAAACCAACTGGGTGAAGCGAAGTGGCTGATTAAGAATATTCAGCAGCGTTCAAGTACCATTCTGAGTGTGGCTAACGCTATTGTAGCGCGGCAGCAGCAATTTTTTGAACATGGAGAAGTTGCGATGCGTCCGCTGGTATTACGGGAAATTGCAGAAACTTTGAATTTACATGAATCTACGGTATCACGCGTAACCACACAAAAATTTATGCACACGCCTCGCGGAATTTTTGAGCTGAAATATTTTTTTGGCAGCCATGTATCCACAGATTCCGGAGGAGCCTGTTCAGCGACGGCGATTCGTGCATTGATTAAGCAATTGGTACAAGAAGAAAACTCCAAGAAACCCTTGAGTGATAACAAAATTGCAAATATTCTTGAACAGCAAGGTATTGTCGTTGCTCGTAGAACTATCGCGAAATATCGGGAATCGTTGTTAATCCCTGCAGCAAATCTTCGCAAATCATTTTAATTAGAATAAAGGAAGGATAATGAATCTTAAACTTACCGGCAACCATGTGGAAATTACCGATGCCATGCGTGATTATGTCACTTCAAAAATCAGTAAAATTACACGTCATTTTGATCATGTGATTGATGTCAGTGTCATTTTATCGGTAGAGAAGCTGAAACAAAAGGCGGAAGCGAACGTCCATGTGCGCGGCAAAGATATTTTCGTGGAAACTGATAGTGAAGACATGTATGCATCGATTGATAGTCTTGTAGACAAGCTGGACCGGCAAATACTCAAGCACAAAGAAAAGAACCTTGAGCGTCGCAACCACGGTGCATTGAAAGATCAGGATTTTGAGCAATAAAGAATTATTACGCATGCCTCTGTTTCCAAGCAATAGCCTCAGATATTTCTTGGAGCACCACATTAGCATTTGACTGAACTAATCTTTTTTTCCATGAATTTAATTTCACAATTATTACCGCCGTCCAATGTTATTGTTGATTTAGATGTTGCCAGTAAGAAACGTGTGTTTGAGCAAGCCGGGTTACTATTTGAAAATACCAGTCAGATCGCGCGCAGCCAGGTTTTTGATAGCTTGTTTGCACGCGAGAAGCTGGGTTCAACAGGCTTGGGGCAAGGCGTTGCTATTCCGCATGGTCGGATCAAAGGGCTGCGCGAAGCGGTTGCCGCTTTGGTAACGATGAAGGAAGCCATTCCGTTTGACGCGCCTGATGGTCAACCAGTCAATATCGCCTGTATTTTATTGGTGCCGGAAAAAGCTACCGATAAGCACTTACAAATTTTAAGTGAATTAGCGCAAATGTTCAGCGATAAACAGTTTCGTGAAAATATCCTGCGCAGTAAGGATGCGGCGGAGATTCATAGACTCATCGCTGATTGGGAACCGAATGTCACAAATTAGCATTGCACAGTTATTTGAAGATAAAAAGGAAAAGCTTGGCTTAACCTGGATAGCCGGCCAGAGCGGCGGCACTATCGAGCTCAGCGATGAGGCGATCGAAAAATCCGCTCAAGGCATGATCGGCCACCTGAATTTTATTCATCCGGATTGGATTCAAGTCATCAGCAGCGATGAAATTCATTATTTAAACAAACTCGAACCGGCTTCGCTTGAGAAGAAGCTGAATCAGCTGACGCACAGTAACTTGGCTTGTATCATTGTCGCAGATAATGCCGAGGCCCCTGTGTCCGTCTTTAACATGGCCAGTAGCTGTAATATTCCATTGTTGTGCTCGCCGTATCCTAGTCTGGAAATTATCTGGGTAATACGTACCTATTTAGGGAGTGTTCTGGCACCCTCCTGTAGCTTGCACGGCGTACTGCTGGATGTTCTGGGTATGGGCGTCATGATCACAGGCGAAAGCGGCGTGGGTAAAAGTGAACTGGCCTTGGAGCTGATCAGCCGCGGTCATGGCTTGGTTGCTGACGATGTCGTGGAGTTACGCCGCATTGCGCCTGAAACATTGGAAGGCCGCTGTCCTCCGATGCTAAGGGATTATCTCGAAGTGCGGGGACTGGGCATGCTGAATATCCGTACAATTTTTGGCGAAACAGCGGTGCGGCGCCATAAGAATATGAAGTTGATCGTTCATCTACAAAATAGTGGTGGAACCGATACTAGCGTGTTGGAACGATTACCTTTGAGTAATCTGAATGAAAATATTATGAGCGTTGATATTCGTAAGGTCATTATTCCTGTGGCTGCCGGGCGGAATCTGGCGGTTCTGGTTGAGGCGGCAGTACGGAATTATGTCTTGCAATTACGCGGTATCGATAGCATGAAGGATTTTATCGAGCGCCATGAACAAGTCATGAATGGCGAGTCAGCAGACAAGAATCAAAAATAACGCAATATTTGCAAAATATCTCCAAATCGTTCTTAATGAGAGCGATTTCTTAGATTAACTCTGATTGACATGAAAAACCCCCAAACAATCACTCTGGCACTGACCGGTGCATCCGGAATGCCTTATGGTATCCGCTTGCTGGAGAAATTGTTGGCTGAGAATAAGCAGGTCTATCTGTTGTACTCACAAGTAGCGCAGATTGTCGCGCAGCAGGAAATGAAATTAGCCTTACCTTCTCGCGCTAAGGAAACCGAAATATTTTTTAATCAGTTATATCATTTGCCCGCAGGACAGCTACGTGTATTTGGCCGTGAAGAATGGTTCGCGCCAGTAGCCTCGGGTTCGAATCCTGCGGATGCCATGGTGATTTGTCCTTGCACGATGGGAACCCTGGCGGCGATTGCTGCAGGTATGAGCCAGAATTTGATCGAACGTGCGGCGGATGTGACATTAAAGGAAAATCGCCCGCTTATTATCGTGCCAAGAGAGACGCCGTTTTCTACAATTCACCTGGAAAACATGCTCAAGCTGGCACGTAGTGGCGTAGTCATTCTAGCGGCGAATCCGGGTTTTTATCATCACCCGCAGACGATACAGGACATGGTGGATTTTGTTGTTGCCCGTGTTCTGGATCATCTGGGTATCCAGCATACACTGATGCCTCGTTGGGGAACCGAAAACGACTAATGCCAATAGGTTGAATATCTATTCGGCAGAATCCTGAAGTGTGGCGACAGGTGTGAGCGCATGGTTTTGGGTATGAAAAATGCCCGCTTCAGTTACCACATAATGCATCGCGATATCATGTGGTTGGGGATGAATATTTTCCAATCGCAGGATCTCAAAAGCGATCCCGATGGTTAATGGCTGCGGTTGATAAGTAGCCAGAGTACGATCAAAATACCCGCTACCATAGCCCAAACGATAGCCATGCCGATCAAACCCTACCATTGGAACAAGAACCGCATCAACCCTGACAGTTCTTGCCTCTGCAGGAACGGGGATATTATGAGCACCATTTTTCATGGGTGCGTCAGGCAGCCACTCACGAAAACAAAGCGGCTCATTTTTGTTAATGATTTCCGGTAATGCGAGCGTTGCTCCCTGTTGTCTAAAGTACTCAGCAATTAGCCGTGGGTCGTATTCGCCGCGGAACGGCCAATAAATTCCAATCGTCATTTTCTGAAGTTTGGGAAAACCTTGCTTAAGAAAATCAGAAATTAGTTGACTCCATTGCTGATGAACTTCATCCGATATGGCCTCGCGGGCTGCAATCAATTGCTTACGTTGATGTTTCCTCCATTCCGATAGATTTTCCATGGTTTTTATTTGAACTCAGGTAGTAAGGGTACGGTTATCAGATAAGAAATTTTGTTTTAACAGTTTCCTGACAGGTGTCGGAATAGCTTGTTCAAGTGCGTCAGTTGGTTGAATCCAAATGAATTTATTGGATGGTACGAGAGTGTCTGAAATGACTTGCAGCAGCTGTGGATAAATGCGTAACTTGAAATGTGTAAATTGATGATCTAACGTTGGTAATTCAATGGGGGGCTGGACCTTGATGCCCCAATGGTGTTGACAATAAAGTGCAGCATCCGTCCTGGCTTCGATTTCGGGTAGACACCATAATTCTCCCCAGATACCTGAAGCGGGTCTTTTCTCTAAAAGTAATTTTTGATGTTGCATCAGCAGTAAGAAAACGGTTTCCTTTTGTGGTAAAGGTTTGCGCAATTTTTTTGTTGGTAATTGATCCACCCGGTTTTCTTTGTATGCAACACAGTGCTGCTGCAACGGGCAAGCCTGACAAAGAGGGGCGTGACGTGTACAAACGGTAGCGCCCAGATCCATCAATGCTTGTGTGTAAATTTCAATCTGACCGTCACGATAATGAACGGGTAACAATTCTTCAGCTTTGTTCCACAATAGGGCTTGTATCTTACTGTCGCCCGGATAGCCTGTAATTCCAAAGCAGCGTGTGAAAATTCTCTTCACATTGCCGTCCAGAATAGCTTCGCGTTTGCCAAAAGCAAAAGCGGCTATGGCGGCAGCAGTTGAGCGTCCGATTCCCGGCAGTTGTTGGAGCGATGTTAAGGTATCCGGGAATTGTCCTTGATAATCTTGCATCAGGATGCGCGCAGCTTGATGTAAGTTGCGGGCACGTGAATAATAGCCAAGACCGCTCCAGAGTGCCAGTACCGCATCGAGAGGCGCCTGCGCCAGACTGCTGATCGTCGGGAATGCTTGCATGAAGCGCAGATAATAAGGAATGACCGTATTGACTTGCGTCTGCTGCAGCATAATCTCGGATAACCAGATAGCATAAGGATCCCGACTCCTTTGCCAAGGCAGATGATGGCGACCGTATTGCTTATGCCAATGCATTAACTGAGTTGCGATCAATGACATCTTTGCACGCCTAAGTAAGCTGTTTTCAAAGAATGGAGTGGCGCATGAGTTTTTATCATTGTGGAGTAAAGCCTGAGCAACTGAGTTTACAATGTCAAGAGGGGAGCAATATGGATGGTTTTTGCAAAAAAGTTACTCAAAAACAACTTCATTAAATTTGGCATTGGGTGTCAGCACTTGCATTTTGGCAAGCTGGGTTAATTCAATGTGCTGTCTCGAACCGCAATCAATGACTAAACATTCGCGTCTTTCAGGAGAATTAACGATATCAATGGCTTTGCCCTCAATGATCTGGTTATTTTTTAACATGAGCTTAAGCTGATAGCCATACATACAAGCTACTTCGACAAAATCATGAAGTTCACACGAGATTGCATCCTGAGTCATAGCGATAGATTCCTTTAAGTGGTATTAAGTAAGCATACTATATACGATACCGGAAGCAAGATGGCAAGGCGGCATTAAACTGAGTTGCACTGACCGTCAAACAATTTTGTTGGGGTTATTTTCAATGTCATTTCAAAACTAAGTGATGGAAATTCTAAAAACATTAGGCCTATTTACTGCTACTGCGCTTGCCGAGATAATTGGCTGTTACTTGCCCTATCTTTGGTTAAAGGAAGGAAAATCTATCTGGCTGCTTCTGCCGGCAGCAATTAGCTTGGGCATATTTGTCTGGTTACTGACACTTCATCCTCAGGCTGCGGGTCGTGTCTATGCCGCATATGGCGGTGTTTACATTTGCGTGGCGCTGATGTGGTTGTGGGTGATTGACGCGGTTCGGCCAACCGTCACAGACTGGATTGGCGTACTGATTTGTTTAGCCGGTGCGATGGTAATTATGTACGGCAGGCAATTGGTTAGGTAAGTAGAGAGGCGTAATAAATTGTGCCAAATCTCAGTTCCAATTTAGCCTTCATGCTGCTTATCAGCGCCTACGATGGTCATAATTTCCCATGCCTGCAAGTGCAAAAGTTTGGCTATTTCGTCATAATCATCAGGCAAAGCGGCATCATCCCAACCATTGGCAGAATGTCTGGCTAGATTGACAGCGAGGGTCACATTACGAACGCGCTGCAGGGTTGAGCTGTTGTCGTCCATCAGCGTAATTAACAGTTGTGGTAATTTCCATGTCACAGCGAGTTCCAGCTGCAATTGATTCAATGTGAATCCAAAAATGCTTTCTTGTGCGGTTGCACTGCGTATGGTTTTGTCTTGTTTCTGTAGGTTTCTGATCTGCAGCATTTCGTTGGGTGCAAAGCACCACATCAATATTTCCGCAATATCATGCAACAATGCTGCGACACGGATTTCTTCAAAATGTAAGTCGTGCAGGCGAACTGCCCAGTCAAACGCATAGGAAGAGGCAATATTTGAGCGATGAGCGGTTTTTAACAGATAAACGAGCGCACTCATGTTATTGCGTCCCAGGATTTCTTCCACCAGTGGTTTTGCAGAGACTTTATTTAATGTCGTTTCGAGTCCAAGCATCATGACAATCTGCTCGACCTCCACGACGTCATGTCCCTGATTGCGATGTTTATGCTGTTGCAAATAGCGTAGTAGCTTAACTGTCATAAGCGGATCATATTTCACAGCGTGGGCAATGCTGCGAGCGCTTAGGTGCTGCTCATCTTGTTCCAGGATGGCAAGATTACGTGCAGTTTGTTTTAAAACAGGAATTTCTGCGGTGGTAAGAAAATCTACCCATTCTGATAGTTTTCGCTGTTTTTGCGGTAGCATGCTGAGCTCCTGATTTAAGGTGTCGTGCAGTTTCCTACGACATTTCTTTATAAATTTTTAGGAAACAACAAGCTATCTACTTTCAGTTACTCAATCAGAAATGTGTTTTTGCGGGAGTTCGTGCTAAAACCATGCAGCAATGAATCACGAAAATAATCGTTCTAGTTCAATGCCTGGATCTTCAGCGCGCATGAAAGCTTCGCCGACAAGAAATGCATTCACCTGGTTGTTGCGCATCAATGCAACATCTGCGGGGTGATGTATACCGCTTTCCGTGACAACGATTCGATGAGATGGAATTTTATGCAGTAATTCCAATGTCGTGGTTAGCGATGTTTCAAAAGTCCGTAAGTTACGGTTATTAATGCCTATTAGCGGTGTGGCAAGTTGCAGTGCCAGATCCAGTTCTGCCGCATCATGAACTTCCACCAGCACAGCCATGCCCAGTGAATTGGCCAGTTCTTCAAGTTTCAGCATTTGCACCAAAGGCTTGGCGCCGGATTCACGGCTATCGTGTTCTAACAAAAAAGCACTGACTATCAGCAAAATACAATCCGCATTCATGGCACGCGCTTCAGCAATCTGATATGCGTCAAGAATGAAATCCTTACGCAAAACCGGAAGCTGGCACGCGGCGCGTGCTGCTTGTAAATACTCGGGGCTGCCCATGAAAAATTGTTTATCCGTCAATACCGATAGGCAGGCTGCGCCATGCCGCGCGTAAGTTTTGGCGATTTCGGCCGGTAAAAATTCAAACGATTGCGCATTTGCTCCGGATGAACGTCCACGCAAGATGCCTTTGCTGGGACTGGCTTGTTTGATCTCGGCAATCACAGCCGATTGCCCCGCATCGATTTTGTTACGAATCGCTGCGATAAAATCACGTGGAGGGAGCGCTGATTGGGCTTCCTGAAGTAATAGTGAATAGCATTTTGATGCTTTGGCGGCAGCAATTTCTTGTTTCTTGACAGTAAGAATTTTTCTCAGAATATCGGACATGTTATTTTTCAGCAGAAATTTTTTGAGTGAACGCCACGAGTTCATGCAGTTTCTTGAATGCCGCACCGCTTTCAATAGCTTGCTGCGCTGTTTTTATGCCCTGTTCAAGCGTGTCCACAATACCGGCCGCATAAATAGCGGCGCCGGCGTTGAGTAAAACGATATCACGAGCAGGGCCGGCGACATTTTCCAACACGGAAAGCAGCATTGTTTTGGCATGCGCGCTGTCCGTAACCTGAATCGCTTCGATTGAAGATGTTGTAAGATTAAAATCTTCCGGCCGGATGGTATAAGTCTCTACCTTGCCGTTTTTCAATTCACTGACATGTGTTTCACCGGTTATTGTAATTTCATCCAATCCATCGTGTCCGTTGACTATCAACACATGTTGACTGCCCAGTCGCTGCAGCACATGCGCCAACGTTTTAACCAGATCGCGATTAAATACACCGAGTACTTGCCGTTTGGCGCCGGCAGGATTGGTGAGCGGTCCGAGGATGTTGAATAATGTTTTGACACCGAGTTCGCGCCGTACTGGCGCGGCGTGTTTCATGGCAGCGTGATAATTGGGAGCAAACATAAAACCGACACCGATTTCACTGATGCTCTGTGCAACTTGTTGCGGTGTTTGATTCAAATTAACATCGAGCGCTTCAAGGACGTCAGCGCTACCTGATTTGCTTGAAACTGATCTGCCGCCATGCTTGGCGACGCGCGCCCCCGCAGCTGCGGCAACGAATGCCGACGCCGTTGAAATATTGAATGTGTGTAATGAATCTCCGCCTGTGCCACAGGTATCGACCAGATGAGCGCTATCGGGAATTTCAACCTTGGTTGCCAATTCACGCATGACTTCGGCAGCTGCGGCTATTTCTCCGATGGTTTCTGTTTTTACCCGGAGACCGATGATGATTGCAGCGATAAGAACGGGTGAGAGTTTCCCTTGCATGATTTGCCGCATTAGGGACACCATTTCATCGTGCGGTATTTCTTGATGCGCAATAATACGGTGCAGTGCTTCTTGTGGAGTCATTGCGTGACCTTATTCAGCCTGATTTACAGATCGGTTAAGAAAATTTTCGAGCATTTGATGTCCATGCTCGCTCAAAATGGATTCGGGATGAAATTGGATACCTTCGATGGCCAGTGTTTTATGGCGTATCCCCATAATTTCACCGTCTTCGGTCCATGCTGTAATTTCAAGACAATCGGGTAATGTCGAACGCTCGATGACCAGTGAGTGATAGCGAGTCGCGATAAAAGGGTTTGGCAAATCCCGAAAAACACCCTGATTATGATGAAAAATTGGCGAAGTCTTGCCATGCATCAATTGTTTTGCATGAATAATCCGTCCGCCGAATGCTTGCCCGATACTTTGATGCCCCAGGCAAACCCCCAAAACCGGAATATCCCGGCTGAACTGGTTAATCACTGACAGCGATACTCCCGCCTCATTGGGCGTGCAGGGGCCGGGAGAAATGACTATTCGTTCGGGGTTGAGTTGCGAAATTTTATCCAGGGTAATTTCATCATTCCGGTATACAACAACGTGTTCGCCCAATTCAGAGAAATATTGCACCAAGTTGTAGGTAAAGGAGTCGTAGTTATCAATCATTAGCAACATATTTTGTTAACACTTTGTTTGTACATGCTATTGTTAAAATTTTCGTGAGAAAGATTATATCAAATGATGGGTGGTCAAATTAAACGAATAAATTTTACCAGTTCAATGATAATGCTAATAATATAATCACAATTATTTGAACATTATTTGATATTGCCTTATTAATTCAGTAAAATTACACGGTTTTAAACCTTGTCTCACCATGATTATCTCAATTGATGGGAGACTTTACCCAAAAGGAATTTATGCGACACTACGAAATAGTTTTTATTGTTCATCCTGATCAAAGTGAACAAGTGCCAGCAATGATCGAACGTTATCGTGGTATTGTTACTACAAAGAACGGCAAAATTCATCGTATGGAAGATTGGGGGCGCCGCCAACTTGCCTATCTGATTCAGAAAGTTCATAAGGCGCACTATGTGTTAATGAATATCGAGTGTGATCAAGAGACCTTGGATGACTTGGATCATGCGTTCAAATTCAATGATGCTATTCTGCGTCATTTAACCATTAAAACAAAAGGGCCTGTCACAGAACCATCACCCATGATGCGCCAAGAGGAAAGATCGAGTGCCGCAGGCTTGCACACTGCGGATGTAAGCGCTGAGGAGTCCGATGATACGCCGGAAGAATCCAGCGCCTCTGCGTAGACTGTATTGCAATTGGAATGTAACCAAACAATCATTTGTGGAAAAATTGCCAAACTAGGCATTTTGCGTTACACGCCTGCCGGTATTGCCGTTATCGAGTTCACAGTCAAGCATGTATCTCGACAAAAGGAAGCTGGTGTAGCTCGACAAATAATATTGGATATTCTTGCAGTAGCATTGGGACAATTGGCTTTGACTGTTGCCGGATTTAAGCTTGACAGTACGGTTAAACTCATTGGGTTTCTCAATAGAAAAAGTCATATGAATCAACAGTTGGTATTGCATACCGATCATATCGAACTTATTTAATCAGATAATAGGAATTAAAATGACACGTTTTACAAGACGTAAAGACAGTAAAGACAAAGAAAGAGAGAAAAAAGCCAATCGTCCTTTGTTTAAGCGCAAAAAGTTTTGTCGTTTTACTGCGGAAGGCATAAAGAATGTTGATTATAAAGACATTGAAATCTTAAAAGACTTTATTAGTGAGAATGGCAAGATAATTCCAGCGCGCATAACCGGAACAAGCGCTTTTTATCAGCGCCAGCTCAGTACAGCAGTGGAATATGCTCGTTTTCTGGCACTATTGCCTTATACTGATCAGCACTAAGGAGTCATGATATGCAAATCATTTTGATGGAAAAAGTTACTAATTTGGGGCAATTGGGTGACATTGTGAATGTCAAAAGCGGTTTTGCGCGTAATTATCTGATCCCTCAAGGAAAAGCAAAACGTGCAACCGAACAGGCGATTGCAGAGTTTCAATCTAAACGCGCCGAGCTTGAGAAGATTCAAGCGGCATCGTTAGCAGCTGCTCAGGCTATTGCTGATAAATTGGATGGATTGTTAGTACAGATTACCCAAAAAACCGGCAATGACGGCAAGTTATTTGGTTCAGTCACCAATGCAAATATTGCTGAAGCGCTTGCTGTTCAAGGTTTTGTCATTGAAAGATCAATGATTCGCATGCCGAATGGGCCGCTGAAACAAGTTGGGGATTACCCGCTTACCGTTGCGCTGTACAGTGATGTTTCAGCAAGTATTACTGTCTCTGTGTTAGGCGAAGCAATGGTTTGATAGTTATAAAAAACTCTCAGAGAAAATGCTTAAAAAGGACTATTCACATAGTCCTTTTTTATTTGGAATTCAGCAGATGATAGAATTAAACATTAACCACTTGTGTTCCTAAATGGATATCCATGGCGCAATCACCCATCAGTATCAGTCAAGATCAGTTTTTAGATTCCTATAAAACTCCGCCGCACTCTATTGAAAGTGAACAATCTGTGCTGGGTGGACTCATGCTGGATAATAATGCCTGGGAGAAAGTTGCCGACATCATTACCGATAGTGATTTTTATCGACAGGATCATCGTCTGATCTATCATCATATTTGTAAATTGATCGAGCAAAACAAGCCTGCCGATGTTGTCACGATCGCCGAGTCGTTGGAAATATCAGCAGAACTTCAAACTGTTGGCGGACTCGCGTACATAGGCACGATCGTACAAAATACCCCGTCGGCCGCTAATATCAAACGCTATGCCGAGATTGTCCGTGAACGTTCAATTATGCGTAATCTGGCGCAGGTTGGCGTGCAGATAACGGATTCTGCTTATAATCCCGCTGGCCGCTCTGCAGCCAATTTACTAGACGAAGCGGAAGCAAAAGTTTTTGAAATTGCTGAAGAAGGTGCCCGAGGTAAAGAAGGATTCATGGATATTCAACCGCTCTTGAAGCAAGTGGTTGAAAGAATAGAATTACTTTACAGCCAAGATAATCCGAGCAATGTAACCGGCATTGCTTCCGGTTTTCACGATCTCGATCAAAAAACATCCGGATTTCAACCCGGAGACCTGATCATTGTAGCGGGCCGGCCATCCATGGGTAAAACGGCCTTCTCGCTCAATATTGCAGAACATGTTGCCTTGGAATTGCATAAACCGGTCGCTGTATTCAGTATGGAGATGGGTGGCGCACAGCTGGCAATGCGTATGCTGGGATCTGTCGGCAAGCTGGATCAGCATAAGGTTCGTACCGGTCGTCTTGACGACCAGGACTGGCCTAGACTGACCCATGCATTGGGCAAGCTCAATGAAGCGCCTATTTTTATCGATGAGAGCGCGGCGCTGAATGCGCTGGAACTGAGAGCACGGGCCAGGCGGCTTTATCGTCAGCATGGTGAGTTGGGCTTGATTGTGGTGGATTATTTGCAGCTGATGTCTTCCAGCAGTCAAGGCGAAAATCGTGCCACTGAAATTTCGGAAATATCGCGCGCTTTAAAAGGATTAGCCAAAGAACTTAAAGTGCCTGTGATCGCATTGTCCCAGCTTAACCGGAGTCTTGAACAGCGCCCCAATAAGCGCCCTGTCATGTCGGACCTGCGGGAATCGGGTGCAATAGAACAGGATGCCGATGTGATTCTGTTTATTTACCGTGACGAGGTGTATAACCCGGACTCACCCGACAAAGGTATTGCAGAAATTATCATTGGTAAACAGAGAAACGGGCCGATTGGCAAGGTTGATTTGACTTTCCTGGGCGAATATACCCGTTTCGAAAGCTATGCTAAGTCAGAATATTATTAACAGGATGTTTCTCAGTAGTTCGATTTGATCCATATTTTCCATTGACTTGCAGTTTCAATGAGAGCTAATCCACCTTATTTCTTGGTGATGGCAAAGTAGCTTGTCATCAGATTGCGGTAGTTGGGCAGATAGCTGGAAAATAAGGCACCCAGACCTTCGACATCGTTGCGCCAATCACGGTGCAATTCGCAGGCCACGCCAAACCAGCTCATCATCTGCACGCCGGCTGCTTGCATACGCATCCAAGCTGCATCACGGGTCACTTCATTGAATGTACCGGAGGCATCGGTGACGACAAACACTTCATAGCCTTCCTCGATGGCGGACAATGCCGGAAAGGCAACGCAGACTTCGGTGACTACGCCGGCGATGATCAGTTGCTTGCGGTCGGTCTTTTTAATCGCCTTGACGAAATCTTCGTTGTCCCAGGCATTGATGTTGCCGGGACGTGCGATGTAAGGCGCGTCGGGAAACATTGCTTTGATTTCAGGAACGAGCGGTCCGTTCGGGCCATCCTCGAAACTGGTGGTCAGAATGGTGGGTAGTTGAAAATACTTGCCGCACGCTGTCAAAGCCAGTACGTTATTTTTGAATTCATTCGGCGAGAAATCCTGTACCAGCGAGATCAGTCCTGCCTGGTGGTCTACCAATAGTAAAACAGCATCATCTTTGGAAAGTCGGTTGTATTTGAAAGTCTGGTTCATTGCCGTGCTCCTTAGGGTTTTGAGTATGAAGCTATCGTTCAATACAGCGCATAGAAACGGTCGCTGATGATCTTGCCGTCCTGCCAGTGTTGCACCGCCACCTGATCGAATTTTTTATGCCCGAAGTCTTTGTGCTGATACTCGTAATGCCACTCGGTCATCGTCACGTTGTCACCCACGGCGGTCGATATGATTTCCGATTTAAGCCATGCCTCAACACCTTTGAATAACTCGGATTCACGGTCTTTGGCTTGTTTTAAACCTTGTGCCACCACATCATTTTTCTCGATCACGATACAATCGGGATGATAATATTTATCCATCGATTCCAGTATTTCACCTTTGAGAATCATCCGATTTAAGTCGTTGAGCTGCTCTTCCAAAGTCATTTTTATTTCCCCGAATTGAATGATGATTGGCTCAATAGATTCTATTGCCTAATCAGCCTGTCAGTGCTCATGATATTTCCCCATCTTGCCACTCTGATAATCCACCATGGCCTGGCGAATTTCCTCTGCAGTGTTCATAACAAACGGGCCGCTGCCCGCGATAGGTTCATCGATCGGTTCACCGCATAGTAGCAGCGCTGTCGTATTGGGTGCGCTATCGATATGAATATAATCACCTGCCCGATCAAACAAACCGACTTCTGCTGCGCCAATGGTTTCAGATCCATTGACGCGCGCCGAGCCTTTGAGCACTGCCAGCAGGGTGTTGTAGCCATCCGGCACAACCAGGTCGATGGGCTGTTCGTTGGTTAAACGCAAGTCCCATACGTTGATTGGCGAAAAGGTATGCGCCGGTCCAGCAGTTCCCTCGAATTCACCGGCAATGACACACGCACACTTCCTTGACCGTTCGGGAGCTGGACGACAGGAATCTGGCTATTCAGGATACTTTGATAACGCGGGGGCGACATCTTATCTTTGGTAGGTAGATTGACCCATAATTGCACCATCTCAAGCACACCGCCATGTCGCGCAAAATCCCGACCATGGAATTCTTCGTGGACCAGACCGGAAGCTGCCGTCATCCATTGCACATCGCCTGGGCCAATTTTGCCGCCGTTACCGGAACTATCACGGTGTTCCACTTCACCACTATACACAATGGTAACGGTTTCAAAACCGCGATGTGGATGCTCGCCCACGCCGCGGCGTTGTTCGGTCGGTGGAAATTCCATCGGTCCTGCATAATCGAACAGCAAGAAGGGACTGATCATGGGCCCCAGCGCTGAATAGGAAAACAGTGTGCGCACCGGAAAACCATCACCGACCCAATGCTGATTTGTATTTCGCTGGATGCGCAACAATTTCTTGAATGATGCTTCAGGTTTTATTGTCATCATGAATTGTCTCCTGTTATTGAGGAATCACGCCCATTCATCATACTACGCTATTGTTCGCATGAGCAATTTGGAAAGCTGCTGGGAAGCGGCTCAATTGATGAGAATTCTCAACCAAAACTGTTTCTGTATGAACATGTGAGTTTTGTCACATGCCTGTGATTATTAGTGCAGTTATATTTTGCATTAGGGGAGTTTTTTCATGAACTTCCCTGAATTAGAAGATCGATATTGAATTTCTAACATTTAGTAATTTATCGACCAGATGATCTCGGGCAAATCAAACGAAATTAGGATTGATAGTATCCTTGAGTGAAATTCAAATTTAATTAATTAAAAGAATAGGAGCTTTGCGATGAAGAAGATCAAATTTTTCCGACTAGCTGCAGTTTTTATGTCGCTATCTTTCCTAAGTGCTACGAGCTATGCAGCAGTTTCTGGTGGCGAAGTAAAACAGAGCGGCAATGTAACTATTTTAACAGCGCCATCAAATAATCTGCAGTCTCAAATGGCTAATATTAATTTTTCTGGTGCGCGTGCAATACAAATGCCCGAACCGCCACAAATGGTACCGGAAACTCTGGAAATTTCCGGCGGAGCAAAGAAAGCCTTTAAAGGCACACCTGGTTTTTCATCCGGGCAATCAGGAAACGGCAAGGAAAATCCTATGTCGATTCCTAAATTGAATTCAACCGATGCAAGTGATGGAATCTCAACACAAGAATTTGGAACATTCCAACATCCCTTCACTACATCACGTGCCGATGCTAAAGCGGGTCGAGTGTCTAAAGAATATCCTTTTAGAGCATCTGGTAAGCTATTTTTCAATATCGGCACAAGCACATTCGTTTGTTCTGCTTCTTTAATCAAAAAAGGCATCATAGTAACTGCTGCTCACTGTGTAGCGGGGTACGGAACTAACGCGTTTTATAGTAATTGGGTCTATGTACCTGCCAAGAATGATAGATTTACTCCTAATGCGCCCTATGGTGTATATGGCGTTACGAGTGCTGTAGTCATGACGTCATGGATCAATGGAACTGATGGATGTGATGTTGTTTGTCCAAATGATGTTGCCGTGCTGGTGGCAGCTCCTATTGCAGGTGTATACCCTGGTGATCGCACAGGTTTCTTAGGCTATGGCTGGAATAACTTTGGTTTTACTTCTTTTGCAGGACTTAATGCAACCGAAATTACCCAATTAGGTTATCCGGTAGGACTGGGGAATGGTGGTGCGATGCAGCGTACAGATTCGCTTGGTTACACGATAACAACTGCCGGATGGTTTAACAATATCCAGATTGGTTCAAGAATGAGGGGTGGTTCCAGTGGTGGACCTTGGATTGTAAATTTTGGTATTGACCCTGCTGCAACGCCTGATCTTCCAGGCCTAAGCGCTCAAAAGAATACCATTGTTGCCGTGACAAGTTGGGGTTACACCAGCACTGATCCCAAGGTACAAGGAGCCAGCCCGTTTACGAGCGGTAATATTGTGCCGCTGGTCAACACAGTCTGCCCTAGCGCAGCATGTTAATGTATAGTAATGCATAGCAGTAAGCCCCCGGTTATGTCGGGGGCATCACAATTGAATCGCCCCGGGTTTTCCAGAGATAAAATGGTTTGAGAGGCGGAAGAGATGAGAAATCAAATCAGCTATTCACCGGAAGTACGAGAACGATCGGTAAGATTGGTATTCGAGCTGCAAAAGGAGCATGAATTGTAATGGTCGGCGATCAAGTCGATCGCATCAAAGATTGGCTGCACAGCGGAGACGTTGCGAACGTGGGTAAGACGAACAGAGATTGATCAGGGAATTCGAGGCGGCATGTCGAGTGCGGATCGTGAGAGGCTCAAGGAATTGGAACAGGAAATCGGGAATTAAAGCGAGCCAACGAAATATTACGTAAGGCACCGGCCTATTTTGCGAAAGGACGCTCGACCTCCAACCGAAATAATGGTGACATTTGTCGATAGCAACAAAGCAGAATACGGGGTCGAGCCAATCTGCAATGAAATCTGGATTGCCCCGTCGAGTTATTACGAACACAAAGCACGCGAGCGAGATCCGGATCGATTGCCTGATCGCATCAAGCGGGACATGAGACTAGAACTTGATATACAGCGGGTATGGAAAGACAATTTCCGCGTTTATGGTGCTCGCAAAGTATGGCGGCAGTTGCTGCGAGAAGGTATTGGTGTTGCTCGTTGTACGGTCGAACGGTTGATGAAGAAGCTTGGAATGCAAGGTGTTCGACGCGGCAAAAAGTGTTGGACAACCATTTCGGACGATTTGCTTGACCGGCCAACGGACAAGGTTAACCGGCAATTTGTAGCTGCCCGGCCCAATCAACTGTGGGTGGCGGATATTACATTTGTAGCGACGTGGATGGGATTTGTTTATGTGGCTTTTATCACCGATGTTTTTGCCCGGTATATTGTTGGTTGGCGAGTGAGTCGTTCATTGCGAACGGATCTGGTACTGGATGCATTGGAACAGGCACTATGGGCACGGCGGGAAACCGCAGGATTGATTCATCATAGCGACCACGGTTGCCAATATTTGTCGATTCGCTATACGGAACGTTTGGCGCAGGCAAATATTGACGCTTCCGTCGGCAGCATCGGAGATTCTTATGACAATGCCATGGCCGAGACCATCAATGGTTTGTACAAGACCGAAGTCATACGGCATCGCGGTCCTTGGCGTAGTATCGAAGAAGTAGAATTTGCTACATTGGAGTGGGTGGATTGGTTCAACAATCGAAGACTGCTGGATGCAATCGGATATGTCCCGCCGGTAGAATTTGAAAAGGCGTATTATCGCAATCGGGAGGAGTCAGCTGATGCACTTGACTCAAGAAAATATGTCTCTGGAAAATCCGGAGCGATTCACCCAAAACACTTCCATGATGAGTAGACTGCTTAAATGTCCCAAGGCACTCTTTTTATACCAGCTAATGCCTGCAATGCGCCAATGCTGGGCCAGTAATATTGCTTAAGCCTACTATAGCTTTCATCTGATATTTCATCGTAACCTTCTCTTCCTTGATTAATCTTTTTATACAAACTCACCATGAACTGCTTCAGCCTAGGTCTTTGTCGCAGAAAACGCTCGGATTTTGTATTGAAACTAATTGCTGCTTTATGCAACCATTTCACTCTGCTTTCATAGGTAACATTAATTTTCTTGAAGTTGTAATCATCAAAGTAATTTGGAGAGATTTCAAGAAACTGACATAGTTGACGCATGAAGCCGTGTATATCACGATCCATGTCTTCAAAAAACATTACCTTGATTTGATTTTCTGGAAACTGCTGGTAGTAATATTTGAGGTAATCGGCATAGCGACCAAAACTGATCACTTTCAAATACCATTCATCAATACCCAGTTCGACAGGGGTTTTCTGGCCGGAGTCATAAGCAATGCATTTATCAATGTACTCCTCAAAACTCAAGTCCTTACTGATATTCAGCTTACCAACGTGGAAGTTAAACGAAGAATACATTCGATCTATAGGGTTTCTCAAAATGAACAGCAGTTTAGTGTGAGGTATCATCGCATGGATGCGTACTGCTACTTCTGCCCCACTACCGAGATAGCCTGGTGAAGCTTCCATCACTATCGCTGCTTGATGAGCACAGTCTTCAAAATAGCTTGCATAATTGGCAATATCCTTCTCGCGATCACCGGTATATGAATTACGGAAGAAATCTGTTTCTTTGATAATTGAGCCACAAACTGAAGGATGCGTACTCAGATAGGTAAACACCGATGTTGTACCAGCCTTTTCTGTGCCAGCAATAATAAAATTGGCCAAACCGGTTCCGGGTACTTTCTTCATGTATTACACACCTTTCTTGAGAACAAGGAATTAAATCATCTTATGCTGCTTGAATACAAAAATCAGATATTATGATTCACAATTATTATTTATTTCAAGCTGTTGTAGTACATTATTTTGAATAAACTGCAGAAAAATATAGGCTAGATTAGTCACGGCCACGCGCTGCTCGCTCCAAGTTGCCGATTAGGGATACTTCTTGCAAAAATTTTTGTCCTCGTAAACGCCGCCATAATACTCGCATGATGAATACCGGATTACCCACGATATAACGCACAAACATCCTTCTCGGTTCCATGATGAACCGAAATAACCATTCTAAGCCAAATTGGCGCATCCATTGCGGTGCACGTGGCATTGTGCCAGAATAGAAATCAAACAATGCTCCCACACCCAGCAAAACAGGGACACGTAGTTTATCGGCATTACGAGCAATCCAAAATTCTTGCATCGGCACCCCCATTGCCACCAAAAGGATTTGTGCATCACTGTCATTGATAGCTTTGATCACTTCCGGTTCATCATCTGCACTAAAGTAGCCATCATGAGTCCAAACAATATTCAGGCCAGGAAATTGATTACTCATGTTATCTGCACAACGTTGCGCGATGCCTGGATGCGCTCCAAGGAGCGCCAGCTTAATTCCGGAATCTGCAGCATCACGACAAATTAATGGAAACAGGTCTGTTCCATTGACATTGTCCTTGAGTAGACAACCCGCAAACCTAGAAGCTAATCGCATGCCGCTACCATCTGCAAATAACAGAGTTCCTCTATCCTGCAATACACAAAGATAATTCGTATTTACAGCGGCGATATTAATACAATGCGCGTTGACAAAATAAATCTTACGCCGCACACCTAACTTGGCATCGTGAATAATATTCGCACTCGCACCGATTAATGTTGTATCTTCTATATGTAATCCAAATAAAGAAACATGACTCATAGAATACATTCACCTTAACAGTTTTGTCAGTGTCTACAATTGATAGCGTTCCATAACTATCGCTTACCAAGAATTGCATCATAAACATGAGCCACACTCTGTGCCATACTGCGATCTGAAAAACTTGCCACCTGTAATCGGTAAGCTTCTTCGCGTATAGCATTCCAATCATATTTATTATTTATTAGCTCTGCCAATACAACAGCCAACTTCTCCGCATTTCCTGCAGGGACTATCAAACCAGTGCGCCCATGTTCCAGCACTTCTGGGATTCCTTCCACATCTGACGCCACTACCGGCACTCCCATCGCCATGGCTTCCAAGATTACCATGGGCATACCTTCACCAAAAAGGCTAGGTAATACCAATACATCCATTTTGGCAAACTCGGCGTTTACATCTTGAGTGAAGCCAATCCAGTCGATTACATCCGCAACACCTAGGCGTTCAGCCATTTCTTTGATTGTCTTTTCATACTCTATCGTTTCAAATGGACCTACTGCTCGTAGACGTACAATTTGTCCCATCTGACGTAATTTTGCCAAAGTCTGGATCAGAACTTCCATGCCTTTACGTGGACGAAAAAGCGCCACACTACCGATTACCCATTCCACATTTGACTTGAGTCGATTGGGTAAAGTACCAGGCGTTACTACTCCATTAGCGACCATACTAATTCGCGTCGACGGCCATCCCTGTTTCCTCAGATAGATTTCAAGGCTTCTCGATACTGGAATCAATCGCGCAACTCCAATTAGACTCAATCGTTCCATGATCGCATTCTTACGATTGCGCCAAACGCTTTCAGTATCACGTGTAGTAGGACTATGTACGTGATGCACTAACGGCACACCAGTCAACCAAGCTGCTATCCGTCCTACCAAGGCGGCACGCGGAGTATGCGTATGCAATAGGGCATAACCATCTTGTTTCATAATACGTGCAATTTTCCATGCCGGTGCTAAATCAAATTTAGACTTCATCGGCACTTCAAATAATGGCACGGTAGAATTCCGACAGGCAGAAAACTTAGCTGGTTTGATGCAAACAAAACCCACTTCATAACCATAATCTGGTAAACGCAAAGCCAGAACATCCTGCACTCGCTCGGCACCGGAGAAAAATTCTCCGTTGATAACATGCATAATTTTTATTTTCTTCTCACTGACATTCATGTTAGGTACATTGATAAAGGAATTGAACGAGAATTCTTGCTCTCCCGCATTAATATTGATCAATCACATCTTTAGAGAATCCAGGAAAACGTATTAAGATACCGCAGATAGATGAGCATTATTATTCCAAAGCTGCTTCCAATTCAACACGTGGAAACCTATCCGCTAAACATTTAATTGACTAATGCGCTAATACCCAAAATATTTATTCTACATACAACTATATGATCTTTAATCATGTTCCATAACAGTACTACCATTATCCCTTCGATACGAAAGGAGCAAAAAAATAGGCGCGACGACGCAATCCTCGATTCAATAGTACTTTATCAAATTGGTTTAATGGCTTCACCAGCATCAATCCCGGCACGTAGCCCAGCAACATTACAGTAAGCCCCCACCATGCCCCCAATTCATGTTCAATCATACAACCGATAATTGCCAACAATACAGTTATACCAAAGCCACGCAAAATACCCAACCAATCTAGCTTCATACGCCCAGCTTGGCGGTTTAACCAAAATAAAGTCAGGCTATTCAACAACCACACACTGAGCACAATTCCACTAGCCACCCCAATCAATCCCCAATTCGAGCCAACAACAACCGCTAACGGTGACATCACAGACAATAAGCTAAAATACTTTAACTGACGAGTGTATGGGAATATCTGCATGATCATGATAACTAGTTGTCCCTGGCTGGTAGCACCCAAACCCAGCAGCATAATCAGCATAAGCATACCCGCATCAACAAAGCGCCCACTACTAGCCACCATGATGAGCGAATCACCTGCGACAACTATCGCTGCCATACAAACAGTAATGACAAGCAAATTACTCTTCCACAACAGCGCCATGCCTTGCTTAACCACGTCAATCTCTCCAGCCACATAGCGAGAAATTAGCATAGGCCGAATAATATTAGCCAGCAGCTTAGCAGGCAAATAGCGTCCGATCATCAATAACAACTGCTGTAGAAAGGCAAACATACCAGCTGCTTCAAGCCCTAGCGTATGCGACACAAGGATACGGAGCGCGCCAAAGCTTGCGATGGCCCGTAGCAAATTAACCCCAGCCATATGCCACGCAAAGCTAAGTATCTCATATATACTTATCTTTAAATTACCCTTATCGGGCAAGGCGCGCAATTTTTTCATTAAGAAAAACTCAGCTAATAAAAAGCAGCCTAGCGATACAACCAAATCTACCCAAAGTAAATATTCCAAAGTCAGATGCTCAGCAATTACCAACACGGCTATTCCAATTAAACGCCCTAAAGGCATAAGGGCATGAATTAATTGCGACCATCGCTGCTCCAGAAGACACTCGAGCATTTCCGCGGCATAGCGAAAACCAATAACGGTAATGATGAGTCCTACTGCTAGAAAGGTAGCATCCTTCTGCGGCACACTAAAGCCCATCCATGCAGCGATATCGGACCAGAAGGTAGCGATTAATGCCGCCCACGCTACCATAATAGCCAGTCGAATTAGAGTCATCCAGCGAACAAACCATATTAGATCACCCGGTGCTCCTCGTGCTGCTAGCTCTGGCAGATAGCGCCGAACCGCGTCCAACATACCTAATGAGCTCAGCGGCACCATCATTTCTACCATTCCCCACAGAACCATATAAGTTCCATAGTCTATCGGCATTAATAAACGTACCAACCATAGTGTGAGTATCAGGGAAGCAATCGCTTGCGCAGTTCGTCCCAGTAGAAAATGCTGAATAGCTTGGCGAAAACGTTTGCCAGAATAGAGATCAGAATTATTCAAATCGTCTGCCCAAGTAATTCTTGGTATTTTGACTCCACCAAATCAGCTATCACGTCATAGGTACGATTCTCCCGTACCCACTTCGGTCCTTTTGCCGCCATGGCTCGCGCACTCTCAGGATCATCTAATAAACAACAAACTTCTTCAGCAAAAGCTTGCTCACTCCATGGAATACATCTTCCAACGCCACTTGCTTCCATTACTTGACGCTGCTCAGGGTGCTCGTTAGCCACAATGCATTTGGCCATAGCCATATATTCAATAAGTTTGGTGGGGGAAGTAGAAAGTAAAACAGGTATCGGGTAGAAAGGTGAGAAACAAATATCTGCTCGTTTCACCAACTCCCAAGCCTGCTCCATAGGTAAAAAACCTGTTATGGTTACGGCATCCGACAACCCTAATCGAGATATTTCCTTTTCGACCGCTTGGCGATCACTCGATAGCTGACCATCTCCCACATATAATAGCCGGGCATCAGGATAGTTCGATCGCACTTGCTGAAGCACACGCACCAGCATTTCTGATTGACGCAACTTCATGATAATCCCAAGATGAAGTAATACAGGTGCATTTGTGTTCGGTGCAACAGCATCTTCAGGTTTGCCTACTTGGTCAGCTCGAATGCCCATAGGAACTGGAGTCATCTTAGCAAAAGAAATACCTTGTTGCGCTACATCCTCCTTCATACGCACGCTTTGTACGAAGACATGATCAGCTAGTGGCAAAATAATCTTATAAAGCAGAATCCTGATAGTCTGCCCCTTGAACCAAACTAAACGGTAATGAGGCACGATCCGGTTACGCGCCTGATGTAGCTTGGATTCTGCAAATGGATAGGACATCCAGTAAATAAAACGAGCATTAGTCAGACGGGCTGCTAGCCAAGCAATCAAACTAGCAAAAAACTTATCACGTACCTGGATCACATCATACTGACCTTTAATGGCAAGCGGGAGGATCATGAAATCCCCCCACATGCCTAACAGATTATCATTTATTATTCGACCCAGTAACCCCTTATATCTACTTCGCGGTGTAAGATACACAGTATTATTCAACCAATTTGTTGGCGAAGAAATACTGAGCGCTTCCGGTCCTCGCTGCATCAGCCAATCGATCTGATGACCTCGCATTGGCATCTGCTTAGCGAATAATTCCACTACATCTGCACGAAATGGCGGGAAACGATCTTCTACAATATAGAGCATCTTCATGGTAATTTCTCTGCCTCCTGTGAGCAGGCACTCGGCATATTCGACTTAACAAAATTAATTTCTGTTAAAAATATCAGTATAGTTCTCTAAAGATGAGACATAGCGTTAACGATAACCTAAACGATGATTCATGTTGCCACCAATGCGTTCAAAGAAATCTAGCTCTTCTCCATTGAGCTCAGTTAGCCAACGCTCATCTAGCCGTATTCCTTTTCCAGGAGAAAATTTTGTATAATTGCCATTGACAAGATGCCGTGTGGATTGGGCGAGATCAAGCATGTTCGGTTCGAAAGAAATTCCAGCAAAATCACACAATAGCTGACCAGCTTTTCTCGGATCAGATGCAATATCTTCATATCGTATTTTGAGTAGACTACCCGGAGTGATATGGCTTTCTAGCAAGGGCAGCGCACGACGGTAATAGCTTAGCCATCCATGCACACTTTCAAATTGACTGCGCCCACTAGAACGGCGTGAAAGATAAACTCCTCTTCCATCACGAATCAGCAGTATTACTTTGACAAGGTCTGGCCAACGCTGATGCAACTCAATCGCTTCGCGAAAAACTTTAGATGAATCTACAATGATAGATTTGTTCCAGCAACTAGAAATCTCTCGATATAAATTCATCTTATTATGAAGCGCCTTAAGCAATGTAGGCGGTATAGGAAAGTCCTTACGTAAGCCATGCGGCAAGTGATCCCGAATTTCCATCCACGCCTTACGTAAGTTAATTGCCAAACGATATGCAGGCTTTTGCTGCTGATAGTCAATCTCATTAAAGGCAATAATATCCCATAACTTGAGTTTATATGGATCCTTTATTAGATCAATACCTTGAAATGCTAAAACAGCATCAAAAATCTTTCGCCACTGTACGCAAACACGCAACTTATCACCACAACTACATGTGGCATTCAAACTAATGGCTTTGCCCAAAAGATCGACTTCTCCCAACGAAGCGATTTTGGAGTGCCCCCCCAAAAACATATCAGTCAGAGTAGAACCACTGCGCGCTGCGGAACAAATATATAGAACGCGAAAATCATCCTGAGCATTCCTTTTTGCCTGATCATAATTAGGATATATCATTTTAGGTATTCCCATCTTTAATTATTCAATAAATCGACTCTCTCACAATGAGTACATCATGATCTATTATTTGTTTCAAAACCCCAGCGACACAAAGTATCTCTCTGCACATCATGCACTATCTTCAATTCCACTTCGGTCCAACTACGAGTCCATGCTTCCTGTTTTGGCGCGAGATGCAAGGATTCTATGACATTCCAAAACGCGACATCTTTTTGTGTAGCTACCCCCATAAAATCCAAGATACGTTGTAATTGCTCACACGGGTTGCGCAGAAGTTCATCATATCGCACTTCCAATAGGTGATTACTCTGAATCAGCGCAGTTCCTTGCTCCAGTGTTTGCATTTCCTCAACCCAATTTCGTGCTGCAAGTTCCAATGGATTAGAACCCGCTACAACCATTTGTTGGGGTGTTTTGCCAGCCCAATACAAGATGTGGTCATTCCACCAAGCTACTCGCAGCGAAGAATAAGCCACTCCACGACCATCCCTAATTAGATGAATATATTTTGCATCAGGAAAAATTTGTTTAAGAAGTGGTATACGACGATTGTTGGCAGTACGTTTGGTCAACAATACCTCGTTACGAGAAGTCTGGCGAATACATTCAAATTTATCCTGCAAGCATCCAGCCATTTGAGGCTGCAAGCGATAATCACCTGTAGGTATTAGAGGAATACCGCAACTGGTATATACCGATTCAGCCTCTGAGGGAGTTGGTACAATAGAATGCAGCCATTTACGTCGTTCATTAAAGTAAGCATTACCTTGCTCTTTAAACCAAGTTTGGCGTTTATACTCTGGAAACTGATTGAGTATATATTGCAAATAGGCCAGAAATGGCCAATTAGGATATCGCTTTTGGTAATTACTTAAATACGCTACACCCCGATGGGTAGATAGTATCTTGTAAAGTAGCGTAGTACCAGAACGACCTGCACCAAGAAGGAATACTACGCGCGCCCCTCTTTTGCTCATAATTCCCTCCGATAAATTCGCTCTAAACTCTTCTCAGTAATATCCCTCAACAACACAACCATATAGCGCATTAACATAGCAAACACAGCTAATCCTCACTTTGCTTTATTATGTAATGCCTTCCAGCTTGGCCAAGGCAAATCCTCTCTCCCAAGCTGAAGCGACAATTCACGCATATCATCAGCTAGCATGTTTTGCAAATGTATCTTAGTATCGTCACGCATTGGTGGAATAACCTGACGTAAGTCTATCTGGTTATATTTGCGACGCAAACGACGAACTAAATCACTTTTCTTGGTTGTTTCAACTATTTCACTAGCCCCTATAGATCGCCCGAGCTTCCCTAACCGCTTTAGAAAGTAATCTATTCTGGTATTTTTTATGACTAGACTTTCATTTATTTTTTTTTCCAGAAACCAGGATTGATAGTCTTCCGATATGCCTAGGAAGCGATACAAATTCAATGCTTGACCGAGAGGATCATCACGAATATCCTCCTGAAAAATCACCAAAATCTGATTGCGCGGAAATACAGCAAGCCAACGAACGAGCTGCTGTGCGTAACTTGATTGCACTAAATACATGGGATTGTTCATTAACCCGTTTTCAAATTCAAGATTCTGACCAGTTACATGACCAAGCCTGACTTCATGCAGATGATTTGAATAAGCACGTTCTATCGGGTCGCGTAGGGAAAGTACGATTCGCATATTTGGATTATAAAGAAACACTCGCTCAGGCGTATCGGTATCCGAAAAATATGAAGGAGATACTTCACCTATCATCTTTACAGGGTCAATTTCCCCCACATGCCTTTCATACCACTCATACCCGAAGTTATAGTAGTATGAGAAAAAATCAATCTCTTTTCCTGGGAGGACCGCCACCTCTGGATGATCAGAAAGGACACGGTGCACCCAAGTAGATGCGCATTTCTGCGCACCAATGCCTATGAAATTAATTTTCATTTCTATAATAACGACATATGAATTATTTAACCCATCATCTTGGGGATGAAGCTGGAAAACTATTCCAAAAGAGAACAAATCCGCTATTCATCATAGCTATTATTTCTCTCCATAAAAATATGTTGCTATTGAAAAATAAGTTTTATCCCATAAATCAATCCCACACGAAATCTCCTTGAAATCTTCCATCCATATCCTTAATCCGTCTGGGCTAGCACGCCAATAATCTTTTGGAGCTTCGTGATAGGGATAAAGCCATGGTAATTGAACCCATATTTTTCCACCAGGCTTTAGAACTCTCTTGAGTTCACTTATGGCTTTCAAAGGATAAGGAACATGCTCCAATATTGATATACAGACCACGGCATCAAAACTTTCGTTCTCAAAGGGCAAATCATGAATATCGTAATGATAATCAATGAAATCACGCATATCAAACTTGTCAACACTTACCCAATTAGGTCCATATTTTTTACCTACATTATCTTTTACCCCAATTTGCAGGCATGATTTACTTTCACAGCTTTCGATAAATTCTTCAAATATCCTTTTATATTGAACACTCCCACCTGTTCTACCTAACTTGATTGCAGCTCGCTTGTATTGGATGAGGTAATACACAAATGGTGAAAGGATTCTCAATCTCGAATATATATTTTTCAACATGTTTTTCATTCTCTTCTCCTATCATTAACCGCATAAAAAATCATTCATTTCCACGAAAAAACAAGTTGATCAAAACGATATTCCCTGGAATTGCTTCAATCACTTCGGCCATGCCTATCCTCCAATAGCAAATTTTCGTAAGAACTAGTCACATCCCTTATTCGTACGATAAAACTTTTGTAATGTTCGCAAAATCTTTGCTTTTCATGATCCATTCATCTTCTCATAGCTCTTTATGAAACGTGACCAGTATGCTGCCTGACCAAGCATGAACATCATAAGGAATTGAATCGGATTGGAATAGAAATGAAAATTTTTGTATGGTAACGTTATAGCAAGTAATAGCAAACCAATTGCACCTACTCTGAGGAAAATACGATGAATCTCTGGAACAGCTTCATTCCTAGCACCCCGGCTAGAAACTTGCACACCAGATATTAATACAAGAAGAAAAACTAAATGCCCTAAGATGCCTATCTCCCAAAGTAGAATAACAGAGGAAAATGTGTTCAATTGATAGGGAAAACGATTTACTAACTCGCCAGTACCGATTCTACTGGCAAATGTTGCTCCCATACCATAACCAAATAAGCTGTGCTGTATATCGCCACTCATGACGTTAATATCCCACCAGTTCACTAAGTGATTAATACGCCCCAATTGACGCCCATTTGAAGATTCCGTTTCCGGACTTAATGCTCTCATTACACGATCATAAGTTGAAGTAGCTTGATTCTTGTTGAATGTATGTGTTGAAATCTCTCCGTAGTGAAGCTTTTCATAAACCATAAAAATGCCACCGACCAACAAGAGTGCACCAATCATAACAACAACCGATTCTATGGGGCGCCGTAATAACTCTTTACGATAATACAGACCAATAACAATCGGCAACAGCATAACTGCTGCCTTAACTTCCGCCAAAGCTATCGTGCCAAGACTCGTTACTACGACCAGCACCATCCACATACCACGCAATTTCCCTTCACGCCATAGCGCTATGGCAGTCAGCATCGCGATCAGCAACATTATAGCCATAGCGGCACTATCACCGCCACCTTCAATAGTGCCTTGAAACGTACCAATCACAGCATCCCAAGGAGAAAGTCGCACACTCTTTTTAGCCACAAAGAAATATTGATAAATTGCCATTGGAAGTTGCATAACCGCCACAACCATAAGAGCCTTCCATAATTGCACCAGCATTTCCTGACGAACTAAACCCAACATAAAGACAAGCATTAATGGCCACATAAATAGGTAATGACGAGATGCATTCACAAATTCCGAGAATTTAGGTTGATCAATTATGGTAGAGAAAGTTATTAACAGAAGAAAGGTAGCAGGCCAGAAAAAATCCTTTGAAATTGGAGCTGCCAGTATATTGGCTTTGCTACGTAGCAGGTGGAGTAACACAGGTAACAATAGCGCCGCACTCACCAAGACAGTAAACCATTGAAGCTGCGAAAATCGTATAAAGTAGGCACTCGGCCCAGTGATCAAGAATGCCGCCAAAAATATAATCCATACTGTCCAGCCAGCAGGAGCAGCAAGGACAAAAAAAAGACCATACAGAGCTAGCAAAGCGATCAAAAGAATTACGTTACCGAACGCTGCAAATATACCACTTAATACTGATAGAAATAAAACACCAGTAACTAGAAGGGCAATAGGCAGTGCTCTTGAGTTCAGACTACTACTAGACATTAGTAAAATTGGTACTTTTACGCTCATAATTAACTATTGATATTACGAAGTAGTACTGTTACTCTGAACAATTAAGGGTAGAAATATTCTCAGTAGAAATTGCGGCACTTCAAATCTAACGATAAGGAAATACGATAAGATCGTGTGCACACGCACAAATGGTACATCCCAGGTGACTTGGGCTACTTATTTTACTTAGCTATCAATTTCAACACCATATTTGAATTTCAAAAAATTTAGATTGAATCTGTAATACAGAAATAATGAAGCCTCATCTGAGCTATAATGATATCAATACAAGTTCTTGCTTCCCCTTCTATCACTCATCAATTGCGCGAAGGGGTTTATATATATGTAGTGGTATTTTTATGTTCCATTCCCAATCAACAAATAGAATCAAGAGCTGTACCAGATTTCTCCTAACATAGTTCATTAACAAAATAGGATGAATTGTACAAAAAGTTCGTCTATAGTTAGATAAAATAGTGACAGCTTTGGCACATTACAACGATATGCTTTCTTCATCTCCCTAAAACATCTACTCATTTTCTATCTTCTGCCTTACAACACGAACGAAAGCCTTATATCAGCAATATCAGATCCCTAATTTAATTAAGTAACATAAAATACTCAAGATGTCTTTCAAGTTATATTTGTTGTTACTCATTCATATATGTTGAATTTACTATTTTATGTTTCAAAAGCCCCTATTAATCTAATACGTTCCCTAGTACCAATTATTGATAGCAAATTCTGTATAAAAGTAGTTTGAAGACGATAGGCACTATCTTCATCACGTGATATGGAAGATATACGCACCAACATCCCATCAGGCACACTTCCGGTCAGACCATAACGTAGTTGCTGCAACTTCTGATCAAAACCAGGTAACACTGCTTTATTACCAATCGTAACCCAGTAGATAATCGGTTCATTTCTATTACCTTTAACTGCTAGCAAACGTTTAATCGGTAATTTTCCATATTGTGTAAGTAGCTCATCTGATAGAGTCTTCACTATCTCGAAGCCTTGTACGTAATAGCATACTTCGGGCTTATGTACTGCTAAATTGTCGCTCTGATCTCCCCCGTATGCTACAGAAAGCATGATATGTTCACCCAGAGAATTAACGTAGGTTCTTGCCAATGTTTGGTTGTATATCTTGTCAAGATTAGCTTGTGTTTCAGCATCAACTTGAAGTGGTAGAATTGATTTATCAATTTTCCAATCCTCAAACGTCTCAGGAATCATGACCTCAAGATTGATCTCTTCCTGCTGATCGGCAATCTTTATAGTTGGAGTCAGGGCCATAGTTAAAGCACCGGATGACACCATTAATACTCCCATAGTAATACTTATAACTAACGATTTTCTCATTGCTTTCCCCCTCTGTCATAAAAACAACACAATTCGATCTTTATGAACAAGCTAAATCACATCAGACTGCAACTATCAAATATATTTACACACAACAGATGCTTAATATAATATCATCAGATAGTTAGCAATAATTACAAAAAGACCATTAACCATTATTTAGTCGCGAAACACCCATCGGCTGTGTCTTAACAAAATATTGCAATAACGTATCCACACTAAGAATTAATATCAGCGCACTGATAAATAGAACCATTCCAGCAAATCCATGTAAAAACCCCTGCCCCGCAGCATCACCGTAATGGTAGGTAATTAGAGTAAGCACAATGACACGGATTACGTTAGCGGTAAAAGAAATAGGTACCACAAGAATAGCCAATGTCACATTACGAAAAACTGAAGTATGATGAACAAGACTCAGATAGAACAATCCGAGCGCTTCTAATGTCAGTAATGTCTGCAATCCAGCACAAGCATCTGCTACAAGAAGCTGATATGGTCCAATTTGCAGAATAACTCCGTTTCGTGCTATCGGGTAATTAGCCCAAAATAAAACATGTTCCGCCGTATATGAAACTGCCATCTTCATTGGCATAGTAAGTAAGCTTACCAATTGACTGGGCAACGGTATCATAAACAATAAGAAAAAAATTGGAAACCACATAACCTTCAAAGCACTATTACCTCGTTTCATAAGTAGTATTGCTACTAGTACTATAATAAAGGATCCCATTTCAAATACTAATATCTGTTGAGAACGACCAATAATATAGAGGAACAGAGCTATGAAAAATAATATCCATCCCGAGATTGAGGTTGACTTACCCTCACCTTTACTTATCATTTCTGGCCATCGACGATAGATAAGCCAAAGCGCAAGAAACAAAATGATCGGCCCATGCGCTTGCTCTTCTGTAGTCCACAATCCACAGAATAAGCTATAGAAGGTAGGGACATATAAAGCAAATAATCCCAACAATACGGGCCCCCATTCTAATGCAATTAATTTTGAGCTGTGCAATTTGGGCAATAGAGAAAACATAATCGAATTGTTTACTAGAAATCAATCAAAACAGAGCCTACTACTTCGCTACCACTATATTTAAGCTGTTCACTCATAGTATTGATATCACTTAAACGGGTATTATTCTTATGCGCTACTATCAATACACCGCTTGTACGCGCAGCAATGGCTAGTGCGTCAACCCCACTCGAAAAAGCCAAGGTGTCATAAAGAATCACATCAAACTGATCCGCAAGCTGATCATTCAACTCGTCAAATGAGTTACGATTCAGAAGCTCCAAAGGATTAGGCGGGGTCGTGCCTGCTGGCAGAACAGATAGATCAACGAAAGATTCTATCTTGGAAATTACTTCAAAAATATTCGCGCGATCAGCAAGAACATCAGATAAACCTTGCTTACTTCTTAGATTGAAAATCTCATGCTGCTGCGGACAGCGTAAATTAGCATCAATTAATAATGTCCTCTCCCCAAGCTGCGAAAACACCACCGCGAGATTAGCAGCAAAAAGACTCACTCCATCACCAGAGTTATAGCTAACAATTGCCAGTGCTTTACGCCCCGAAGTAAACCAACGTAACATTAATTGACTGCGCACCGCACGAAAAACCTCAACTTGGGCACCGAAGGGTTGATAAGCAACTACAAGTTCCGGTGGATGATTTCCTTGCCCTGGCAATAAATAAGGATAATCAAACTGTTGCGCCAATACCAATTGAATATCAGCTTCAGTAATCAAACCCAATTTAAGCGCAGCATCGCCAAAACGTAAACCACTCTCTTTCTGTAAACGTAATACACGTTCAGCTTCGACTGGTGTAATCTTTCCCATATCTAACAGAATGTGGCCAATACTAAATTTATGAAGTGAAGATGCATTCGGGCTAACTGAGTTTGAAGCGATAAACCTCTTTGTTTCCGAAGGACCTGAAGTACTCATTTTCTTTTTCCTATTTTAGGCTTAAATTGATTCTTCGCATCAAACGTGGCCAAGTCAACTGCACGCGCTTCTGTTCTGATACTCCCCATTTTATTACGCCAAGAACAGGCGTTTGGAGTACATCTACTAAATCTTCTGGTGAGCGCACGCGTTGATCAACCATTTCTGCAAGTAAACCAACTCCTAGCCCAAGCAAAGTACCTAGGAATATTGACAGAACCATATTAAGTAATAACTTAGGACTATCTGGTTTATCTGGAATTTTTGCCGCATCAAGGATGGAAACATTCGATAAATTAGACTGCCCCTCAAGAGTAGTCTGATTTAAGCGCTGCATAGCGCTGTTATATGCTTGTTGAGCACCCTCCACTTCTCTAGTAAGAAGCTGAAGCTCATCTCTCGCACGATTAAGAGAAAGTACTTTAGTTCTTTGTTCTTCAAGTGCAGCACGAATCTCAGCCTCTTGACTGATAGCGTTATCGGTAGTAGTTTTGATATGCTTATTAAGCTCAGATCGCAATTTCTCCACTTCCGCTTTGGCTCCTATATAGCTAGGATGGTTGCGTCCCAATTTCTGTGAAATTTCTGAAAATCTAGACTCTGCCTGGGATAAATCTATCTTAAGGTTATTAATCATTACATTCCTAACAACACTCTGAGTTTCACCACCGCGATAATTATTCCCCTTCTCCGATGCTGCTCCTATCAACTCCGCTTGAGCAACCACTAATTGACTAGAAAGATCGTTTAGTCGTCTTGTCTCAACATCAAGACGAAAATCTGCATCAATGATCCCATTATCATGCTGATACACTGTCAGTTTTTTCTGTGCTGTTTCCAATCTGTCACGTAACAAGTTAAGTTGACTGGTAAAATATGTCGCTGCTTTTTGTGACGGTTCTACTGTAAGACGGATGTTTATCTCTTGATAAGCATTCGCAAAAGCATTGGCAATGATTGAAGCAAACACGGGATCAACACTCATAAAATTTATTCGAATCACGCTGCTATCACGTGCAGTCTCAACATCCAAGTTTTTAAGAAGAAAAGTAGCCAACCAATCACGTAACTCCATATTAGTACTGCTATCCTCATACTGTTTTTTCACAACTTCACTCTGATCAAGTTTAAGCTGATCCACCACCATTAACGCAGTTTTAGAACTTTTAATGACATCTAATTGAGTAGCCATATAACCCGTAATCTGCTGTGCAGACAGAATAACTCCAGTCACAGGATCAGGGCCTTTATGAGTTAGCACTAGAGTGGCCGCCGATTTGTAACTTTTTGGCAATAACAAACTAACTATCAGAGTAGTCAATACTGTCACAATAAGTGCAAGCAAAATAATCTTGCGACGAGCCAATATAATAAGAAGAAACCGGGAGTAATTCATAGCTAAAATCTCATTTCTGACTTAACCAAACACCATCGGCAAAGCCTTAATCTTGTATTGATGAGCATCTCAATGTGCACAAAAACCATCATCCACTCCTCGCAACCTATCCTATAACTAGCTTTATTGATCATACTGCTCACCTTCTCTCTCCCCCTAGTTACGAATGTATACCTAAACAATAACTTTCATCTAATCCAGTCACCAACACATCACAACATAATCCATAATCCTAACCTCTTCTACTAATTGTGACTTTCAATAGATGATAATTTGTGAGAAACCTCTCAGATACAGTTCCCATAGACCTAACACTCTCTTATTTACAGTATCACCTGATATATAATAGGCACTTAAGTCGCATCTCAAATGGTACAAGCTCTGATATTCCTTTATCATCTACGACAAAAAGCAGAAATACAAAGCTTGAGGAAAAAATATCAAAATAAACTTTCCTTGATATATATTACGTCATCCGGCTGAACCCAATCACTAGAATTGACAGTCAATACCTGCAAATTACCTTCAGCATCACGACGTTGAATTCTTAGACCACGCTCAGTACCCCGTTGAGTTAGTCCTCCTCCTACTGACAATGCTTGCATAACTGTCATATTACGCTCAAGCCTGTAAGCGCCAGCGCGTTGCACCTCGCCATATATATAAAACCGTGGAGCTCGTTCAACATAGATCAAATCATCACTTCGCACAATTAAATTCCGAGTTAAATCACTGGAGCGAATCATCTCCAAAACATCAATCACTTCTTTAGTAGATTTGTCTCCATCTGAGCGAATCAAAGTAACTACTTCCCCCCCATCAGGCATTATCCCTCCCGCCATAGCAAGAATATCTGTTAAACTTCGTTTTCCCTCGATTGGATAACGTCCTTGATTACGAACATAACCGAGCACAGATACCATCTGACTCTGTAATGAAGCAGCAAAAATATTAACTTGAGGCTTGCGTAAGATGTCACGACTTTCCAGTAGATTTACTATCTTTCGTTCAGCAGCAGACGGAGTTAATCCACCAACAAATATCTCACCTAACAATGGGAAGGTAACATTTCCTGTTTCGCTTACTTTCGTATCGGTAGTAAGATCCGGGTGTCCATAAACAAATATTTTTAGCGTATCTCCTGGTCCTATTACACTTTCCTTCAGCTTTCCAGCAACTGCACTACCAACATAAACCGTCCACGAGAGCACAAAAATCAGTATTAGCAATAATAGCTTCGTTTTATTCATAATAAATGCCTTAAATGTCCATTTATCCATAATTTTTTGACATACCACATCTAATTCGCTAAAAAATAAACTCCTAAGATACAGCAAGAAAGTTATGTTTCTTATTTCAGCCCCATGATACCACGCTCAATTGCTCCTTCTGAAGTAGGTTCAGGTAGATTTAAATTACCTACAGTATCAGGATGGTTTATATCATCCATTAACTGAGTAGCTGGTCTTTCGGTGTTCCGCGCTGGTGCTTTAGCATTAAGATATTCTATTTTTGCTGATGAACGTAAACGGGCAATTTCTGCATCAATTGCCTGCTTATATTTATGATTGGTTAAGTATTTCTCAATCTGCAATGCAGCATCAGTAGCTGTGACTGGACTATCTTTGATCTCATTGACAGAAACTAGCGAACTATTCTCTTGCTCATTAATGATAAAAACATGGTTCTTACCTTTCTCTCGCATCATTGTTACCATTTCAAGTGGCAGATCTGCAGTACTGCGTGATGCCAAGCTACGGAAATACTGCACATTCTTTTTATCAAGCCAAGCTGCAACTTCACCAGTGGACTTAGCAGCATCTATCACTGCCCTTAATTCGCTACTAAGATCTTTGGTGGCAATGCGCAATATCGTCAAATCAAATTGTTTGCGTTGTGCGAAATACTCTGGATGCTTCTGGTAATACTCATTAACCTCGGCCTCAGATGGTTTAGTAATTTTACTCACTATACCCTGCAAATATGCCTGCGCAATAATCTGCGCATTAGCTCTCTCACGTGCCTGCATGACATCTGGAGTTCGGTCAAGCTTGTTACGTATGGCTTCATCTACAATCAATTGACGAGCGATTAACGACTCCAGCAATTGCTTGCTAGAAGCCTCGTACTGATCGGCACGTACACCAGCACGCCTTATTTCATCATTAAGTTGAAGTGTAGTAACTTCTTGACCATTAATACTAACTAATGCTTGTCCGGGCTTCTTTTCCTTAGGTTGATTATCACAAGCAGAAAAAACCAAAATAGAAAACAATACCAATCCTATCAATTTCATCCGCATATATGTTACTACCATAGAATTTCACCTTTATGATTTAAATTATAATAAAGCAGCACTTAACGAACGCACCTTCGACTTCACCGCATTAACCACAATATTACGATCAGTAAATACAAGCATCTCCAATTCAGTTACGACAACCTGATAAGAAACTTTAATACAAATCATAGCGTATTCATATTCTCTATATGAATGCACATCCATTATAAATCCTATCTATCCCCATAAAAAACCGAATAAGCAAACAATATACGCTTTAATTCTCCAAAAAACGGTTAGAGAAATGATTTTTTCCAGAAATCGTTAAAATTGTGATAGAAACAACTCCGACTGGCTAGAAAAGAAGTGGCCTCCCACAACTATACCCTTACTGACACTGGTAGAAAATTGACCAGGTAATTCACGTATCTTGCTTAAATTTTAAGTAGGAGAATTTAAGAGGTGATTACCATGGTTATGTATGCGAAGATACGACGGATGTATTACCGTGAGCACCTGTCGATCAATGAAATTCAACGACGAACGAGTTTGTCACGGAGCACGATAAAAAAATGGCTGCAAGCGCCGAGTGACAGCACGGTGAAATATCAAAGGGCAAAGAAGTCGGACAAGCTAACGCCGTTTGAGTTCAGGTTGATGTTTGGCGCTGAAATCGGATGCCCGTCGTCCCAAGAAAGATCGCCGCACGGCATTGTGTTGTTCAAAGAAATATTGAACGAAGATTATGCAGGCGATTATACGATTATTTGCGACTTTATCCGCAACTGGCGCAATCAAGAAAACCAGAGCACGGCGTATGTGCCGCCGAGGTTTACGTTGAGTGAAGCATTTCAGTTTGACTGGAGTGAAGAGTGACTGGCAATTGGCGGCATACCGAAACGCGGCATTTACGACAACATGACTGCGACTATCCACCTGAGATACGGCGAACATGAGCCTACGCAAAGTCAGTTGTAGTAGTTCAGACTTGATCTGACAGTAGAGTCTTGCCCAAGGTGGGATTACCCGGTTTGATAGAGGTGTGAATCT
>NZ_JAMWZS010000080.1 GCF_024282095.1 Nitrosomonas sp.
AATGTAATGCACGTATCCTGGAGCGCCGGGTGATGAACAATAATTGCCCTGTCCATTTTTTTTTTAATCTGATGGGCGTGCTGGCATTTTATCGTTTTGAACGGCGGATGTGATGGGATTGAAAGCCGTTTTCTCAGAGTATTGTATTTCCGGAATGTGCGTTGGATCTTTCCATGCGTTCCAGTGCTTGTAATTCCGCTGCGGTAAATCCTGCTTTTTGTCGTGCTTCATAATGAAAAGGGCCGCTGATTTGCCCAATGAAGTGGTGACTGATTAATGCGCTTCGCCATGGCTGAATCTAGACCCGGCCCATTATCCTGTATGGTTACTATCACCAGGTTAGTTTCGGCTAACACCATGGCAGTAATCGTCAAGGTAGGTAACTTTGTTGCATGCATGGCTTCAATCGCATTTCTAAATAGATTGACCAGAACTTTCTGTATCTGCGTGCAATTACATTGAACAGCAGGAAGATTCTGCTGCAAATCAAGCACTGGATAGAAAGTACCATGACCATCATTACCAATAATGTTTAGCGCGTCATTGATAATATCATTCAGATTTGATCGCTCGGTTACCAATTCGCCTTCCTGCAGGAAAGCCAGCAACTCGTGCAGGCTATGACCAGCACGTTGCGCTTGTTCTACGCAACCTTCAAGTGCGCGTTTTAAATTATCAGAGTTTAAAACATCGTTGCCTAATTCGTGCAACACCACTTCTCCATAAGCGGAAATTGCTGTAAGTGGCTGATTAAGTTCATGAGCAATCGCCGAAGCCGTGAGCGCTGCCACCTGCTGTTTAAAAATATTTTCCGTTTCGTCGCGTTGTGCTTGCAGCTTTTTCTGTAGATTCTTCTGTTCTGTCACATCCCGTGTAACGCCTACCAGCCGATCCGGTTGCCCATTGTCGAAATACACCCGCCCCCTTGCAGATATCCAACGTGTAATACCATTGGCCGAATTAACAACACGATATTCCGCTTTGAATTCGCCATCACCAGCGGGATTCATCGCATGATCGATAGCGGACTGTCTCGCCCTGCGATCTTCCGGGTGTATCCTAGCCACGAATTCCTCATAACTGACAGTTTCACCCAAATGTTCACCCCATAATTTGCGCATCTGATTATCCCAATAAACGATATTGCGTTTCAGGTCGCAGTCAAAAATACCTAAACCCGCTGCTTGTTTCGCTAAACGCAATCGCTCCTCACTGGCTCGCAGTGCTCCCTCGGCCTCAAGACGCCGGCTAGCAACATTGAATGTAATCAAGATATAAAGCTGTTGCTGAGCTTCTATCGGGCTGAGGCTAACATCTAACAGCATCTCTTTGTGGTCTCGGCCTTGTGCGACAAATTCGTTGCTAACGCTCACAGAGTGCTTGATCGGTTCGCTAAGAAACAGCTCATGACAATATCGATACTGTTTCCGATACCGCGGCACAATCAGTATTTCAACCGCCAATCCACTGAGTTCATCTTCGGTATAGCCAAACAATTTTTGCGCCACTGGGTTAACCAACACAATGTGGCCAGAATCTTCAGTCAATAGCATTGCATCGGCTGCTGCATCAAACAGCGTTCGAAAACCTAAATTTTTCAGCACTTCTATCAAGTTATATCCCTGCTCTCAGCATTTCATAAGAGATTTAGAAAAGCTTACGACAAAAACCAATTCTTCTCTATAAATATTTGACACATAAGGGTTTACCCTTACGTGCTAGCGCGGATTTTGCCGCTTGTTATTCTCTTGTAGGATTTGCAAGGTAGGAAATATGATACAGATTTGCCAGTCACTTTCTTAGGTTATTGATATCGCTTAGGTTCTTCGGACGGGCTTTTTCAATGATATGGATATATCGGGAAATTATCTACGTGTGGTCATCTGCCTCATATTTAGCAAAAGATAAGAAATTATGACCAAGAAAAACATAGGAATAACTTCACAGTTACAGCAAATGACCAGTAATTTTCTTATTGTTATTTTTGCGAAATTTGTCTACAGCCTCTGGGGATGAAAGGCTTCAGACCAATCTTCGACATCATAATTTTATATCTATTAACTACTTATGCCCTTTGATGTGTTGTTTTCGCTACGTTAAAACTTTTAACAGTTTGGAGAAAATTAAATGAATAAAAATACACTAG
>NZ_JAMWZS010000018.1 GCF_024282095.1 Nitrosomonas sp.
TGGTATAGGAACCTCAATATTACGAGTTTGCCTCTTTCTATTAAATACTTATCTTCAATTGTCAACAGACCCTAGTGATTCTTACATATATATCTCTACTAGCGCATCGAGATTCACGTTAGTATTAAGTTGCTTGATTCTGAGGAACTGAGAATGACAAATGCTGATGTGGAGATTTTCGAAAGAACTGTCTGTTTTGATGGATTTTTTCGCCTGGAACGTTATCGTTTGCGTCATCGATTATTCAACGGTGAATGGAGTCACCCACTGGTGCGGGAAATATTCGAACGTGGTCATGCAGCGGCAGTTTTACCCTATGATCCTATTCGCGATGAAATAATCTTGATTGAGCAGTTTCGCGTCGGTGCCCTTGCTGCACCGGATGGGCCGTGATTGCTGGAAATCGTAGCGGGTATGATTGACGCCGATGAAACAGCGCAAGAAGTGGCGATACGCGAAAGTTTAGAAGAAGCCGATTGTGCCATTACTGATTTGATCCCGCTGTATGATTTTCTGGTGAGTCCCGGCGGCACCACAGAACGTATTGCTTTATTTTGTGGTCGGGTTGATGTGACACATGCGGGCGGTGTGCATGGTGTAAGTGAAGAAGGTGAAGATATCAAAGTGCATGTCATCAGATTAGATGCAGCACTCGCATTATTGCAATCAGGTAAAATCAATTCGGCCAGCGCGATTATTGCGCTGCAGTGGCTGGCTTTAAACCGGCATCATGTACAATCCCTGTGGTTAACAGTGTCATAGAGCTGCAAACAAATATTCGGATCTGGAGTTCCAGAGCTGTATTGTCTTCTCTTCTCTTCTCTTCTCAGAATGAACTATCTTTATGAATCAGAGTATTAAATGTGGTTGTGCTGAGATTTTCTGAAGAGCATTCCCAAATTCCCAAATTATTAGTAGAAACGGTTTCTAATCTTTGCTTTGCCCTTCACGGTAATATGTTCTACTGAGTATGTACTCAACCACTGCCGCAAGGAGGTTCGCCATGATGATGAAAAAATGCTCTGTTGAACGTGCGAATGTTGTCAGTCCTGTTAATGTCGATATCGATATCGATATCGATATTGATGATGAGAGTGTTTTAGCGGATGGCATGATTCCGGATAGCCGAATCGTTAAACTCATTGATGAACTGGTGACCAATGATGATTCTGACGATGATGAAGATCTTGAAAATACGCTCGAGTTTCTAGGAGTGCACTAACAGTCGGATTCTTGTCTTATCGACAATTGCAAATAAACGGCAGGGGGCACCTTCTACACTGATCTCGATGTCGATTACCCTGCTAATCAGAATAGATCTGCGCACACGTAGTTACGCCCTTGCTTTTTTGCATTGTAAAGTTGTTGATCAGCCAGACAAATTAACTCATCGAGTGATATATTGATATCATCGGTGTGAGCTACGCCAAAGCTTGCGGTGAACGAGAGTTTTTCGCCTTGAGTAGTTGCAAGCCGGATTGCGGAAATTTTTTTGCGCAGCCGGTCTGCTAGAGTCACGGCATCTGTTAATTTAGTTTCAGGTAAGAAAATCAGAAATTCTTCACCACCCCAGCGTGCCAGAATATCTCCGCTGCGCGCTTCTTTTTGCAGAGTCTCTGCCAAGTGAACCAAAGCCTGATCTCCCAGGGCATGTCCATAATTGTCATTGAATAGTTTGAAATTGTCGATATCGATCATCATGATCGATGTATGGCTGTTATTTCGTAGACCCAATGCCCAGATCGGTTTAACAAATTTATAAAATGACCGGCGGTTATTCAGATTGGTCAGAGAATCAATCCCAGCCATTTTTTCAGCAACCAGTTTTTCGTTCTGGCTGGTGTTAAGGCGTTCGGCGAGTGCAAGTGCAAGCAAAATGGCGTCGACCATCATGCCAATTTCAACAGCCCGATAGGTAAATAAATTAAAAGGAATCAATCCACATATGGCGGCTGTTGTGACAATTGCGCCGCATACGGCGGAAATTGATGCCAACAGAAAATATTTTGCACATTTGTTACCTGTTTGCAGAGAAATGGCGCCCAATAGGATCATGAGGCTGGCAAAAAAGAAAACAAAAGTGAGAGAGATGAATAACGCTGCTGCATGATGGGCGGTCAGCACAGCTGCCAGCAATAATGTACCAATCCCTAAACAACTTGCGATGACCATGTGGTAGACGCGGGGTAAGCCTGTTTTTATACCTAGAAAGCGTATTGCAAATATCAGTCCACTGGCTGAATACATCATGACCAAAATAGGATTCGACCACAATTGCCACCCAGGTGATTCAGGCCATAACCATTGGTATCCGTGACCTGTATAAGAAATATTCAGTATTAAAAAGAATGACAGATAAATGGAATAAAGCAGATAGAGACTGCTCTTTAGTCCTATATAGAGCATCAAGTTGTAAGCAATCAGCGCCAGTATAACGCCGTATACAAAGCCATAGCTGTAGCCTTGCAGTGTCTTTCTGTCAGCTATATTTTCGCTGCTTATAAAATAGATGGGCACTACCATCGCATCGATCGACTCTACCCGCATCAAGACAGTGGTTTCACCGTGTTCAAATGGATGCCCTGTGACAAAAAATCGATGCTTGAGGGGGCGCTGGGAAAATAGCAAACTGTCGCCAACGTGGTAGCTATTGATTAATTGATTTTCCTGGAAAAAATAGATATCGATTTTGTCCAGCCACGAAGCTTCAAACAGAAGGTTGCGGTGAATAGTGCTATGTCCTGTATTGCTGACCTGAAGTGCAAGCCATACCGGTTTTGAATCGATACCAAAATTAATGATGGTATGATTCGATGAAGAAAAATACCCATTTCTAAAAGCTTCTAAAGCGCTATTCAGGCTTAAGTGATTATCTTTGCTTTGATAAACCTGGATGTATTCACCAATTGTTTCTTGGTATTCCTTGGAGACATTTATTGTTTCGGCACTTGCCGGCAAAATCCAGAAGAACATCACGACGATGGTGACAGGTAATGCACGGAGTTTCTTCATGCTATGTCGGTTGTGATAGATTGGGAGAGATATGCAGCGGCTTGGACTCAGATAACTTGAGTTTTTTGAGTCGAGACTGTAGGAATTATCTTGTGTGATGATTAAATAGTATTCAGTGCCTTTCAGATAAGGATCAGAAGTATGATTAGGTGAACCCACTGCAAGATTGCAAGGAGCATAAGGACTGTAGTGATGCCCTATTTGAGAATGGGGTCAGGATTATAATTTTTGTTTACTTCATTTACGTACATAGAGTGATATCGACCATGAATAAGTCATTTGATTTTACCGGTTGGAGTTTCAAGCTTTCACTGTTTGCCGCGCTCATGGCAGCTCTGGCTGTGCTGAGCCATCAATTAGAGGGCATTGATTTTCAACCGGCTTTAATGGGGCTTGCGGGTGGTACAGTCATGGGGTTGTTGGCCATTGTTTTTGGATTGATTGGGACGGTGCGTGCCATCAAGGCAAGAAAGCCAAGCATTGCTTCAACGATGGCGGGATCAACATTGGGTTTCTTAGTCGTGATGCCAATACTGGTGACTGTATTCGCGGGTATCGGGGCGCCGCTGATTCATGATATTACAACGGATCTGCAACATCCTCCCGAATTTGTGGCGATAAAGGCGCTACGGACAGCGACGGACAATTCCTTGAATCGTCTTGAACCCGAGAATCAGGTTGCTTTGCAGGCAACAGGTTATCCTGATCTTGGTCCATTATTGATTGATCGCCCATTCGATCAGGTTTTTGAACGAGCAGTTGCACTGGTAAAAAAGCGAGGTTGGGAGATCGCTGTTATTTCTGCTGCAAATGGTAGGATTGAAGCCACTGATACTACACCTATCATGGGTTTCAAGGATGATGTAGTGATTCGGGTGCAAACGGTGGGGAACCAAACGCGTGTCGATATGCGTTCGGCTTCCCGAGTCGGGAAAGGTGATCTGGGCGTGAATGCCGAGCGTATCCGGCGTTTTATGATTGATTTAGCAAAGTTATGAAGAATGAACAAAAGGCCGCGCGGTATTGCTCACGAGTAATGTTATGATTGTCAGGTTTTTAATATTTACTTTATATCGTTAATGACAGCCATGATGAATCCAACGTCCGTTCAACTGATCGCTGCCATGTTATTTGCATTGGCAGTGATCCATACATTTTCAACCAAGTATTTCGAACATCTTGCACACATTCAGCCGCGCCATGCAGGTATTTGGCATTTATTAGGTGAAGTGGAGGTGGTGTTCGGTTTATGGGCTATGATTTTGATATTGTTTATATTTGCCATCAGTGGCAAACATGAAGCAATCACCTATCTGGAATCACGCGATTTTACCGAACCGATGTTCGTATTTGTGATCATGGTTATTGCCGGTACGCGTCCTGTTTTGGATTTTGCCGCCGCGACTGTTCAGCGCGCAGCAGTTTTATTGCCAATCAATACCGGTATGGCGATGTACTTTTTATTGCTGGCTTTCGTTCCGCTGCTGGGTTCATTTATTACGGAGCCGGCTGCAATGACGCTTGCGGCATTGATGTTGCGCGATACATTATTTAGCAAAGAGATATCCACCCGTTTGAAATATGCCACGATCGGTGTGCTGTTTGTCAATATTTCCATCGGTGGCACGTTGACACCGTTTGCCGCACCGCCGGTGTTGATGGTGGCGGCCAAATGGAATTGGGATATCGGATTTATGTTAGTAAACTTTGGCTGGAAAGCTGCACTGGCGGTCGCGGTGAATGCGCTGGCGGTCACGTGGCTGTTTCGTCATGAATTGGAGCATGTTGGTCAGAAGAGCGATGCCGCCGTGTCAAAAATTCCGCTGCTTGTAGTATTGATTCATCTCATATTCCTAGCGCTGGTGGTACTGTTCGCACATCATTCAGTGGCATTTATGGGTATTTTTCTATTCTTTCTCGGATTTACAGCCGCGTATCACCAATACCAAAGCCCATTGATCTTGCGGGAAGCATTGTTAGTGGCATTCTTCCTGGCGGGATTGGTGGTGCTAGGCGGACAACAACAATGGTGGCTCCAGCCGCTGTTGATGGATATGGATGATACCGCAGTCTATTTTGGGGCTACCTTCTTGACTGCAGTCACAGACAACGCAGCGCTGACCTATCTAGGCTCACTGGTTGAAGGGTTAAGCGAGGAGTTTAAAATCGCATTGGTTGCAGGTGCAGTCACCGGAGGAGGTCTGACGGTTATTGCCAACGCACCTAATCCTGCGGGTTTCTCTATTTTGAAGGGCAAATTTGATGAACAATCCATTCATCCGCTGGGTTTATTGATTGCGGCATTGCCTCCGACGCTGGTGACGATTATCGCGTTTCGTGTGCTGTAACATATGTGATGAGCGGGCTGAGGCTCAGGTATAAAGCCGCAATAAAGCCGCAATCAGCAAATGGGATAATGCTGGTTGTTTTGAAACAGGACTGGAATTTTGTAAATTTCCAGTCCTGTTTTTTTAACTGCTCGCGGTTTTTAATCTGTCTCTGGAGAAGAGAATCAGACATCCTTGACAGGACTTTGAGTAATAGCCTCTGGTAAAGGCAGTGACTCTGCTGGATGTGTCGTTGGGGTTGTTTTTTCAGGCACATCATCAAACCAGCGGTATAGCATGGGCATGACAACCATGGTCATCATGGTTGCTGTCGTTAGTCCACAAATAACCACGATAGCAAGTGGTTTCTGCACTTCGGAACCAAGACCCGTGGCAGCCAGGAATGGTGCCAGACCCAACACGGTTGTGGCCGCTGTCATCATGACAGGCCGGAAACGCTGTGCACAGGCGCTTCTGACAGACTCCTCAATACTCAGACCTTTCTCGCGCAATTCCCGAACAAAGGAAATGAGTACCACACCATTCAATATCGAGGTTCCCCATACTGCAATGAAACCCACCGACGCCGGCACGGATAGGTATTCACCCGTGACAAAAAGCCCGACGATACCACCTACCGATGCAAACGGTAATACCAGATAAATGAGTATGGCCATCTTGACCGAACTAAACAGCATGAACAGCAGGAAGAAAATGGCTGCCAGGGTAACAGGCACAATCAGAGAAAGGGTTGCCATGGCGCGTTCCATGTTCTCAAACTGTCCGCCCCAGACAAAGTAATAGCCAGGAGGTAATTTGATTTCTTTCGCAGTGCGTTCTTGGAGTTCTGCCACGAATCCCCCCATGTCACGTTCATGTACATTGGCGCCCACGACCACACGCCGTCTGGCGAATTCACGCGAAATGATCGCTGGACCATCAACAACCTGAATATCCGCTACTGCACTAAGAGGCACGAGCACACCACCCGTTGCCATTCCACTCCGTCCAGCATTGCTGGCTGCCGGTCTTAATAAGAGTTCCTTGATAGCTTCAACATCGTGGCGAAAGCCTTCTGGGAATCTCAACAGCAGCGTAAAGCGCCGTTCACCTTCAAAAACCTGCGTAACCGCCTTGCCACCAACTGCTGTAGCAATCAATTCGTTGACATCAGAAACATTGATGCCATGGCGAGCGATCGCACGGCGATCAATATTTATGGTCAACTCCTGCTGGCCGGATAAACGTTCAATACGAATATCTCTGGCGCCGCGCGTCGACTTGACAATACGTGCCACCTGTTCGGACAGTTTGCGCAATTCTTCCAGATTATCTCCAAAAATCTTGATGGCCACTTGCGAACGTACCCCGGTTACCATTTCGTCCACGCGCTGGGCAATCGGTTGAGATATGACGATGTTGACACCCGGTAGCACCGCGAGTGCCTTACGAATATCCTCTTCAATTTCATGTTGGGTGCGGCCTGATCCGACCAGGTCCAAATCCGCGATCGGATCGGATTCATTCTGTGATGCCGGGTCCGCGGGTGATTCTCCTCGGCCCAGCTTGGAAACCACGGATTTCACGCCAGGTATCGCAGCGATCGCCTGCATTGCTTCCGTTTCCAGCTTGATGGCTTCTTCCAGGGAGATGGAAGGTGCGCGAATGATAACGGGGGTTGCCGCACCTTCCTTCATGATGGGAATAAAGGATTTACCCAGGAGTGGAAATAAGGCAAAGGCAACCATGAGCAAGCTGATTGCAATGATCATCGTTTTTTTCTGATTTCCCAGTGCCAGATTAAGAATGTACAGGTAGCCCGACTTAAGGACAGCAATAACTTTGGTGTCTTGCTCGCTACCTCCTTTTAGAAGGTAGGCACTCAGCACGGGTGATAATAGTATCGATACAAATAATGCCACAAACAGTGAAATCGCAATGGTGACGGCAAGCGGACTGAATGTTTTTCCTTCCATGCCTTCCAGTGTCATCAATGGCAGGAAAACAAGTACCGTGACAATCACACCAAAAATAACCGGTGTTCCAACTTCCGCTGTTGCTTTAATAATAATATCGAATTTGGATTGATTTGTACCACGGGCTTCACCCAAACGCTGGTAAATATTCTCGACCACAACGACGGTCGGATCCACCATCATGCCCAGTGCAATCGTCAGCCCCCCTAGCGACATTAAATTAGCGGGCATGCCGTAGTGGTTCATCACCATAAAAGTAATCAGTGGCGTGATGATGAGGGTGAAGCATACAACGATACTGGTTCGAATGTTACCCAGGAAGACGGATAGGACTACGATGACCAAAATCAGCGATTCGATCAGCGTGGTTTGCACTGTCGATAGTGCACCATCCACCAAGTCCGTCCGGTCATAAAACGGCACGATTTGCAGACCATCCGGCAATATTCCGCGTTCATTGATTTCAGCGACCTTTTCCTTGATTCGGCCGACAATTTCCTTGGCATTGCCGCCACGCAACATCATCACAATACCGGCAACTGATTCCGTGTAACCATTCTTGATACTGGCACCCTGGCGGACTTCACCACCAAAGGTTACCTCAGCGACATCACGTACATAAACCGGGACACCGTTCATTTCCCTGAGCACGATATTGCGGATATCTTCCAATGAGGCAATTAAGCCTACGCCGCGAATCAGGTACTGCTCATACTGCAACGCCAGTATATTACCGCTGGCGTTGGCATTATTACTGGCCAATGCACGGTCAACCTCCGTCAATGTGAGGTCGTAGTGCCGTAACTTATTCGGGTCGACATAGACTTGATATTCCTTGACGTGCCCACCGATGGAATTGATTTCCGCCACACCTCGGATCGAGCGTAACATGGGACGTACCACCCAATCCTGCACTGTACGTCGCTCCATGAGTTCTTCAACTGACAGGGCACGTTTGCCATCATCTGGATGCTCGATCGTATATTGATAGACTTCGCCCAAACCTGTTGAAACCGGCCCAAGCACCGGTGTGATGCCAGGTATCAGTCGGGGGGTCACATCGATGATACGCTCCATCACCAGTTGACGCGCAAAGAACACATCGGTTTTATCAGTAAAAACCAATGTGATAAGCGACAATCCGCTCTTATTCATCGAACGCATCTCTACCAATCCAGGCAGGCCAGTCATGGCAATTTCAACCGGTACGGTAACTAATCGTTCCATCTCTTCCGGGCTGCGGCCAATGGCAACAGTAGCTACTTGCACCTGAATATTGGTTACATCAGGAAATGCATCTACCGAGAGATTTTTTGCGGCAAATCCTCCCGCGACGCATAGCGCCAGCCCGATTACCAAGACCAATAGACGTTGGTTAATCATTGCACGAACTATCGCAGCCATGATGGGTTACTCCAGTTCAGCAAGCTTACGCTCGCTATCTAAATGAAAAGCACCTTCCATCACAATCTGCTGATCAATCTTGAGTCCACTCAGCACGGGGCGGAAACCAGCTACTTCAGGACCCAATTCAACAGGCACTCGCTGGAAACGATCATGGCTGACTACTACGAAGAGATAATCCTTGTTTAATTCGCGTACCACGGCACCTTCCGGAACGACCATTACTTTATGCTGCGGGTCGGTAATATGCATATTAGCCAGCATGTCAGGTTTAAGCTTGCGATCCGGATTCTCCACCATGACCCGGGTCATCACGGTACGAGTTAAGCGATTGACTGTGTCTGAGACAAATATGATCACGCCATCAAGACTAACATCCCCCATCGCAGGTATATTAATTTCCACGTGCTGCCCAAGTCGGACATCGCGGGCAATTTGCTCGGGTACATCCCCTACCACCCAGACATGAGAAAGATCCACGACTTGAAAGAGTGGATCAGCAGGTTGTACAACCTGCCCCACGATCACGTTACGTGCAATAATGTAGCCTTCTCGGGTTGTCTTAATATCAAGCCACGGTAGAATTTTCCCTTTTCGGGCCAGTTCCTTCAATTCGGTGTCATTCATGCCAAGCAACCTGAGTTGATCTGCCGCTGCCCCCAGTTCAGCCTGGGCAATTTCCAACTCGGACTGCCGCCGCTCCACCTCTGCCAGCGGTATCACATCAGCAGCCAGCAAATGGCGTGCACGATCAGCTGATTTCTGGGTTACTACGACGCGTGATGAAGCACGCAAATAGGCCAGTTGAGCTTGCGTTAAATCCGGACTGGTAATGCGTGCCAATGGGGCGCCTTCTTTAACGTAATCACCCAGTATCACAAACATATTGATGATACGCCCTGTTACGTAAGAACCAATTTGCGCGGTTCTCTCTTCATCCACTTGAACCCGGCTGGGTACTTGTATTTTGTCAGCAAGGTCAACCAGAGACGGCTGTCCAATTTTCAACCGATCCGCTAGCTCTGGTCGAACTGTAATGCTGTTAAAGTCTCTTTCGTTTTCCGACGCTTGTGACGCAGCTTCTTTTTGAGGGGTATCAGTTGGCTCGCTCTTATCACATCCGCCCAGCAATAATGCAAGAAAAACGAAGCTTATGAAGGGTAATTTAATATTCATTCTGCAATTAACTCCTTGGGATAATGTGCGCGCAGGCGGTCGATTTCGGCAGCAGCCGATTGCAGGTCAAAACGTGCCAGCAAGGAGTCGCCCACGATTCCTCGGAGTATACGTTGTGTATCCAGAAATTCGATCAGTCCGCGCTCGCCAAATCGGTGCGCAGCTCTGGCAACTTGTACCGCATTTTCCGCTTCTTTGAGCAATCCGCCTTCAAACATGTCTACGCGGCGTTGTGCGATCTGTAGTGCTTGCCATGCCGATTCGAACAGTTGACTAATTTCATAGCGACGATATTCGAGCGTATCGCGGATGCGAGCGGAATCGTAAATAGCGGTATCAATTTCACCACGTCGACGATACCACAGTGGGATTCTGACGCTGACGCCCGCAATATTGGAGGTAAATTGCGCATCCTGATAATTGGTGTATAGCACGTTGAGTTGCGGCAATACCGAAGCCTTTTCCTGGCTGATTCGTTGGGTGGCGCGTTCTTGTTCAGCCTGTAGTCGAACCACGTCTGGATTAACCTGAGGAACTTGATTACGTAGTTCCTCCAGCGGCGGCAAATTAACCTCATCTTTTAATGAGGCTTTGATTTCAAAATCAACAGGTATTGCTCCGGCTGTGAATTGCATGAGTGCTATACGTGCGCGCTGTACGCCTAATCGGGCTGCTTCCTTGCGATTCGCGGCATTTTGCACTTCAGTGTCAGCACGAATCAATTCAAAGCGTGCCGCTTCACCTCGCTCAACGTTGATTTTGATACGACGGCGTACATCATCGACCAAATCATAGATGTTTTGCTCCATCGCGAACTGTTCTTGGCGAAGCAACAATTCATAAGAGCGTACTCGTAATTGCGCGGCCAAATCGGCGCGTACCTGATCAAAGCTGGCGCGGCTGGCATCTACGACCGCTTCAGATGCACCGATACGGGCGCTACGCATGTAAGGATTCTCAATCGGTTGATTGACTGTTAACGAGCGTTGCATCGAGGTGGGCCCGGTAATGTGCAGTGGAAAGCGATTGCTATCGGGTCCGGCGGTTACGGTGACTTCAGGGTTAAGAAACGCCGATGCGGCGACCACGCCAGCCTTAGCCATATCTACCTGCGAACGGGCAGCCAGTACAAGACCATTGGCTTGTAAACCAAGTCGTTGTACTTCTTCGATGGTGAGTTTAGCTGGTTGTTGAGCGAATGTGGGCGAGGAAAATACAAAGCTTAAACTAAGCAATAAGTACCAAAATGGAGAGATCTGCATAGCGCCTTTTAAGTTATTACAAAAATATTCTTCACATATTCTTCACATAAAAATGAGCTGTCAATAATATACCAATTTTACGATTCAGCAATATTAATAACAGGGATAATCAGGTTTTAATTGTGGCTTTTAATAATTTCAGTATTATTCAAGCTAACCATTGATTATCAGTTTAGGAATGTAGTGGAAGCATCCTGAATGATTGCTGAATGATGATATTAATATTGGGAATACCTATGGCCTTTTATTATTGTTTTGTAGTAATTTCGAAGTTAATCATTAACGATAGCTAACAGGATGAATCAACGGCAGATCATCTTTATTCCGGGGAAAAACCCTAAGCCTCCGGCTGATCAGCATCAGAAACTATTATGGCGCATCCTTCTGGAAGGTGTGCGCCGCGCTGATCCTGAGATTGTTGGTAACCTGGGTCAACATGCGGAGAGTTTTAAACTGATCGCATGGAATTATCTTTATTACTGTGAAAATAAGGATATGAGTAGTGAGCTTGCGTGGATTGATGCGTTAATCAATCAACACGGTCCTACCGAGCAGGATATTCGAGAAGCCGATGCGTGGCATCGCAAATTAGACCGTGTTCTTTATACGATTGTTGATCATTTTCCCTGGTTACTTCGCTTAGCGCCAAAGCCTATTCAATCGACTGCCGAAGAGACAACACGTTATTTTCAGAACAAAAATAATATTGCTTGCGAGATTCGTGACTTATTGAAACAAGCATTGCGCCCGATGTTGGCGAACAATGGCAAAGTATTATTGATCGGGCATAGCCTGGGTTCCGTGATTGCCTACGATACGTTGTGGGAGTTGTCACATCTGGAACGCTTGCCGGGTAAGATTGATGTGTTTTTAACCATCGGGAGCCCGTTGGGCATGAATTATGTACAGCGCCGATTGATGGGCAATAATCGGACAGGAAAGAAAAGGTATCCCACCAATATCGGGCGCTGGGTGAATATTTCTTCCGTGGGCGATATCACAGCATTGGATAGAGTTTTTGCAGATGATTTTGCGCCGATGCTATCGCTGGGGATTATTGAAACCATCGAAGATCATTGTGATGGCATCTACAATTTTTATCGTAACGAAAAAGGATTGAACTGTCATCGCTCATATGGCTATCTGGTTAATCCTGCGGTGGGTAAAGTCATCGCGGATTGGTGGCGGCAATCCCCATGAATTTCTGGGATTCAAATCGCTATCTGCGCTGGGTCAAGAGACTGACACTGATTTTCTGCGGATTCGCAGTAGTGTGGATAGCGATTGGTGTATTTTCCCGGTTGTATGAATTTCGTGACGATGATCCGGGTCGCGGTGCCGTCATCATGGATTCCAATAAGTTTGGTGATCATTTTTCCCAGGTTACCTATTTGCCGCAGGGCTGGTCGCCATCCGATAGTCTGTGGTTCTACAATACGACGCAAGGCTCTAATTTATTACCGTATAGTCTTTTTCTGGTATTGGAACAAGCGGATTCGCCTGCTTTGTTTCGTCATGATGAAAACATCAATCGCTACGGCTACTTGCCGCAACGTCCGACGGTGAGTAATCCGGATGGTTTGCCTGTCGGCATGGTGCGTGATGAGTATCAAGGTAAGGCATTTATGGGGTTTACCTGTGCGGCTTGCCATACGACTCAAATCAATTACAACAATATCGGAATTCGTATCGACGGTGGTCCGGCGGGTTCGGATATGGAAACATTCATGATTGATTTGGCGCAGGCGCTCTATGTTACTCTGGAAAATACGGAAAAACGCAGTCGCTTTATTGTTAATGTATTGAAACAAGGCCACTATAAAAATGCGGACGATGTATTAACTGACCTGAAGAAATATGCGCAGCGTATCAAAACGTATACCATCATCAACACGCCACGGGACGCCAAACGTCCGCTGACTCATTATGGTTACGCGCGGTTAGACGCATTTGGACGAATTTATAACCGTGTGCTTGAACATATTATCAGTGCACGGCAAATGCGCGAATTGCTGGCTGAAATATTGTCGCCAACTGAACTGGCTGAAGTGATGGTGGGCGTGGAATCGGTTCTGAGTAGCGATGATCGTGACCATATTGTCGAACGAATCCAGAAATACCTGACTGACAAGCAGATGCTCAAATTGCGCAATAAAATCTATAATCCGGCTGATGCGCCAGTGAGTTATCCATTCCTGTGGGATGTACCCCGGCATGATTATGTGCAGTGGAACGGCAGGGTAGATAACAGTGGGCTGGGACCTATGGCGCGTAATGCAGGGCAGCTGATTGGCGTATTCGGCACGCTGGATTGGCAGGAAAAAGATGGCTTCACGCTGTCTTCGGTTCTGGGGGGGCAAGGTTTTAGTCGCAAGCATATCGATTTCCAATCTTCAATTGATATTCGCAATTTGCGTCGGGTGGAGAAGCATTTGCGCAAACTGACATCGCCATCTTGGCCTGAGCATATTCTGCCCAGGCTCGATAAGACGCGATTGATCAACGGCGCAGAACTATACGAACAATATTGCGCATCATGTCATGGACACATCAATCATACCGATCCTGATCGCCGGGTTGTGGTCAAAATGATTGCCGTTTCTTCAGTTGGAACGGATGCTAAAATGGCCGAAAACAGCGCCACATTTATGGGTTACAGCGGTATTTTGCGCAATCAATATGTCAATGTCGGTGTGGGAAATATCTTATTAGATCATCAGGCCCCGGCGGTTGCTCTTTTGACATCCGCTACACGTAATGTGGTTTTGACACCCGATCGGGACAAGTGGTTGGTGCGACGGTGGGTCGAACGATCGCTTGATTTTGCGCATACATGTTTTGATAACGAAGTGCAGCCTTCCGTTAAAAATGGCAACTACACGCCTGATACGACGGCTATGCCATTTGCTTCGGCCATGGCTTATAAAGCCCGTCCGCTCAATGGCATCTGGGCAACTGCGCCGTATTTGCATAATGGCTCGGTGCCTACATTATATGATTTGCTGCTGCCAAAAAGACAAGCGAGTGATCCGCTGGAAGGTGAATATCGGCCGGATGAATTTATGGTGGGTTCACGTGAATTTGATCCGCAAAAGGTTGGTTTTAAATCGAGTGGTTATGATGGTTTCTTGTTTCGTACCAGTATTTGGGGTAATGACAATGGTGGCCATGAATATGCTGCCGGCCGCACGCCGCAACCGGATGGCACATTGTTTCCGGCACTCACCAAGGCACAACGCTTAGACTTGCTGGAGTATCTTAAATCCTTGTGAAAGTGTAAGGTAAATGTTTTTTGATGAGATTCATTGAAAAGTATCCGGAAAGATAAGTATGATGCTTTTACCATTGCAAGTGATTTTCCTATCGCAGTGTTTATCGCTATCAGGAGTCAAAGTGGCTTTACAAATATCACGCGCTTTCAGATTTGCCGTTATGGTGGGATCAGTGATGTGGCTCAGTGCCTGCGCCAATCTGCCTTATTATGCACAAGCGGTGGGTGGGCACTTTGAAGTGGTGCATCGTGCGCAACCGATTAGCAGGATTGTTGCCAATCCTGATGCCGATCCAAAATTAAAGCATTTCCTGAGCAAGGTTGTGCAAATGCGCGAATTTGCCAGTCGTGAGCTTAAACTGCCGGATAATCTGAGTTACACAAGTTACGCGGACTTGGAGCGCCCTTATGTGGTATGGAATGTTTTTGCTTCGCCAGAACTCTCTCTCAAACTCAAGAAATGGTGTTTTGTGCAAGTTGGTTGCGTCAATTACCGAGGTTTCTTTTCTCAGGCTGATGCAGAGCGTCACGCAGAAGAACTCAGGCAGGAGGGCTATGATGTGTATGTCGGTGGCATCCGCGCCTATTCTACGTTGGGTTGGTTCAGCGATCCGGTATTGAATACCTTTATCGGCTACTCGGAGATGAACCTTGCGCGTCTGATATTTCATGAGCTGGCGCATCAGGTGGTGTATGTGCCTGGGGATAGTGTTTTCAATGAATCGTTTGCTACTGCTGTTGAACAGGAAGGTGTGCGACGCTGGTTTGAGAGTAATGGTGGTGCTTTGGAACAAGCTGCATTGATTGCGCGGCAGGAAAGAGAAGCTGTTTTTGTCGAACTGGTATTCAGTCATCGCAAGCGTTTGCAAGCATTGTTTCAGTCGGATATCAGTGACGCAGAGAAACGTATCCGGAAAGCACGTATTTTTGAGGAATTGCGTGAGGAATTTTCGCATCTGAAAACCGAAAGAGCCGAATTCAGCAGTTATGATCGATGGTTTGCGCAACCTTTAAACAATGCATTGCTGGCGACCGTTTCGATCTACACACAGCTGGTGCCTGCATTTCAGGCAATACTCCAGAAACATGACAGAGATATGGGGCGCTTCTTCGATACCGTTGCAAGAATAAGTAAGCTGCCGAAACATGAACGTAACTTAATGTTACAGAAAGCAGTGGAAGGTGATCAGCAATGGATGATGGTCGAGCGTTAACTTCTTTGCTTTGTCAGGAGCCGATGCGCTGATTTCTGAGCGGCAATTTTGTTATCAGTTATTTTTTACAGGCTAACAATAGTTGATATTCCCGGTTTAATCTAATCTGTTAGCTATTCTATAAGGCTTAGCGTTGCTATATCAGGAGGTAATCATGACACACATTGATGATAAAAGACGGCAATTCCTGCAATATGCGGCAATGAGCACACTAGCTGCCACATTACCCGGCTTCGCACTGGCTGAAAGCCGAACGATTAACAAGACACCCGATGCGTCGTTCAAAGCTGATGTGGAGATTGCGCTGACTGCTCAAGTTGCTGATATTCCCATTCGATCGGGCGCACCCACGCAAGTTTTTAAATATTATGGGAAGCTCTTGAAAGGGCCGCGAACTTCGCTGCAAGAATTGCCTGGCTATCTAGGCCCGATTCTTAATTTTCAGCAAGGTCAGAAAGTTCGCATCTATTTTTATAATGAGTTGCCGGAGCCATGCGTCACGCATTGGCACGGCATGCATGTGCCGCAGGCTATGGATGGGCATCCCATGTATGCAATCTATCGGGGTGAACAATATGTATATGAATTTGAGGTGAAGAATCCCGCGGGTACCAATTGGTACCATGCGCATACGCATGAATTAACCGCTCCACAAGTTTATCAAGGCCTGGCAGGACTTATCACCATTACGGATGAAGCGGAACAGAAACTGGATTTGCCTCACGGTGAATATGACATTCCGCTTGTCATTCAGGATCGCAGCTTCACCCATGGTAATCAATTACGCTACATGCTTAACATGCACCAGCGGATGACAGGTTTTCTGGGCGACACCATTCTGGTCAATGGCCAGGAAAATAGCATGATTCCAGTCAAGACCAGGGCATACCGTGTGCGCATACTGAATGGGTCGAATTCCAGAATTTATAAGTTGGGCTGGGATGATGGCACTCCGGTTACTGCTATCGCCACCGATGGCGGATTGTTACAGAAACCTGAAACGTTACCTTATGTCATGCTTGCACCGGCTGAGCGTGTTGAAGTATGGATTGATTTTAGTGGTCGTAAAGTAGGTTCTGATCTTACGCTACAGAGTTTGGCGTACCAAGGACCATCTCCTATGGGTGGCGGGATGCGGCAGGGAATGGGGATGATGGGAAGTGCATTCGGGCAGGATGGGGTGATTTCAATTGCCAGGTTTCATATTGCCGAATCAATGAGTGATTCACCAAAGTTGCCCACCGAGCTTGTTCCCATGCGCCGTTTGACTGCCCAAGGTGGTTCCGATCCTGGTAAAACGGTTCCTATCGCAATAGGCATGCGGCACATGAACTTTCAATTAAACGGGAGAACCTTTGATATGCAGGATTATCTCGAGCTTGAAAAGATTCCGGTGAATAGCGTTCAGAGGATCAGGATATTCCACGATAGCCGGGGAATGGGCGGCGGAATGCGCGGTGGGCGAGGCGGCATGGGGATGATGATGTCACAGCCGCATCCCATTCATCTGCACGGCCAGCAGTTTCAGATTCTGTCGCGAACGCTGAGCGGTCCCAGCAGCAGTAGTTATGATAGCGTTAAAGATGGATTGATTAACAGCGGCTGGAAAGATACTGTTTTGGTTATGCCGGGAGAGGAAGTCGAGATTCTTAAACCATTTGAAGACTATACCGGCCTATTCTTGTATCACTGTCATAACCTGGAACATGAGGATATGGGCATGATGCGTAATTTCTTTGTGAGTTGATTGCAATATCCGGGGTTTAAGCGATCTTGAGTATTCAATTGCCAATCACGTTGAATTAATGGTCAAAAAACTGAAATCAAGTGGTAAACGAACCGGAATCCCATAACTATCCGGCAGCTTTGTCGTATTTGTCGCTGATTTATGATGAACAGGCGGCTTCACGTTATGTCAATGGTTTGAAGCAAGCCGTCATTTCAGAATTTAAGGCCAAAGATATTTTTAGAGCATCCAACTTATCATTGCTCGGGATCAGTAATACGCATGTCAGGAGGAATCAGCAGAAGATACAATCGGGAGATCAGTTGTCACCGCTTTTGCTGGTCAGAGATTCGGTCAATGGTAAAGTGATTGTTGCAGATGGATACCATCGATTATGTGCGATTTATGCGTATGACGAAGATGCCGTCATTTCCTGCAAAATTGTATAGCAATATTAAAAGGTATGAGATTTGATTGCGGACATCGACAAGGCTGATTCAACAGTCGTCATGGATGAAATTCAGCTGATTCTGGCTGAAAAGCGCACTTCGCTTTCCGTGATGCGGACAGGTATCGCAATTTTGGCACTTCCCCTATCGGTGATGAGCGTACTGGTGGCTACCTCAAGACTTTATGATGCACTGAACGTTTTACATTTTTTGATTCCATTGGGAATATTGAATTTTGCTTTGGTTGTGTTAAGTGTCTATTTGATTGTTCGCTCGATTATGCGCATCCATTTTTATGACAAGCTGCTTTATCAAATAAAACTAAAGAAAAGTGAGCTCGCTGAATTGATTGAATAAAATATGATGTTTCAGTGTGTTAGCTCAGATCCGATCGCATATTTGACTGTATTCCTTCCAAGTCACTAATTTTCCTAGCGTTGCATGATATCGCCATCAACATAAAACCACAGTTCACGTTCTTGTATGAACCGGCTGATTTCATGTAAACGATAAGCGCGTCCATTGATTTTGTAGCGCGCGACAAATTCGACAATCGCACGATCTGCGGACGATTGTTCGTGGCGCTTCACTGCCAGGCCCAGCCATTGATTCGGTGGCTGACGTGCCAATTCGAGCGAAGCCGGGCGGGTACTGTGATGCCACGTCGCCAGCAGATAGTCTTCGCGATTCAATGTGTATGCCGTGTAACGTGAGCGCATGAGTATTTCTGCCGTGGCGGCAGCTTCGCCGTGATCCAGATAACGGCCGCAGCAGTTGATGTAGTGTGTGTTACCGCATGGGCAGTGGGTCATTTTGATGTCTATTGCTGAGTGTATTATATTCATGCTATATCGTGCATTCTTCAAAGGCTTCATGCACTTGGATTCAATCATCGAGTTGGTTGCGTGTCAGTGTAAAGACTCCTATGAGTATATTTCAAGATATAAGCCATTCAACGCATTCTTTTCCCTCTTTTGCACGGAATCTTTTTCTTTACACTGATGAATGCTACGAAACCGAGCGCACTGCGATATCAAATACAGCCAGCAGTACATCGTAATACAAATAACTTGAGAGATCACAGCCATGATGTTTGATCGTGATAATGTCTATCGCATCGCACCTTTCGGTGCATATGTTTTTTTTATGCTATTGGAAGATGTATTGTTGAAGTTTGGTTGGGATGCCAATGACTTGCGCTTGCTTTACGTGGTGAAGATCACTGTTGTTGTCGGCTTGCTGTGGTTGATGCGGCGTGCTTATAGTGAGTTGCGGTGGCCTGCGGGGGTAAATTTTCGCACCTGGATTGTGGCGATCGTTGCAGGCATCGTGGTGTTCGTTGCCTGGATTAATCTGACGGCAGATTGGATGGTGATGGGTGAGTCCGTTGGTTTCGATCCACGTGATGATGCTGAAATTGATTGGTTTCTGGTGACGGTGCGGTTGGCTGGTGCGGCACTGGTGGTTCCTGTCATGGAGGAATTGTTCTGGCGATCATTTCTGATGCGCTGGATCACGCATCCAAATTTTTTGGCTGTCAATCCGGCACAGGTAGGACTCAAGGCATTTTGCATTACGGCCATACTTTTTGCGGTTGCGCATAGTCTATGGCTGGCTGGAATTTTTGCTGGGATTGTTTACAACCTTCTGTACATGCGTAGTGGTACGTTGTGGTCACCAATTCTTGCGCATGCGATAACCAATGGTATTTTGGGTATATGGATAGTATCGACGGGTAATTGGGGTTTTTGGTAGGATTAAACTGTATGATGCGGATTTTCGACTATTTCCTGATAAATAAAGCTGTGCAGTGAGGAAGCTTGGCCCGATTCTAATTCGGTGAATTCAATGCCGAAGCATGATATTTTCTGGTTATTCTCATTGATCTGTCTAACAGATCTGATGGTACTTTTTATGGTTAATGGTACTTCTTTGTCCAAAATCTGAATGGCAAAGGATAGCATGATAGTTGTACCCGGTTCTCCTAAGAGGCAGGTGGCATTAATTTCTGCACCCGTAGTACTGATATCGGTAATGGTCAGTGGTATGAGATTGTCAGCAGCTGAAGCTGGAATATTGCACTTAACTCGCCGGGATTTTCGAATAGTCTGACCTAATATATATTTAGGGAATGACAAATGGAGATATTTGAATGGTATTTTAATGATCTTGTCTACATAAGCTGTGAAACTGAATACACATTTTCCACTAAATAAACGTACCAGAATCTGGTCGCCTTCCAGAAAGGATTCTCCAGTTAATTGATTTGATGCGGGCATACTGACGATTAATGTGACGTCTTGTACATAACCGATAAGGGCTGCTCTGTAGAAGCTGTTGTTTGTTTCACCGGATGTTTTTTTTGCCGAAGAAGATAATTTAAGTTGAAGCTTATGACCAACTTTGAGTTGCATGCTTTCAAAGTTGAATCCGATTTTATCGGAGTGGGTTTGCCTTGCTGCTGATTCTTTGCGAAATAGCGGAGATTCTTTCAGCTTATTTAATTCATGAATCGTTTCAATGATATGCCCACGTTTAAGTATCGGTTTGTGTTCTCGGTCAAATAAATCCCATGGTAATGATTGACCCACTGTTAAATCTGATTTCTGTATCTGTATCAAATTCATGATTAACTATTTTGCGTAGGAAATGGAATAAGCTGCGTAACGGGCAATAGGCTTTTAATTGAAATTATTATATATCAATATATTATGTATAAAATCATAAGTGCTCCTTAAACGGTACGAATGGTTCAAAACTTTAACAAACTATACCGCTACCTCCGGTTCCAGTGACTAAACAACCGACCAATAATATTGGAACTCCAGATTGGTGCACGTCTTTCATTCAATCAAATATCATTTGATTTATAAGGCTATTCTTCAAGAAATAAGTACCGGCTAAAGACTGTGTTTGTTATTGTGATTTACTGCATGGAATGCATGCGGCAAGGCAGTGTGGCTTTGTAATCGAGAGGCTTCCGTTGTGCTATGGACATCGCTCACAGTATTCCGGTGCGCTTTGACTGACGCAGATCGCAACACTTGCATTGTTCTTTGTATTATTGAACAACTGTTTGCGTTGACCCTTGCGGTGATTCAATGATAGAGTCTGTCCATGTAAGAACTAGGGTTTTTTGTGGCCTGTAGTGTTAGTATCTTTCGTGTAATTTTATTAGGGGGAGTAATGGAATATAAATCATTATATAAGAACCAGATGATGCCTGCTGTGGTAGGAGGGTTGCTACTGATTGGTATGAGTTCATCCAATGTTCTTGCAAATACCGTGATGAATGCCAGCAATAACTTTACAAAGGCATTGAAAGACAGCGGCATTAGAATTGGCGGGTGGATTCATGGCGGTGCGACTCTCAATCCGAGTCAGACCGACGGTTTTAACGGTCCGGTCACTTTTGCGGACCAAGCGAATAGGGTTCAATTGAATCAGTTGAACTTTTTTATAGAGCGTGCGGTTAAAACGGAAGGTAAAGGCTGGGATTTCGGTTTTCGTGGTGACTTTATGTTCGGTACCGATGCTATTTTTACCCAAGCCTACGGTAATCCGGCATTTGATCCCAACACTGGGAGGGCGCTGCCTGATCGAGGTAACTGGGATCTTGGGATATGCTGTAATTCCAGCCGTACATACGGCATTGCAATTCCGCAGGCTTTCGCAGAGATTTATGCGCCGGTTGGTAATGGATTGAATATTAAAGTAGGTCATTTTTATACCCCGATTGGCTATGAATCGGTACCGGCACCCAATAATTTCTTCTATACCCATGCTTATACCATGCAATATGGTGAACCTTTTACCCATACCGGTGTGCTGACTAATTATTCGATCAATAAGAACTTTGTTGCGATGGCTGGTGCAATTGGTGGTAGTGGAACCGGCGGTTGGGATGGTAATTTTGATCGGCAAATGGGAAATTGGGGGGGGATTGGCGGTATTACCTGGACTAGTGATGATAAGAAAACCTCATTGAATATCAGCGGTACCGGTAGTACGACTTCCACACGCAGTAATAATTTCTGGGGTATGTACAGCGTTGTCCTGAAACATATGTTCACGGACAAGACACATTTTATTTTGCAACATGATCATGGTTTCGCGGATGGCGTCTTGACACCGAGAGGATTAACGAATGCGACATGGTATGGTATTAATACGCATGCGTATTATGATCTGACGCCGGCCTTATCAATCGGTGTGCGCGCTGAGTGGTTTCGTGATCGGGACGGTTTCCGTGTTTTCTCACCAGGTAGGGTAAGTGCGGCAACAAATCACCTTGGCAGCAGCTATGCGCTGGGTGGTGCAACCGCGCTAGCCACTAGTACGCCTGCAGATTATTATGCGGTCACTATTGGTGCAAACTGGAAAGCGGCCAGGACGTTGAATCTTCATTGGAAGGGTTTGAAGCAATTGAATATTCGCCCGAATATTCGCTGGGATAGAGCGGATGCGATTGATGTCGCTGCTTATCGGCCGTTTGGCGGCAATAAGGATCAGGTTTTGTTCTCGCTGGATGCTATCCTTCCGTTCTGAGTTTAGTGTTTGATATATGAATTTGTTTATGAAATATGAAAATAAAAATGCGCCTGCGGGCGCATTTTTATTTTTAAGAGCATATAAATCAGGCTACCAGAAAACCTTATGGCTCTTCTTTGCTGTGGTATTTCAGTTTCTGTAGTAAATTTTCCAAATCATCAGGTACGTTGGCTTCCCATGTCAGGATTTGTTCGGTGTGCGGGTGAGTCAATGCAAGTTTCTGAGCATGTAATGCTTGCCTGGGAAAATTAATTAATAGCTCCCCAATGACCTGCCTGGTATTCCTGGGTTTGCCGCCATAAACAGGATCGCCTGCCAAGGGATGTCCGATAGCGCTCATATGTACACGTATCTGATGCGTGCGGCCTGTTTCAAGGCTACATTGCAACAGCGTACAACCTTCAAGAATCTCGATAACTCGATAGTGCGTACGCGCAGATTTACCATGTGTAGTAACAGCCATTTTCGTACGATGAATGGGATGTCGGCCTATCGGCGCATCGACACTGCCGCTTTGTTCGACTTCTCCTAAAACCAATGCGAGATAATCACGCTTAACGGTGTGTTGTTGCAGTTGGCGCACCAGATTTGTTTGCGCTTCTATGGTTTTTGCAACGACCAATAAACCACTGGTGTTCTTGTCCAACCGGTGGACGATACCGGCACGAGGTACGTTCTCTAATTGCGGTGCATGGTGCAGTAACGCATTGAGCAGAGTGCCCTGCCAGTTGCCATTACCGGGATGAGTGACTAAGCCGGCAGGTTTGTTGATAACAATCAGTGACTCGTCTTCGTGGATAATGTCTAGATGGATATTTTCAGCTGTGTACGCAGATTCAGCGACAGTGTCCTGAGGGGAAATCCGGACATACTCATTGCCCCATACTTTTTGCTTCACAGTGGCGATCAGGCCATCCACCACAACTCGATTTTCAACAATCCAGGATTGCAAGCGGCTACGGGACCACTGGGGTAAAAGCTTTGCTAAAGCCTGATCAAGACGCAAGCCTGCATAATCAGCAGGAATTATTAAATCGATATCGGTGTGCGCCAGCTCGTTACACACAAGGGGCGGTGGCTTTACGTTATAATCCGCAGGAGTACTCTTGTTTTTTATGGAATTGGTCATGTTACGTAGTTTAGCTTTAATTCTGGTGTTATGGTTATCAGCCTGCGGCTTGCTGCCGGATCGGACAGAAGATCAGCAGGACTGGTCTGCCAATAAATTTTATTCTGAAGCGAAAACAAAATTGAATGATGGCAATTATACGGCAGCCATCAAACTGTATGAGTCATTAGAAGCACGTTACCCGTATGGTCGCATAGCACAACAAGCACAACTTGAGACGGCTTACGCACATTATAAAAATGAAGAGCCGGCTTCAGCAATTACCGCAGCCGATCGGTTTATCAAATTGCACCCTAATCATGTCAATGTGGATTACGCATACTATATCAAGGGATTAGCAAGTTTCAATGACAATTGGGGAATGATGGGATTCTTGCTGAAAGGCCCGCTCAAGCAGGATATGAGCGAGCGTGATTCAAAAGCATCGCGCGAATCATTCGAAAATTTTAAGGAACTAGTAACGCGTTTTCCGGATAGCAAGTATGCAGCAGATGCCCGACAGCGGATGGCCTACTTGATCAATGCCGTTGCCATGAGCGAGATTCATACCGCGCGCTACTACATGAAACGCAAGGCGTATGTTGCTGCAGCCAATCGGGCTCAGAATGCGATCGCAGAATATCCCCGTACACCCGCTACCGAAGAAGCGCTGTATATCATGATTAAGGCTTATGAAGAACTGGAGATGTATGATCTGCGCGATGATGCGGAGCGTGTCATGCGAATTAACTTTCCAAACAGTCATTTCCTTGCGGAATTACCGGAAGTCGGTGCCAAAGCATGGTGGGAATTTTGGCGGTAACATTTCCTAATGTTCTTTTAAGTGGATAGCCAGCACATCACAATCGGCGTGATACAAAACTCCCTTGGCGGTTGAACCCATCAGCACAGCGAGTCCGTGGCGTCCGTGTGAACCCACGACGATGAGATCGATATGTTGTTGTGTTGCAAGTTGGGTAATTTCCTGTTGTGGTTCACCCCAAACCATCCAGCGATGTGTTGGTGCAATACCCAATTGATCACTGATCTGTTTGAATTTGTTTTTTTCCGCTTCCAATAAATCGTAGGATGAATCTTCATCCAGTGGAATGACTAAGCCATATGGCGTGTCAGGCATGGCAATATTATCCAGCACATGGATGATGTGAAGGTGTGCGCTGAATTGATCGGCCAGCTGTTTGGCTCTCTGCGCGACATAGTGACCATAATCGGAGAAATCGATGGCGAGCAGAATGTTCTGATAGTGATTCATGGTGAATTCCTTGATGGTAAATCGGTGAAAACGAATATGAGTTCTACGATAAGGTCAAACTTTATCATATTTGCATGATTGTACTGACGGTGATTATTGCTTAGTCAATGGGTTGTGATTTGTCATCAATGCGGCGTAGATAGTGAGCTAGAAAGGTGGTAATACGTTGTTCATATTCTTTACCGGCATACGAATGCATATTGAAATGCCGGGCGCCGGGAACAATCCATAATTCTTTGGGCATTCTGGCGGCAGCATAGAGGCGTTCGGTTTCCGATTGCGTCGTATGCGCATCGTTGGTGCCGGAAATGAACAATATCGGCGAATTCAAATCGTTGATTCGAGCGATTGGATTCAATTCATCCATGGAAGTATCTAAATAAAAGGACAATTGTGACAACATGACGGGCAAAAGCACGGATCCATAGCTGCCGAAGTGTAATTTTAAGCGATTATCGACGGCTTCTTCGATAGTCGGATGCAAGGATTCAAGAATAACCGCATCCAGTTTTAAATCCGGTTTGGCAAGCACTATCGCTGCGGCGCCCAAAGAAGTACCGATGGCACCGATACGCTCATGTGGAAAAGTATTGCGAAGAAAAGCCACCGATGCTACAACGCTTTCGGATTCCCGCAAGCCGAAGGTGATTCTTTCTCCAGTAGTTTCGCCGTGTGCATGCAGATCAATGAACAGCACGCTGTAACCCTGATCTCTCAGAAATCTGGCCCGGCTCAGCATTTCCAGTCGATTGCTACGCATTGAATGCACCAATAGCACGACACTACCGCCAGGTTCTCCATAAGACAACCAACCGTGTACGATAGACCCGTTTGTACCAGGAATTTGTATGGATTCCACTGGAAAATCTGCTGAAAGTGTACCGACTGCACTGGGCGCCGGTCCGGTCAACAGCGCACCGATTGCAAAGATGCCAAGCGTGATGACAATGATGAAAGCCAGAATTTGAACAGTTATTTTATGCAACATGGTTTCTATCCGATCTGAGGAAACGATGAAATGGGAAACAGGTATTTACAAAATAGTCGGCGGCAATAAATAAAGTATGTAGCAAATGCGTAATTAACAGGCACTATCGTGATAATTTTTGTGTCATGGTTTCAGTGCTGCAGGCCATAATGGAAAATTTCATCAACAAATCGGTTAAATAATCGATTTTTAAGTCTTAAATTATCCGATTGAGTGGCCATTTTTTTTATACAATGGCTACATGCGAAAGAAAACAGGTTGAGGGAAGCATACAACTGTATTCATATTTTCGCTATGGCTGCTACTGTACAACCAAATGAAATCGCGTCATGCATAAATTTTGGAACGACGGCAGGTTTATCAAGAAACTTCGATCTCGTGCGACTAACCGCTGAGATTGCACAGAATCGGGCACACTACTATGCATATTAAAGAGCACAAAGAATTTCGGGAAAGAATGCGTTTGTTGCTGGCTTCATTTGCACAAGAGCTACCGGACAGAATCAATGAAATTGAAGCCTTATGGAGTAAGTTGCAAACAGAATGGGACAGTAAGGCACTACAGGAACTGCATCGTTCTGTGCACAATTTAGTCGGTAATGGTAAAACGTTTGGTTACCCGCAACTGAGTATTGAGGCTCGTGCATTGGAGCAAGTTCTGAAGAGCCTGATGCACAGAGAAGTTGCCATAGATGCGTTGCAATCTGCCAGAATTTTGCAGCAAGTGCTTGAACTGAAGCGAATCTCCGCTGAGCAAGCTGCTGCGTCGTCAAAAAATATGATTGCGGCGGTTGCCGATGAACACGCGCTTCTGCCAAATTCTCATGCATCTAATCTGATATTTGTGGTGGAAGATGATGTCGAGGCGGCGCAGGAGCTTGCGCTGCAATTGCGCTATTACGGTTATGAAGTCGAGGTATTCAATCATTTAGATAAATTCCGCGCCGCTGTGCAGCATAAACCCCATGCGATCATCCTGATGGATGTTGAGTTTCCTGAAGATGAAATGGGTGGTATTCAGATCATGGAGGAAATTCAGCGAGGCTTGGTTTGCCCGGCGCGGGTGATTTTTATTTCGGTTCACGATGATATGGCGTTTCGACTGGGGGCGGTGCGTGCCGGTGGTGTTGCCTACTTCACAAAACCCATTAATTCTACGGAACTGATCGATCAACTTGATTTGATCACCGCGTCGCAAATTCAAGAGCCATTTCGTGTATTGATTGTCGATGATAGTCCAATGGTGCTGGCTTACCATACGGCGATACTGGAGCAGGCTGAAATGGTCGTGAAAGCAATCTCGGAGCCGATGCAGTTGCTGGAAGTATTGAGCGACTTTAATCCTGACCTCATTCTGATGGATTTGTATATGCCCGAATGCAACGGAATTGAATTGGCCAAAGTCATTCGCCAAACGGATGGTTTTCTGAGTACTCCGATCGTTTATCTTTCTACTGAAAACGATTTTAATACGCAGCCTGAGGCGATGAATTTGCGTGGTGACGATTTTCTGGTTAAACCGATTGACCCTGCGCACTTGGTTTCAGCCATTACATCGCGTGTGACGCGAGCGCGTTCTTTACGCTCTCTGATGATTCATGACGGTTTGACCGGCTTGCTGAATCATACTGCGATAAAAGAAGAACTGGCGCGTGAAGTGGTACGTTCCAGCCGGCTGAGTACACCATTATCGCTCGCCATGGTGGATATCGATTTCTTTAAGAAAGTCAATGACACTTATGGTCATGCCGCTGGTGACCGTGTGCTTAAGAGCTTGGCGCGGTTGCTCAAACAACGTTTGCGGGAAACGGACATTGTCGGGCGTTATGGCGGGGAAGAATTTGCGGTCATTATGAACGATACCGACGCAATCTCTGCGGCAAAAGTCATTGATGAGATACGCACAGTTTTCTCACGTTTGCTACACTTGAGCCATGATGAAGAGTTTTATGTCAATTTCAGCTGCGGTATCGCGGATCTTGCACATTTCTCGGATGCCGCCAGCCTCAGTGAGGCCGCTGATAAAGCGTTGTATCAAGCCAAACAGAGAGGGCGCAATAAAGTGGTGGTGAATTCAGGTGATTAGATGATGCCTTTGTGCGGGCAGTGCGTACGGAAGTTTTAACAGGTCGTTCCAAAACGTTCTCGAGGTAACCGATACAAGGCAAAATGGGCGAAGAAGCGCAGTTTATGTGTGATTAATCAGCGTTTCGAGCCTGTTCTTGACACCGTAGCGGCAACGCAGATGGTTTTAACGCCTGCTAAGGATCGGGATCATCGGAGCGCGTATGCTGCGGGCGAGGTGAGTGGATGATTGAGTCTACTGAGAATTGTTTTTTGCTGAATGCTGCGCGTATTTGCGGATCCGGATCTACAGTTTTGAGTGCTTCTATGACGGCAACCCGCGGTGCCAGGCCGGCGTAATTGGCTACTTGAATGGAGAGTCCGGGGCGCGCATTGAGTTCAATGATCATCGGACCCTGATCTCTGTCCAGCACCAGATCCGCGCCCAAATATCCCAAGCCGGTCATCTCATAACAGGCAGCAGCCAAGTGTAATAATTTATCCCAATGTGGAATGACTAATTCCGAGAAAGTTTTGCGCGTATCCGGGTGGTGCAAAACCGTTTCGCCGTACTGCACAGCATGTAATGCGCGGCCCGTTCCGATGTCGATCCCGACACCTACCGCGCCTTGGTGCAGGTTGGCTTTGCCGTCGGAAGCATGGGTTGTGAGCCGCAACATTGCCATGATGGGATAGCCACGAAAAACGATAATGCGGATATCGGGAATGCCTTCATAACTATAGTCGGAGAAAACCGGATCCAGCTGTATCAGCGACTCAATCATGACGGTGTCAGGCTTGCCGCCCAAGCTGTGGAGGCCGCTCAGAATATTGGAAACATGCCGTTCGATATCCGCTAACTGTATGGCATCGCCGCTGGGTTTGAAATAGAGATTATGATCATGTTTGGTAATCACCAGGATGCCTTTGCCGCCACTGCCTTTGACCGGTTTTATGACAAACTGGTCATACGGACGGAGTATTTCTTTAAGCAGCTTGACATCATGCTGATATTGCACCGTACCGAGCAGTTTGGGTACCGTAATCCCGGCCTGTTGTGCCAGTAGTTTGGTTTTTAGTTTGTCATCGACGAGTGGATATAAATGGCGTGGGTTATAGCGCGAAATCAAACCAAAGTTTCTCTGATTCATCCCGATGATGCCAAAGCTTCTGAGTTTCTTAGCGCTTGCCAGAAACATTGCGTCTTTCCAGAGAATGGAAACGATACAACTCGGATAACCGGTAGCCGGTATATTGTCCGAGGATCAGGATGAGCGCCAGATTAACCAGCATCAATTCGGGAAAATTAAACGTCAAATATTCAATCGTTCGATTGGTCATAAACAAATAGGCAATTATTGCCGTCAACAGGCTGCCGCCACCCTGGATAAAAACCTCTCTGGGGCCGTCTTCTTCCCACAGCACCGACATGCGCTCAATGGTCCATGACAAAATGATCATGGGGAAGAAAGTCACCGTCATCGCTTGATCGAGTCCCAGCTTGTTACTGATGATACTAATACCTGCCATAATCGCAATCACCACGATGATCACGGCTGAAATGCGCGCGACAAATAATAAGTTGAGGCGTGATAAGTAAGATCGAATCAGTAATCCTGTTCCAACGACGGTCAGAAAAATGACGATGCCGGTCAGCAAAGTGGTTTGTATCAGCGCTAAGGCAATCAGAATGGGCATGAAGGTGCCGGAAGTTCGTAGGCCGACCAGCAGGCGCATGATGACCACAATCAATGCACCGATCGGTAATAACAGAATCATTTTGAAAGCACTCTGTTGTTCAATCGGAAGACTGTAGATCGAAAAATCGATGATACCGGCCTGTTTGTTCATGCTGTCACGTACTACCAGATTTCTCGTCGACTGGAAATTCTTAATGATGGAAAACGATATCTGCGAGTGCTTGCCACCGACGACATCCAGTAACGATTGGTCGCCGCGCTGCCACAGCAGAAGATTCTCGGGTTTCCCGCTTTCTCCGGTGTTTTGGTTGAATAAGCGCCATTGACCGCCCAAATAGACTTCCACAAAATTGGTCAGCGATTGTCTGCGCCGACCATCTTCCAGATACAGTCCGCGCACAATGCGTGCGCTGATGCCTTCCAATGCCAGTAAATTAATAATCAGATGGGTTTTATAATCTTCGCTGGATTGCTCATTGAGCAACAAACTTTGATTCTGACTGGGCGCATTGGAATTTAATGTCGCGATCAATTCACGCGTAAATATTTCAGTATTGGCTGATTTACTGCGTACTTGATCGAGTAATGTCGTTGCGGCGGTTTTTAGAACTTCATCAAACTCAGGCTTTCCCGGTTCCGCGGGAAGGTCTGCGGCAACGGTAGGAAGGGCGATTGGGTCTGTTTCATAAATGCGCGCGCGATAATAGGCCGTTTGCCGACCGGTTGCGGAGCGTTTACTCCATTGCGCACGGCGTCCTGTCGGGGTGGCCAATTCGCTAAACCCGTAATCAGGTGAAGCGAAATCTTCTTCTATGATGACGATATTGGGAGTTTGCGGGGGCAGAGCGAAGGAAACGATAACGGGATCACCGCGTGCGACAAAATCGATCTTGGCTTCAATGGTCCAGACGGGTTTCTTGTCATCCGGTAATAATGGAAATCCCAGCGCGAAGTGCTTATATAAAATTAAACCTATTCCCAGTCCCATGATCAGGACAACTAGAAAATAGAGTCTAAGTTTTGCATGCATTATTTTTTACCGGCTGTTCCCGGGTTATCAGTTTTGACGGTGGTATATTTTTTACTCACATCCACGATGGCGAGATCTTGTAACAAGTTGCGTCCTATCAACACTTGATGCTTAAACCGGCTGCGATTTTCCAGCGTGAAATTGATTTGTTCATCAAGATCGGCGAGTACAACGCGCATGCGCACTACCGGACGTCGTTGCGATTCCCTGTTGCCAAGCTCCTTGACGCGAACATAACGACGCAAACGCCGGGTCAATTCGATTTTTTCCTTAGTTTCCGGGTGAAGCATACTAAATTTTACAAAAGGTTTGCCATCACGTTCAAATTCAACAATATCCAGAGCGTTCAACGATGAGGTTTGCGCCCCGGTATCGATGCGTGCGCTGAATTCCAGACCGGGCGGATCAAGATAGACAGACTCTAGCCCACCCAATATTGTTTTGGTATCCGTTTTTGCGGACGCCCCTTGCTTAGGTGCGCCAGCACTGCCAGCGTCGCACGAACAGGCATTGCGTTTGTCTGCATCTGAATTTTCTTGCGTTCCGGGGAGTTTATCAGATGGATGCTTTTCCAAGGATTTTCTTTGCTCAACCAGCTCGGCAAACAAGGTAACCAGCTCGGATTCCCTGGCATTGATACGCGCTTCGCGTTCCGACAATTTGTCTGCCTGCGGATTGCATGCCGACAGCATAAGCAGCGCAAACGTGATGACCGGATAGTTGCGGTAAATTTTAGCAAGCGGTGAATGAGCAATTCTCATATTGGTTTTATTGTTGATTCTTGGCATGGATGATATCACTGCAATGTTACATGGATACGGTTTGCGTGACTCAGTGACTGCGCGCGATTCGGTAATTCCACGTATTCAGTGTGGCGCTAGGGATTATCGAGGTGTATGGACAGGGTTTGATTTTTGTAAGTGCAGGCATACCGATGAATTTCCAGACAGTGCGACGTAATGATGGCTTGATAACTGCCGGGTTTTTCATTGCGGGTATCAAACTTGAAGTCAAAACGGCCATTGGCATCACTCGGGTAAGACTGATCAACAGCGACGGTGCCATCCGGCCGCGTCAGTTTAAAATTGAGCAATACATCGGGAGCCGGCTGGGCATTGTATTCGACCCATCCCTGCAGCACGATGGTTTCCCCAACGGTATAGTGTGTTTTAGGATTTTCAACAATCGGTTGTGAGATATGCGTTGCCAACGCATCGCTGATGAAACCGGCTGAGGCTATCAACCATACGAATGCGAGCAAACAGGTTTTTTGGAAGGTCATAATAGATTCTGTTAAAAATGAGTAATTGTTTTTTATGAAATAATTAGAGATCCATCCTGAAATGGATTGGTTATTTCTTGGGTAGAAAGAGATCGGTAATCGTTCCTTCAGCCATTTCGGCCGCAAATAAAACCGTTTCCGACAATGTCGGATGCGGGTGGATGGTCAGGCTGATATCCTGCATGTCCGCACCCATCTCCAATGCCAGTACCGTTCCGGCTATCAGTTCGCCGGCGTTAATACCCACCATGCCGGCGCCCAGGATACGGCGGGTATTTTTATCCAGCAGCAGTTGCGTCATGCCTTCTTCACGCGCCATCGATATTGCACGGCCGCTGGCAGCCCAAGGGAAGCTGGTTTTCTCAAAATCGATGCCTTGCTTGATTGCTTCTCTCTCGGTCAAGCCCATCCAGGCGATTTCAGGATCGGTATAGGCAACGGCAGGAATCGTGCGTGCATCGAAAACGGCTTTATGTCCGGCAATCACCTCGGCGGCCAGTTTGCCTTCATACGTGGCTTTATGCGCCAGCATCGGTTCACCCACGATATCGCCGATCGCAAAAATATGCGGCAAGTTGGTGCGCATCTGCTGATCGACCGGAATAAAGCCGCGTTCGTTGACTTGGATGCCGATTTCTTCCGCTCCGATTGTGCGTCCATTCGGGCGGCGCCCAACGGCCATTAAAATGCGATCGTAGGTCTGCGGTTGCGGCGCATTGTCGCCTTCAAATGTTACGGTAAGTCCGGACTTGCCGGCTTCAATCCGGGTCACCTTGGTTTTTAGATAAATCGCTTGGTAGCGTTTCTTGATACGGCGCTGCAATGGTTTGACCAGATCCGCGTCAGCGCCGGGGATCAGTTGATCCATCCATTCCACCACGCTGATTTTGCTGCCCAGCGCCGAATAAACCGTCGCCATTTCCAGGCCGATAATGCCGCCGCCGATAATCAGCATATGCTGCGGCACATCTTGCAGTTCAAGTGCTCCGGTGGAATCGATCAAACGTGGATCATCATACGGAAAACCGGGAATGCGGGTGACGCTGGAACCGGCTGCGATGATGCAGTTGTCAAAGGAAATCGTTTTGACTCCCGTGGCTGTTTCCACCTGAATCAGGTGCGGCGTGAGAAATTTTCCGGTACCGTGAACGACTTCCACTTTACGCTGTTTGGCCAGCGCTTTCAGTCCTTTGGTCAGCTTGCTGATGACGGATTCCTTCCAGGTGCGCAGCTTGTCGATATCGACCTGCGGTTTGCCGAAAACGATGCCGTGCGCTTCCACCTCTTCCGCTTCTGTGATCACTTTAGCCGCATGCAGCAAAGCCTTGGACGGAATACAGCCAACATTCAGGCACACACCGCCGAGCGTGGCATAGCGTTCGATCAAGACCACCTTTTTGCCCAGATCAGCGGCGCGGAAAGCCGCGGTATATCCTCCGGGTCCCGCGCCGAGCACCACCACATCGGCGTGAATATCGCCTGGAGCAACAGGTTGTGATGGTGCTGACGCTGGCGTTGATGGTGAGACGGCGGCTGTTGTGGTCGTTGTTTCTTCGTTGGCTCCGGTTGTTATCTCAGCGCTTGCCGGTGCTGCGGATTGTTCGGTCAGTGCCAGAGTCAGAACGGCTGAGCCCTCGGAGACCTTGTCGCCCACTTTGACGTTGATTGCTTTGATCACCCCGGCCTGTGGCGAAGGTACCTCGATTGAAGCTTTGTCAGTTTCCAGCGTGATGAGCGAAGCTTCCTTGGCAACGGTATCGCCGGGAGCAACCAGTACTTCGATGACAGGAACGTCTTTGAAATCACCAATATCGGGAATTCTTATTTCAATCACTTGCGTCATGGCAGTCTTCTCGGCGGATAGAGTGTCGAGCACTCATTTCTATCAATAAAATGTGTGGTTTATTGCCTCAATTGGCCATCGCCCAGCACGATAAATTTCTGGCTGGTCAATCCTTCCAGACCGACCGGGCCGCGTGCATGGATTTTATCCGTGGAAATACCGATTTCAGCACCCAATCCATATTCAAATCCATCCGCAAAACGGGTGGTGGTATTGACCATGACCGAACTGGAATCCACTTCGCGCAGGAAACGACGCGCACGCGAATAGTTTTCGGTGACAATTGCATCAGTATGTTGCGAGCCGTATTTGGTAATGTGATCAATCGCCTGATCCAGCCCATCGACAATGCGAATGCTTAGAATCGGCGCCAGATATTCCTCATACCAATCCTGTTCGGTGGCTTCATGCATCTGTGGAATAATGCTACGAGCTACCGCATCTCCGCGTAATTCAACGCCTTTATCGAAATAAATCTTGCAAAGTGGAGGCAGAATCCTTTGAGCAATACCTTCATGGATCAGCAAGGTTTCCATTGTGTTACAGGTGCCGTAACGCTGGGTTTTGGCGTTGTCGGCAATTTTAACGGCCTTATCGAAATCCGCCTGATCGTCAATGTATACATGACATACGCCGTCCAGATGCTTAATCACCGGAATACGCGCTTCATTGGCGATGCGTTCGATCAGACCCTTGCCGCCGCGGGGCACAATCACATCGACGAAATCCTTCATTGTGATCAACTCACCGACTGCCGCGCGATCGGTGGTTTCTATCACCTGCACTGCTGTTTCCGGCAAGCCAGCCAACCGCAATCCCTCTTTCACGCACGCGGCAATCGCCTGATTACTGTAAATCGCTTCCGAACCACCGCGCAAAATGGCTGCATTGCCAGCTTTCAGGCACAAACCCGCGGCATCGGCCGTCACATTCGGGCGCGCTTCATAAATAATGCCAATGACACCCAAAGGTACGCGCATTTTTCCCACCTGGATGCCGGATGGGCGATAACTCAATCCGCTGATCTCGCCCACCGGATCCGCTAGCGCCGCGATCTGCAACAAACCTTCCACCATCGTCACTACACCTTTCGCCGACAATGTCAGGCGGTCGATCATCGAAGCTTCCAGGCCTTTGGCGCGGGCATTCTCCAAATCTTTGGCGTTGGCGGCTAACAATAATAATTCATCGCGTCGGATAGCATTTGCCATTGCATGTAGCGCATGGTTCTTGGCTGCTGTATCCGCTTTTGCAATCAAACGCGATGCCGTACGTGCTTCCTGGCCGACGGATTGCATATAACTTTTAATATCTGTGATGTCCATAGATTGAGTTTTATTTGGGAATCGGTATTAATCTGATAATAGGCTGGAATTATAGTACATGATAAGAAGTTTTATTGCATGCAGCAGCAGGTATGACGAATTACAATATTTTTTATAGCTTGAATCCGCCCGGTATACGTCTTCCCAAAGAGAAATTTTTTAGTACAACGATGCTGCATAAAAAACAAGATAGACAGGGCAAGAAATAGCTGTTATTACCTGCTTTGATCCTTAAATGATAGCCGATGCCCTTAGCGTAACCTGGAAGCTGTGGATGTGAACCCGATTTGGGTTAAATCAAGTGAAGGGGGATATTATGGAGAAAAGCGCGCTACTGAGTGTCTTGGCTGACAAAGTGGAGCAAGGAAGATTGATTTTTCCTACTTCAGTCAAAGCAGCGATCAATATCAAAGAGAGATTAGAAGATCCCGATTGCAATCTCGATTTCGTGATCCTACTGATTCAAGACGAACCGCTGTTGTCGAAAAAGGTAGTAGCAGTAGCTAATTCCGTTGTGTTTAATCGCTCAGGAAGGAGAGTCACCAATGTACGCGCAGCGATCACGCTGATCGGCATGCAGACGGTGCGAAATTTAGCCGCAGCCATGGTGGCTCAACAACTGGCAGAGTTGCAATCAAAAAGCGAGCGAGTTGCTCAATTATGAAAACACTTCACATACGTGACCGCATTTGCACGAAGCGGCGGGAAGTTTTGAGTTTCTCAGTATTTTATGTCCTTCGACAAACAGTATTCACCTAGCTTCATAGTTTGACCCCAAAACTGGTGTTGGATGTTGATACCAGCTTAACAACCTGACCAGTTCTTTGGGGTGCCACTTTCAGTGTTATGGTGCAGCGAATAACACCTTAACCACCGCCTGCTTCATTCAGTCCGGATTCATATTGACCGGCGTATATTGACTCCATCAGAAATCTACTCGGCGCGAACAATTGCAAGGAGAAGTAAGATGGACATCTCAAAAACTCAGCTAATCTTCCAGAAGCTAAATGATATTTATTCGGAAATATATCCATTGCGGGTATTGTTCTCTTTAAATTTGTGTGGCAATAAAATATGGCTGCTGCCGCTTCTTCTAACAATTTTGTTTCTGAATGGTTGTAAAACAGTGCCGATTCAGGATAGGAATTTTTCCGAAAGGGGCGGTTTCTGGGAACAAGATGAAAATACAAGTTTCCGTTTTCATCACAACGCCGGTGCTGACAATGCAGTTATCGGATCTATGTATGCATCGGGAAAAAGCACTTTACTGAATGGCGCTCAAGTAAAAATTTCTGCGAAGCTAAAGAATAATTCGCTCGTGAGTACGGGTCCTCAAAGCAGTGCGCGCATTGAGTTCAAGGCATCCGATTCAACATGTTTAATACGTGTCGATGAATTTAATTTTGGCAATGCTTACGCGGATACATCGGATTGCCAGCAAACTATTGAGACCATGCATGCAACGATACAAGCCAAGGACGCTATCCTTCATCTTAATGTTTCGCAGCATCAAACAGAAGTCACTGTGCTCAGTGGCGTGATAAAGGTTACGCTGCGGGAAAATACAACGCAATCCATTAACGTCAGGGCAGATAGGGAAATTATTATTACGCATGATGCGATCGGCCGCTCTTATCCTGTTACTCCGGACGAAATCTGGCAGCGCATTCGTTGGAGAGATGATTTCCAACTCTATAAAACAGTCGTTGACTGGGAAACAATCATAGCCGGTGTTGTCGTAGGCGTTGTGACCATTGGAATCATAGCCGCTGTGATATTACTCAGCAAAGGTCATGGCGGTAGAGGTCATGGCAGTGGGTTTCCCAGACATCATTGATTGCGACAATTGAGTGTTTGTTTTCAGATAAGCGTGCCGCAGGGTCGCAGGCGGTGAATTCAATCATTGTGGTGTAAATTGAGAAACCTGATCCCAATAATTCGCTTGATTGTTTGTAAGCATGCAGTGCTGATACTGTTGCTGTGGCTCATTTCGCACACTGTTTCAGCCGCACGATTTGATCATGCCATTTTGGATGATTTGTTACGCCAACACGTTTATATGATTAATCAAGGAAAAGCCAGTGTTGTGGATTATTACGATTTTGTTGCATACCGCGGTCAGTTAAGCAAATATCTGTCTCAGTTATCACAAGTCAAGAAAAGCGATTTTTCAAGCTGGGACAAATCTGAGCAGCTCGCTTTCTTAATTAATGCATACAATGCATTTACGCTAGACATGATTCTAAGGACCCAATCAACTATACCTCCTGTTCGATATTATAAGCCACGCAATCTTCATAAGAAGTTACAACTGATTGCCATGATAAAGAACCAGCAAAAAATTAACTTTATTCCACTATTTGGTAAAATTCTTTCGTTAAGAGAGCTTGAAGATGATTTTATCCGTAAACCTGGAAATTATGATGAGCCGCGCATTCACTTTGCACTCAATCGTGCTTCTATCGATTACCCGGCATTACGCAATCGAGCGTATAGCGGCATCAAATTAGAGCACCAATTAGAATCGGCAACACGCGCTTTCTTATCAGACCGGTCACGCAATCGATTTGACGAAGTGACCGGAAAACTCGAAGTTTCTGAACTCTTTAATTGGTACGAGAGAGATTTTGAACGCGGTTGGCAAGGCTGGTCTAGCCTGTCGCAATTCTTTATTCAATACCGCGATAGCCTTGCTGATACCTTACAGGCAAATGAATTATTGGCTACAGACAGCTTTTACATTCAGTTTCTTGAGTTTAATTGGATTCTCAATGAAAAGCTTAGAACACCATAAATCCATAATCTTAGCCTCCTTTAATTGTGGTGCAGATAGTGAAAGACCTGAACCCCAATGACCTTTCGCCATTAGTGGGTTACGAGATTGACTAACTCCCCAGTGTGATCACGCTAGGACCCTGTTGGACTCAAGACCAATTACTGCGTCAGTGGGACAACATTTCATATTTCCTCAATTTCACTCCTGGCGTCATTGAGATCTGCAATTTGCATTTTGTTGATCCAGATCAATGAGAATGACACTGATTCGGCTCATAATTTCTCTCGTTACATCATAAAGGAGAAAACATGGATATAAGTTCATCAGAAAAGACACACGATGCTGGAATACTTAAAAGTATGGGTATCAACATTCTAGTCATCTTCGGTGTGGTGGTGGGTTTGATTATTATATCGTCATACTTTGCTGGCATGTCGAGTTGATGTGGCGGCGTGAGTGAGTTTAGAGAAGGATCTACGGTCGATGGGTTCGGAGGGTGCATATGTGAGTTTGAAAAAATGCTCCCATGGCAGGGCCTGCGAGAGTAACTTTACCTGCAGAAGGGATCAATCGACTGTAGACAATTATTGGGTTCAACTACTAATGCGAGTGTAGGAGGAAAAGGCTAACGCAATAATGGACAAAGTGCAGTTGCTCATAATTTCAACATTCTAATTAAAATTAAGCTTCCGCGATGAGCGTTTTGATACATCTCGACTACAAGCGGACGCTCAAAAAACCACCGCATGATCGACCAAATACCTGCCGTTTTTATAAACGAGCACCATTTCTGCAACAAATTCCCCCGGCGCTTTCGTGAATGATTGTTTCCACACCATGGCCACTGAGTCTGGGCGTCTGAAAACAGCGACAGGGACACGATTGGAAAAATAGCCTTTTTCAGATTGATATTGCTGGCAGACGCGTTGAAGATACGCCGGAGTGACGATGGCTTTCATGCGGTCAGTAAAATCCCGCACATGCCGGGCGTGATCGAGTTGGGTGGAAGCATCCATCAGGTTGTCCATGATGGGATTCGCAATGTCCCAAATTTGCTGATCGTTCATGCTTTCAAAGATGATGGTGGTTGTCATTTCTGCTCGTTTCCGGTGGTGGATTGCTTCTTGTATGCTTCATACGAAGTGCCCGCATTCGATAGGCAGCGTTCACGTTCCAACTGGTCCATCAATCGGTTACATTCATTCCGCTGCCATGATTGCCCGGTATTGTAGAGTTGTTGGGTTGAGCAGCCTGACTGACCTGTTACCGATACAATCAACAGGATTCCTATGGTCACCATGCGATGCGGCCCATTGAAATTTATATTGCGCATGGATGTGAACCGGTTAAGCCACGACATTGATCATCCAACTGATGCCAAAACGATCGGTGAGCATGCCGAAGCGCGGCGACCAGAATGTTTTTTCTAATGGCATCTGCACCTGGCCTCCGTCGGAGAGCGCGGCGAAGAACCGATCCGCTTCGGCTTCCGTCGCAACCGCGAGGGAGAGCGAAAAACCGCTGAAACGCTGACCTTCTTCGCAACCGTCCGAGGCCATGATTACGTTGTTTTCGATGCGAAAGCTGGCGTGCATTACTTTGTTTTCAAATCCCGGTGGCAGCATACCCGGCGGTGGTGGTTCCGGGCTGTCTTTGAAACGCATCATCATGTCAATTTTTGCGCCGAGTGCGGTACGATAAAATTCCAGCGCTTCTTCGCAGCGTCCGCCGAACATCAGATAAGGTTGAATCAGTGTTTTTGCCATGTTGACTCCTTAAGCTTAGGATGGCTGTACTTGTTGGTTAGTATTTTTATTGTGATTGAGTGGGGCGATAAATCAATCCATGTCTTGCGACAGCAAGGAGATTTACCACTGGCCGCACATGATTATAGAGTCTTCAAATACTCAATAATCGCGAAAGCGCCCTGTTTGTCGCCGGACCAGTTGAGGCGGTAAGTTCTTTTGCCTGCCACGATATCCTTGTCATGACCTTTATTGCTTAAAGCCGCGATCGCATTGGTCTGGAACGGATAACCGTCGTTCTGATCGGTTGCCTGCTGCGGATTCCACGAAAAACCGAGATATTTCTGGTCGTAGTCCAGACGGCTTTTGATGAAGCTGGCCGGGCGTTCATCGGGTACTAACAGGTGATAAACAGTCGGCACGGTGCCATTGTGCAAATATGGCGCTTGCGCCCACACGCCGCTTAACGGACGGGCGTTATAGCCGTGGTGCTCAGCGTTGGGCGACATGAGCAGGTCTTTTTTGCCGGCTAGTGAGACGCTGTCAAATGCAGCGCAGGGCTTGACGTCTTTTCCGTACATCTTGACTGTCGTATCCGGTGAACAATTTTCATACAACTCTTTGCGCGCGGCATAGTTTAACAACGTGCCGACCACATAAGCGCGTTTCATGCTGGTGCCGAGATTGTCGTACACTTTGCCGTTCTTGGGTTGATGGCAGTTGGCGCAATGCTCGGCAAATAATGCTTGGCCCTGTTTCGCCAGTGCGATATCGACAGCAAATGGATAAGGGCTGGCGGGTAAGCCATCGAGCAACTCCTCGGCAAAGGCGGCCACGCGCACGTCCGTTTTCTCCAAACCCAAGGTCAGCATGGCGATCAGGTTGCGATAGATGGGCATCGGCACGTTGCCGTTCCACTGGCCACCGCCATTGATGAGTCTTTGATGACTTTCATCCCAACTGGCACGGCGCTTGTCTTGTTCCCACACCGACATAAAATCGGTAATGCCCGGTTCCGGCGGTAAAATGACGCTGGCAAACCATTTGGCGATAGGGATATTGCGTGCACCGATATAGCCGTTGATGGCGCTTAAACCAGTGGCATCGGCCATACCGGGAAAACCGGCGATCATGGCGGATTCAAGGCCTTGATAGTTTTTTGCGACCAAAGCGCTGAAACCGTCATATTCGGCTTCCGCACGTTGCGCGAATTGCTGGATGGTTTGCTCGGCGTTTTTCTTGAACAATGCAATTTGCGCGGCTTCGTAATCAGCATCAAAGTTTCTGCCGGCAAGTTGAAAATTGTTATAAAAGTAATTGGGGTTTTGTTGATGGGTTGCATCCAATGCGCTGAGTAATTTCTGCGTCAACAATTTGTATTTGTTGTCACCGGTTTCACCTGCATAAGCTTTTTGCAAGGTTTGATACAGCTTGACGCGGAATTGTACAATGTTGAATGTGGTATTCACGCCGCCATCCAGGTAATCGATGGTGCCGTTTTCCAGCCGCACGCGGCCGATGTGACAGGCACCGCACGTGAAGGAAGCGTAGTCGATGTTGCTTTGCGCTTCAGCCCGGGACAGACCGCTAAAACCGATGCCGCGTGCAATCGGATAGGATTTCTGCCGCTCATCGATAAACAGACCCACAGCATCAAGAAAATTTTCCTCGCTGCCCCACAGTTCCGGCGCCAGCTTTGGCAATAGCTTCAATGCAATATAAGGGATGCCGTCCGCTTCGCTGAAGGCAAAATTGGCAAACCAGTCATAAGCCGTTTGGTGCGATTGAATATAGTCAGTTTTTTGCTGGGATTTTTGGGTTTGCGCCGCCGGCCAATTGTCCGGTACTGGGCTGACAAAAGCCGGCGGTAGTGGCGCTTCCAGCGGATGGGATTGACAGGCTACGAGGTTAACGGTGAACAAAGCAGCAATATAGATTCTCATGGTTATTCCTTATTGTGTTGTTTTGACCTGCAATTTCCAGTGCGGTAGCGCTCTTGGCAGCTTGTTAATACGGTGATTGATTTGCCTGATCCGAAGTCAGTATGCCTTGAATTGCCGAGACATGGTATTCGCTGCCATTTGAACCCAGCCATGACCAGAGATCGAAGGTTCCTGCGGTCGCGGCATTAATGCGGTACACACCGATATTTTCATACGTGAGCGGACTTCCCATGACGCAAACTTCCGGCGCTCCGGGTGCTTGCAGAAAATAGGCGTTGCCGCTGCCTACAATCGTGCCCATCCCATGCGTATCAATAAGCAAGGCTGTTGCTTCGTCGACTGAGATGCCACGGGGCTGATCGGACCATCCATTGACATGAGTGCGGCACAAAAAAGCGATATCGCGTCCCATGCGGTCACGGTTGGAGACATGCGCGTCTCCAATCACGCCTGCGAGCACTGGTAAGTTTACGATGAAGTTGCGATCAAGCGTAATGTACTGGTTGAAAGGGTCGGCAAGCGCCTGAGCGGATGTCACACCTTTGTTGGCAAGCGCAGAATATATAAATTGCGTCAGCACATCCAGGCCGGCGCTGGTCCCTCCGATTGGAACGCCTTGTAAAATGCGCTCGTTGAGTGCTGTTTGCAGTGACGTATTTTTCCAGAAATTAATGTAATCCGCCTGGTTTCCACCGGCAATCCAAATAGCCTCGGCCTCGTTAATTCTGTCGATTACGAATTGATTGTTGGCAGCTTTTCTAGTCGGAATGATGAGTGTCGCGACCGAATTGCCGTTGGGGCAGAGCTGGCGTATGTAAGGATTATAGGCATCGGTGCCGGTTGCGCGGATTACCAGAAAATCGCCGTTGTTGCTCAATGCACACATCCACGTGAAAGCTTCATCCACATCGGTACCGCCACCCATCAACACCGTACCGGGTTGCGTTAACTGATTCACATCACTCGTATTGCCAATACGGAAATAATCATAAGGATGCTTTTGTTGCTTGGCTGCAAACCCAGGAATGGAAAAGGTTAACAGCAGTAAAATAATCAAGTATCGTTTCATCGGTTGCCCTATATTTAATGAAATTACGAAAGTAAGCGTACCCCATTTTCTCCATTCCGTTGCATAACATTCGCCACGGTACTCATTGTATTTTATTTCTGAATTGCCAATTTTCATGGATAGTAAAGCGCAAACCCAGTTGCAGCAGCTCTTCCCAGGCGTCCCCCTGATCGACGCCTTTGATAATTCGATCTATTTTTGCAGCATGTGATAATCCTAGCATCAACGATGGTGAACGGATGCGATTGGCTGCGGCTATGACGGATTTTTGCCGGTCTCCCCAGATTCTGGCTGCTTGCAGTAGTTGTGCGGGTGGTTGACCACTGTTGAGTCCTTTGCGAATAACGATCAATTGGCGGATTTGTTCGGCCAGTGTGGCGAGGATCAGCAGCGGGGCGGTGCCTTCGCCTTGCAATCCGCTCAGGATACGGGTGTAGCGCGTGGTGTCGGCTGTGATCATGGCGTCTGATAATTGGTAGACATCGTAACGTGCTACGTTTAGCACCACGTCCTTTACTTGATCGAATGTCAGGTTGCCGGCGGGATAAAGCAGCGCGAGTTTTTGGATTTCCTGATGCGCGGCGAGCAGATTGCCTTCCACTTGGTCTGCGAGAAATTGCAGCGTGGCGGAATCGGCTTTTTGTTGCTGCTGAGCGAGGCGCTGACCTATCCAACCGGGCAATTGGTTGCGCTCGATGGGATAGACCGGAATGAGGGTGCCGGTAGTTTCAAGTGTTTTGAACCATTTGGTTGCTTGCCCCTGCTTATCTATGCGTGGCAGGGTGATGAGCGTAAGCGTGTCGGGCGGTAGCGCGTTGCAATAGCTTTCAATGGTTTTGCCGCCTTCTTTGCCGGGTTTGCCAGAAGGAATGCGGATGTCGATGATTTTGCGCTCGCCAAACAAGGATAAATTATTGCCTACAGTGAGCAGATCCGGCCAGTTGAAGTGCTGATCAACGGTGAACAACTCACGTTCCGTATAGCCTTGCCGGCGTGCATGCGTGCGGATTAAATCAGCAGCTTCCAGAATCAACAGCGGTTCGTTACCCAATAATGTGTACAGCGGAACCGTCTGTTTTTGCAGGTGTTGGGGAAGTTGCTCGAGTTTTATCCGCATGCTGACGAGTGATTTCTTGAGGAAATAGCAAGACCAGCGTGGGTTCTAAGAGGGTATTTTGATTGCAGACAGACGCCAGAGTATTTGCTGAATAGCATCGGCTTGCATATCTTTTTGTAGCAATTTTTCCTCTGCTTCCTTGGCCAGGATTTGCGCATCCAGGAAAGGCAGGACACGCGTTATGGCGATTTCAGTGTTCGGCACGATTTCAATGCCTTGCTTGTCGATCAGGCGATATACGACTCGATAGATCAGATTAAAGTCACGTACCCGACCGCCTCCGGATAGAGACAGAATGGCTCTTTCATTCACGGCGCTGACTACTTCCAAAGTCGCCTCGGCCTCTGTTGCATTGGCAGCGACTTTGGTGGTGGATGAAGTGCTTACCGCACGCTCCAGATCCATGCCGATAGTATGTCCGTCCGGCGCAGAGATATAGAGAGACTTGAACGGCAATGAGGAAATCTGTCCGCGCAGCTTAAATCCACAGGCTGCCAGCAGGAACACGACTATCAGGATAAGAATTGTTTGTTTATTCAGTTTCATTGTTTGAGTGTAACCATCTATTTTTATACAACAATATTAACCAGTCTGCCGGGAACGACAATGATTTTCTTGATCGTTTGTCCTTCAATAAATTTCTGTATATGCTCATTGGTCAAGGCGGCATTTTCAATGACATCTTTTCCGGCATCTTTGGCGATATTGATCTGTCCGCGCAGTTTACCATTGACCTGCACAATCAGTTTGATTTCATCCTGTACCATCGCAGCATTATCGGCCTGCGGCCAGGTTTGGTCAAAAAGCTCGGTGCCTGGCTTGAGTTCACGCCATAGTTCATGGCAAATGTGCGGGACGATCGGGGAAAGCAACAGTACGATATTTTCCAGCGCTTCTTGCATCAGATTGCGGCTGGCTGGGTCGGTGTTCTGAATTTTCGCCAAACCGTTCATCAGTTCCATTATCGCCGCGATGGCGGTATTGAATGTATGGCGTCGTTCCAGGTCGTCGCTGACTTTGGCAATGGTTTGGTGTAATTGCATGCGCAGAGTTTTTAGCTCCGGCGCTAATGTCTGATGCAGTGTCGGATCAATCCTGACAACGCCATGCTGCAGGTGAGTATACGCTTGTTTCCATAGGCGTTTGAGAAAGCGGTAGGCACCATCGACACCGGCATCCGCCCATTCCAGCGTTTGCGTCGGTGGGCTGGCAAACATCATGAACAGGCGTGCGGTATCGGCGCCGTATTCTTCCACCAGTTTTTGCGGGTCAACGCCATTATTTTTGGATTTCGACATGGTGCCGATGCCACCGGATTCCACCGGCTGGTTATCGGCTTGCAGGATTGCGCCGCAACGCTTGCCTTGTTCATCATATTGAATGCTGACTTCCGATGGATTGAAATAGATGATGCGTCCACTGTCTGGTTTGCGATAAAAAATTTCATTCAGCACCATGCCCTGCGTCAGCAGGTTGGTAAACGGCTCATCCAGAGTCAGCAAGCCAAGATCACGCATGATCTTGCTCCAGAAGCGTGAGTACAACAAATGCAGGATGGCATGTTCGATGCCGCCGATGTACTGGTCGGCCGGCAGCCAGTAGTTAGCGCGTGCATCGGTCATGGCCTGGTTCTGATCCGGGCAGGCGTAGCGGGCGTAGTACCACGACGAATCGACAAAGGTATCCATGGTATCGGTTTCCCGGCGCGCAGCTTTGCCGCATTTGGGGCAGGAACATTCATAAAAGGATGGTGTTTTTGCCAACGGATTGCCCGATCCATCGGGCACCAGATCCTGCGGCAGCACTACCGGCAATTGATCATCCGGTACCGGCACCACGCCGCAGTCGGCGCAATGAATCAACGGAATCGGACAGCCCCAGTAGCGTTGGCGCGAAATGCCCCAATCGCGCAGGCGGTATTGCACGCGTTTGTTGCCGAGGCCTTTTGCGGAGAGATCCGCAGCAATGGCATCTACTGCAGCACTATGACCGAGACCATCGTATTTGCCTGAATTGATGCAAACGCCAATTTCTTTGCGTCCATACCATTCTTGCCAGGAAGAGGTAGAAAAAGGTGCGTCAGTTCCACTGTCGCCATATCCGCTGCCATCCCCAGAACCTGCTCCAGAGCCTGTTCCACCTCCGTATCCACTTCCATCACCAAAGCCATCTTCTCGGCCTTTTGTGATTACTTGTTTGATTGGAAGTCCATATTTCTTTGCAAACTCAAAATCGCGTTCGTCATGCGCAGGCACCGCCATAACCGCGCCTTCGCCATAACCCATCAATACGTAATTGGCGACCCATACCGGCAGTTTGTTGCCATTCAATGGATGAATCACGAACAAACCGGTGTTCATGCCTTTTTTCTCCTGCGTAGCCAGATCGGCTTCCTTAGCGGAGCCGAGTTTACATTCCTGGATAAAAGCTTGCAGCGATGGATTGTTTTTTGCGGCATGCAACGCGAGCGGATGTTCGGCGGCAACAGCGACATACGTGGCGCCCATCAGCGTGTCCGCACGGGTGGTGAACACTTTCAGGTCTTGCGGTGTACCAGATTCGGTGTCGGCAGGGAAAGTAATGTCGACGCCATAACTCTTGCCGATCCAGTTGGCCTGCATGGTTTTTACCCGTTCCGGCCAGCCGGTCAGTGTGTCCAGCGCTGCCAGCAATTCGTCGGCATACTGAGTGATTTTCATGTAATACATCGGGATTTCGCGTTTTTCCACTGGCGCGCCGGTGCGCCAGCCGCAGCCGTCAATCACCTGCTCATTGGCCAATACCGTTTGATCAATCGGATCCCAGTTGACCGTACCGGTGGTTTGATACGCCAATCCCTTTTCCAGCATGCGTAGAAACAGCCATTGGTTCCAATGGTAATAACTCGGGTCGCAGGTGGCGATCTCGCGTTCCCAGTCGATACTCAATCCCAGGCTCTTGAGTTGTTTGCGCATGTAGGCAATATTGTCGTAAGTCCATTTTGCCGGAGAAACATTGTTTTGCATTGCAGCATTTTCAGCCGGCAAGCCGAATGCATCCCAACCCATCGGCTGCAGTACGTTGTAACCCCGCATGCGGCGGTAACGCGACAACACATCGCCGATGGTGTAGTTGCGTACATGTCCCATGTGCAGTTTGCCGGAGGGATAGGGAAACATTGACAGGCAGTAGTATTTCGGTTTGTCGGGGATTTCTACCGCTTTGAATGCCGCTGTTTGTTCCCAATAGTGCTGGGCGTTTTTTTCGATTTCCTGGGGATGATATTTCTCTTGCATGGAATTTAGCTGTTTACTTTAAATAGCTAATTATACCGCGAAGTATTTGGGGGAATTATGCCGATTGTCAGGTAGACTTTGATTTGCGTCACCCGAAACGATATTTGCTTCGTATCAGGCTGATTAATCCAGGCGAAAGCCGATTTTTAGCTTTACTTGATAATGTGCAACTTTGGCATCGGCGATATGCCCGCGCATTTCCACTACTTCAAACCAATCCAAGTTGTGCAGGGTCGCACCGGCTTTGGCAATCGCTTGTTGAATCGCATCATCGCTACTTTTGGTGGATGAACCGACGATTTCAATGATTTTATAGATATGATCGCCCATTTTAAATTCCTCTTTATATTGTTGAAAAAAGCGTTATATCATACTCCAAGCCATTCGCAGCACTAAACCTTTGTTACGGTAACTTCGGATGAATATATGTTTATCCAATTGATTGATAGTGTTGCAATAAATCAATCAAATGTGAATGGCGATGGAAAAATTTCAGTGATTGATTTTAACGGAGCTGTTTACCATGAAGCCCAGATTGATATTTACCTTGTTGATGATAATTTTTCTTGCTGCTTGTGCGACTACGCCAACGGGTAGAAGTCAACTGGCTTTCATGCCGGATAATGAACTTGATGCCATGGGGTTGCAAGCTTTTTCAAACATGAAAAATGAAAAAGAGATCAGCCAGGATGCGCGTGAAAACCAGTTTGTACGCTGTGTCGCAAATGCCATTACGCACGAAGTCGGTGGAAATTGGGAAGTTGTTGTTTTTGAGGATAATACATTGAATGCATTCGCTTTGCCGGGCAGTAAAATCGGTGTGCATACCGGATTGGCTGATCTGGTGGATAACCAGGATCAATTGGCCTCTGTCATTGGTCATGAAATCGGCCATGTGCTGGCCAGGCACAGTAATGAGCGAATGTCGCAGAAATTGGGAGCGCAAATGGGCATTTCACTCATCGCGGCGGTAGCTGCGCCGCAAACACCCATGGGCCAAACTGCGCTTAGTCTCTTGGGTCTTGGCACGCAATATGGTTTGATCATGCCGTTCAGCCGCTTGCATGAAAGCGAGGCGGATGCCATTGGCATTGAGTTAATGGCAAAAGCCGGATTCAATCCTGCTGAAAGCATCACGCTATGGCAGAAAATGGCGCAAGCCAGTCAGGGTGAGCAACCTGCAGAATTCTTGTCGACTCACCCATCGCATGAAACCCGCATTGACGACTTGCGGAAACACCTGCCAAAAGCGACAAAACTGATGCAGCAGGCGCATGCTGCAGGCAAGAAACCGAATTGTGTGAAATAGTTCATTATTCACTGGGTTCCGGTTCATCCGCCGGAAAATCCAATTCGACTTTTGCACCGTCCGGATCGTGAAAAAATAATTGCCAAATTTCCAGGTCCTTCAGACGGTGTAATTCATAGTGGATACCTTGTTGTTTTAAGGTGTTGACCATCGCTTGCAGATTGGATGCGGTAAAAGCCATATGGTCAATTACACCTGCTGCGTTTTTCGGCATCGGCTTGCCCGCCATAATATGCAATATCGCCTGATTCCCGGCATACAGCCATGCACCCGGGAAAGCAAAAGGCGGGCGGTAGCCCTCTGTTAGTCCGAGCACATTGATATAAAAAACCTTGCTTCTTTCGAGATCACTGCTTAGCACAGTGAAATGGTTCATGCCTGCGATCGTCATTTTGCTGTTTTCCTGCTGAAAATTAATTTATAGCATGATTTTTTGATTGCGGAACAGTTTTCTTGCAATGAACAGCGCTTGCCCGTGATTGAATGTAGAAAGCTGCGGTATGGCTGAATAAGGATTGGTTGGGTATGGATTCTTGAACGTAATCATATTCCCACATTCTGTTATTGAGTGTTTGCCATTTAAACTGCAACTTGCCATGTGTGAAAGCGAATTCGGGAGCTGATGTGTATGTTAATGATTTATCGTAGGATTAATGTTTTTTGTATTTGAGGTGATTAATTTTTGCGCATAATTAACTCGTTTATTATTTTTGCCTTTTCCATTTCTAATTAAGAAGTTCATCGAAACTTTCAATGCCGACTAAAGAAAATATTTCCTTTGGTCGTAAGAAAACATTACTCATTTTAATGGATTAAATGGCGAATAAGAGTAAGTCAGTCAGTCAGTGATCTGCTGAAGATGGATATAGATACCTGGGTGCCGTCTTGGTCACAATTCTTTAAAACGTATACCAGCGTTCTACCAGACTTACATAATTATTCGATAGCACACAGATGATTGGATTTTGATAGCAAACAAGAGGAAAGAGGAGCGCAAAACATGTTACAGGAGCATGCAGCAAATAAGGTTACCGAGAAGATTGCCGAGTCACACAGTGCAGTAATCAGCCGTATGGCCAACGAATTTTTAACGTTTCGTCTAGGTAAGGAAGAATACGGAATCGAAATACTTAAGGTACAAGAGATTCGTGGTTATGACGCCATCACCCAAATTGCCAATGCTCCGGAATTTATCAGGGGCGTTGTGAATCTGCGGGGAATCATCGTACCGATTATCGATATGAGGATCAAGTTCAGGATGAGTAATGCGGATTATGATCAATTCACCGTGGTAATTATTTTAAATGTAGCGGGGCGAGTCATGGGCATCGTAGTGGATGGGGTATCCGATGTGATTGCATTGGGAGAGGAGCAAATGCGCCCTACACCTGGATTGGGTTCTGTCATTGATACGGAATACATCATGGGACTTGGAACAGTCGACGAGCGGATGCTGATATTGATCGATATCGAAAAGCTGATGGGCGGTAGCGATATGGGCTTGATTGAGCAAAGCATTAATTAATTAAAGCTGTTGTTTTCTTAAAAAATTGAAGGAGAGTCTTAATGTTCACAAATACTTCTATAAAGTTTCGCTTGATGTTTGTCATGAGCATTCTATCGGTATTGATGGTAGGAATTGGTGCTCTGGGTTTATATGGTTTTAACCATTCCAATACAGGAGTAAAAAATGTTTATCAAGATCGCCTGATTCCATCTGTGCAGTTAGGATCAATCCTGGATGTTTGGTATCAAGTTCGCGAAAACGCGAGAAATGCAATTGAATCGAAAAATACCGCTACCGCAAAAGCGCTGGAGAGAAGAAGCGAATAAACTCGTGAAACAGAATGAAGGGGTGTGGGCGAAATACTTAAGAGACCACTTTAACACGCCGAAGAGGCGGTACTTGCTAAACCAAAGGTGCGCAAACATGTACAGTATGTAAACTCAATGAATCGAACCATTCAACTTGCTTCGAAAGGAGAATTTGAAGCTGCACACAAAATCTCTCGGGAAATACCGTGCCAAAGTTTAATGCACTACGTGATACCGTGTTTGCTTTACTGGATCTGCAAGGTAAAGTCGCTGAAAATGAATATAACAGCGCACAAAGCAGTTACGAAACTATTTTTATGATTTCTTTGGTCACTATAGGTTTCGGTATTCTTATGGCGGTTGTTTTTGGGGCCTTGTTGCTGCGATCCATTGTTGCCGTTGGATGAGGCCATTGATATTGCGCATAAAGTGGCATCAGGTGATCTGACGTCTAATATCGTAGTAACATCTACAAAATCGTCAACAGGTCGGTTACTACAAGCACGCTTAAAAGAGATGAATGACAGCTTGATAGACTTAGTTGGTAAAGTACGCTCGAGTACGGATCAGATCACAACGGCTTCGGGTGAAATCGCCTCTGGAAATTTGGATCTGAGTCAACGCACGGAAGAGCAAGCATCCAGCCTGGAAGAAACGGCTTCTTCGATCCAGCCTGGAAGAAACGGCTTCTTCGATGGAGGAATTGACTTCAACCGTCAGACAGAATGCTGATAATGCCCACCAGGCAAACCAATTGGCAGCCGGCGCATCGGAAGTTGCGGTAAAAGGCGGTGCGGTAGTGGGTCAAGTGGTGCATACCATGAAATCGATTAATGAAAGCTCGCATAAGATTGTCGACATTATCAGTGTTATTGATGGTATCGCATTTCAAACCAATATTCTGGCATTGAATGCTGCAGTAGAAGCAGCGCGTGCAGGTGAACAAGGCCGCGGATTTGCAGTTGTGGCTACGGAAGTACGTACATTGGCGCAACGTTCGGCAGCGGCAGCGAAAGAAATCAAAGAATTGATCAATGATTCAGTCGCAAAAGTTGACGAAGGCACGCGATTGGTTGATGAAGCTGGTGCAACCATGGATGAGATAGTCAGTTCAGTTAAACGTGTCACTGACATCATGAGCGAGATATCTGCAGCATCGCAGGAACAGAGTTCGGGTATTGAACAAGTGAACCAGGCGGTGACGCAAATGGATGAAGTAACGCAACAAAATGCAGCGTTGGTGGAAGAGTCGGCGGCAGCAGCCGAGTCCATGCAAGAACAAGCGCAAGCGTTAGCTCATGCAGTGAGTGTATTTAGACTGTCGGGTGGCAGCAGTAATGTCACCGCAAC
>NZ_JAMWZS010000081.1 GCF_024282095.1 Nitrosomonas sp.
GCTGGTACACAACAAGCCGTTCTGATGGTTGAATCGGAAGCGATGGAACTATCCGAAGAAGTAATGCTGGGTGCCGTAATGTATGGGCACGAACAGATGCAAACCGTCATCAACGCAATTAACGAGTTTGCTGATGAGGCGGGTGTCACTGCATGGGATTGGACTCCGCCTGTAAAAGACACTGCGCTTGAGGATAAGATTGCTCAAATCGCTGAAGCAGACCTGCGACAAGCGTTTAAAATCAAACAAAAGCAAGCGCGTTCGGAAGCTATCGAGGCAGTTAATCAGCGTACATCGACTGAGTTGTGTGTTGATACCGAAAATGGACCAGACCTACAATCTTTCAAAGAAGCTTTTTTTGCATTGGAATCTAAAATTGTTCGTAACCAAATCCTTGATGGAGAGCCTCGGATAGATGGTCGTGGCACACGAACTGTTAGAGCCATTACTATTCGAAATGGCGTACTGCCCCGTACTCATGGCTCGGCTTTATTTACACGCGGCGAAACTCAGGCATTAGCGATAGCAACCCTAGGAACAGCTCGTGATGAACAAAAAATCGATTCATTACAAGGCGACTATAATGATCGATTCATGTTGCATTACAACATGCCGCCTTATGCAACAGGAGAAATTGGCCGTGTAGGTACCCCTAAACGCCGGGAAATTGGCCATGGCCGACTTGCAAAGCGTGCATTAGCCGCAGTGCTGCCTTCTCCAGAAGAATTTGGGTATTCCTTACGTGTTGTTTCAGAAATCACAGAATCAAATGGCTCTAGCTCAATGGCATCAGTATGCGGCGGATGCTTGGCTTTAATGGATGCAGGTGTGCCGTTGAAGGCGCATGTTGCCGGTATCGCCATGGGTTTGATTAAAGATGGCAACCGTTTTGCTGTCTTGACAGATATACTCGGCGACGAAGACCACCTGGGTGATATGGACTTCAAAGTAGCGGGCACAGAGCAAGGTATCACTGCATTGCAAATGGATATTAAAATTCAAGGCATCACGAAAGATATTATGCATGCGGCGCTCATTCAGGCTCATGAAGGGCGGCTACATATCCTTCAAATTATGAAGCAAGCTTTACCTTCAACACGCGAAGATATCTCAGTTCACGCACCTCGCATTATTAAACTCAAAATCAACCCTGAAAAAATTCGCGATGTTATCGGCAAAGGCGGTGCAGTTATTCGCACACTGACTGAAGAAACCGGTACCACTATTGATATAACAGATGATGGGTCAGTGACCATTGCCTGTGTAAGCGCTGAAGGTGGCGAGCTGGCTAAGAAACGAATTGAAGATATTACGGCTGAAGTTGAAGTTGGTAAGGTTTATGATGGCGTAGTATTAAAACTGCTTGATTTTGGCGCTATTGTTAGCGTCCTGCCTGGCAAAGATGGTTTATTACATATCTCACAAATTGCAAATGAGCGTGTCAATAATGTTTCCGATCATCTCAATGAAGGCCAACAAGTGCGAGTTAAAGTACTTGAGGCAGATGACAAAGGAAGACTGCGTTTGAGCATGAAAGCAGCATCTGCTGAAACTAGCACCGACACCACTACTACGGAAGAATCCTAAGAAACATCTCGTGCATGCTATTCTGACTTTTTACTTGTAAGTTACTTTAAAGCCCTGCCACCCTGACAGGGCTTTTTTACAGACAGCAGTTATTATACAAAAACTTTTACACAGCTTATCCGATTTATTTGGCGATCTGTTTTTCTCGAATTTCATCCAATGTTTTACAATCAATACACAGTGTAGCCGTAGGCCGCGCTTCAAGTCGCTTTAACCCGATTTCTATTCCACAACTTTCACAATATCCATAATCTCCAGAATCAATTTTTCCAATAATCTCGTCGATCTTCTTGATGAGCTTTCGTTCACGATCGCGATTTCGTAATTCCAGCGTCATATCAGATTCCTGACTGGCGCGGTCATTAGGATCGGCAAAAACCGTTGCTTCATCTTGCATGGTATGAACCGCCCGATCAATATCCTGGCCTAA
>NZ_JAMWZS010000019.1 GCF_024282095.1 Nitrosomonas sp.
GTTAAAAATATCATTGCGGTGGCATCCGGCAAGGGCGGTGTCGGAAAATCGGCGACGGCAGTCAATCTGGCTCTGGCATTGGCAGCGGAGGGTGCATCCGTAGGTATTCTGGATGCGGATATTTACGGTCCGTCACAACCGCAGATGCTGGGCATCACCCATCACCCCGAATCACTCGATGGCAAAACCATGGAGCCCGTCTTTGCGCACGGTATCCAGGCCATGTCCATCGGTCTGCTGATCGATGTCGAAACCCCGATGGTTTGGCGCGGCCCGATGGTTACCCAGGCGTTGCAGCAATTGTTGAACGATACCAATTGGAAGGATGTGGATTATCTCGTCGTCGATTTACCACCTGGTACCGGAGATATTCAACTGACACTGGCACAAAAAATCCCCGTAACGGGCGCTGTCATTGTCACCACGCCACAAGATATCGCCCTGCTCGATGCGCGCAAGGGGTTAAAAATGTTTGAGAAAGTAGGCATTCCGATTTTCGGCATTGTGGAAAACATGAGCACGCATACCTGTTCACAATGCGGACACACTGAGCCTATCTTTGGCACCGGTGGCGGTAAGAAAATGTGCCAGGATTACAATGTGGAATTTCTCGGCGCATTACCGCTCGATATCAGAATCCGCGAACATACCGATATGGGAAAACCCAGTGTCGTTGCCGAGCCGGATGGAAAAATAGCCGAAATATACCGGCTGATTGCGCGACGAGTCGCTGTTAAGGTGGCTGAATCCGCGGAAGATCACTCGGAATTGTTCGCCAAAATCATCATGGAAAATGACTAGAAAAGGCTAAAGCATGACGATTAAATCAGATAAATGGATTCGTCGGATGGCGCAAGCGCATGGCATGATCGAGCCATTTGAGCCTGACCAGATTCGCCAGAAAAATGATCAACGCATTGTTTCCTACGGCACGTCAAGCTACGGCTACGATATTCGCTGCTCGGATGAATTCAAGTTGTTCACCAACATCAATTCCACCATCGTCGACCCGAAGAATTTTGACTCGAATTCATTCGTTGATGTCAAAAGTGATATTTGCATCATTCCACCCAATTCCTTTGCGCTGGCACGCACTGTGGAATACTTCCGTATTCCGCGCAATATATTGACCATTTGTTTGGGTAAATCCACCTATGCGCGCTGCGGCATTATCGTCAATGTCACCCCTTTTGAACCGGAATGGGAAGGCTATGTCACGCTGGAATTTTCCAACACCACTCCCCTGCCCGCCAAAATCTATGCCAACGAAGGTGTTGCGCAAGTCATTTTTTTTGAATCGGACGAAGTCTGCGAGACTTCTTATAAAGATCGAGGTGGTAAATACCAAGGGCAGCAGGGTGTAACATTGCCGAAAATTTGAAACTGTAACAGTCGTTCATTGGTATGGAGACGCTTTGATGTCGACACGGGAAAGCTTAAATCTGATCAAACGGTTTCCTGTTGTTTTGGCGCTCATTCTGTTTTTCGCAGCTTTTCCGGTAGAAGCGCAAAAGCATATCTCCTTGCCGCGCACTGGATTAGAACCCCATGATATTGCTGTCATTATTAATGATGATGATCCCTTGTCCCGGCAAATTGGTCACTATTATCAGCAGGCACGGCAGATACCGGAAGCCAATATGATTCATCTGCGTTTCTCATCTGAACGCAGTGTTATGACCCCCAAAGAATTCAAGCAATTGAAAGCTACCATTGATCAACTGACGCCGGATCATGTACAAGCATTCGCTGTTGCCTGGACTACTCCCTATCGGGTGGGCTGCATGTCGTTGACTTCTGCCTTGGCGTTTGGCTTCGATAGGAAATTTTGCTCGAAAAAATGTGCACCGACAGCACCCAGCCCTTACTTCAATTCGCCAAGCCTGTTTCCGTTCGATGATTACAAGCTGCGCCCCGCCATGATGTTAGCTGGAACTTCCTTCGAACAAGTCAAAGCACTCATTGACCGAGGCGTCGCTTCAGACCATAGTTTTCCGAAAGGCCAGGCTTATTTATTGAGCACTTCGGATAAAGCACGTAACAGCCGCGCAACCGGCTTTGCACGCACGGCACAAGATCTGACCGGTGTTTTTTCGATACGAATACTGCAAACCGATGCTATTTCCGATCACCAGGATGTACTTTTTTATTTTACCGGATTGACTGAAGTGCCCATGCTGCAGACGTTGGGTTTTCTGCCAGGTGCGCTGGCAGACCACTTAACATCGGCTGGCGGCATGCTGACCGATTCACTGCAAATGAGCAGCTTGCGTTGGCTGGAAGCCGGCGCCACAGCGAGCTATGGTACCGTCGTTGAACCTTGCAGCTATCCACAAAAATTTCCATCACCCGCAGTCGCCATGTTTCATTATGCAGCGGGAACCAGCGTCATTGAAGCCTATTGGAAAAGCGTAGCCTGGCCAGGACAAGGCGTATTCATCGGTGAGCCGCTGGCCAAGCCGTTTGCTCCCCTATTACGGGAAATCAGTTCCGACCGGTTTGAATTAAGATTTTTTTCACCGCATTCTGGAAAATTAACAATTGAAGAATCATACTCCGCCGCTGGGCCATTCAAGCTTCTTCCAAAACAGCAGGCAATTGGTCGCGGAGAAAATCGATTTCATTTCAGGCTTAATGAAAAAAAAGATAACTACTTAAGATTTCAGTGGCACTAACAGGCTTCATATGTGCTCATTACGTTGAAAGTCACAAAATCATATAAACTTTTCTGCAAAAAAACCGTCAAATACACCCTAACGATAGTTGCACAACACATTGTTTTTGCGCATATAAACAAATTATATAAAAAAATAATTTTTATGCAAAAAAACACTTGCTTTGCTCTGAATGCAGACTATAATGCGTGCAAATTAACACTCAATATATTTAGCCGATAAGGAGGTCATCATGAGAAGCACCAAGGACTTTTTTGCTCCAGTTGATTTAGTTAATGTTCATATCCCTGAAACGTAGCGATTTTTAAGGAGCGCGCTCATGTCTGTATTCTCGTCCACACTTCAAAAACCCGATCCATCTGAAGTTTTATTTGATACCCACCCAGAAAGCAGTCTGAATTTTAAACACGTTCAGAACGCGCTAAAGAAAGGCTATCAACGCCCATTTTTACTGGTTGATAGCAATATTGTCCGACACAAAGCTCGACGATTTAAAACGGCAATGCCACGCGTTCATCCGCATTATGCTGTTAAGGCTAACCCTGATCACCGTGTATTAAAAACGCTGATTGAAGAAGGCGTCGGTTTTGAAATCGCCTCCATTGCTGAACTTGATTTGTTACTGACGTTGGGCGTACCTGCGGATGAAGTGTTCTATAGTAACCCGATGAAATCGCGTGCTTACCTCGAATATGCTGCGGCTAAAGGCGTCGAATGGTATGTACTTGACAGTATAGAAGAATTACGCAAAATCGTAAGTGTTAAGCCCGATGCGAAAATGTATTTGCGTATCGATACGCCGAATATTGGCAGCGATTGGCCATTAGCCGGAAAGTTTGGAACACATCTCGCGGATGTTAATGAGATTATCCGTGAAGCCGTACAACTCAAAGCTGATTTAGCCGGCGTCACATTTCATGTCGGTTCACAGTGCCGTAACCCTCAAAATTGGCGAGTTGGCATTGAGCGCGCAAAAAAAGTTTTTGCCGATATGCAAGCCGCAGGATTGAATCCTCGATTACTGAATATTGGCGGCGGCTATCCGGTGCGTCACGTCAAACCTATTCCTTCCATTGAAATCATTGCTGAAATCATCAATGATGCTATCGCTGATTTGCCTGATAACATCCATGTTATGGCAGAACCCGGTCGTTATTTGGTATCCGATTCAGCCTATTTTGTCTGTCGCGTCGTCGGTACTGCAACTCGCAATGGTAAACGGTGGATGTATTGGGATGCGGGCATGTTTGGCGGGGTTATAGAAATTACCGAAGGCTTGCGCTACGAAATCCTCACTGATCGTAAAGGCAATAACACTCCCTGGTCAATCGCAGGTCCTACATGCGATTCAGTGGATATTCTGACTCATGACTTAATGCTTCCCAATGATCTGCAAGAAGGTGATTTTATTTATATTCCTAATGCGGGAGCATACACCACGGCTTATGCCAGCAATTTCAACGGATTCCCGTTACCTGATGTTAAAGTGATATAAGCACTCGTTATACTTATACACTTTATTTTTCATCTTGAAATAAAATGGTGAAGTCGCATGAAATATGCGCTTCACCATTTTTCTTTTTCATTTACGATCCAGTATGACAAAATGATATTCCATAGCGCTATCACTATCAGAAAAATATTTCTCCCGTTGCGTTTCTTCCCATTCACGCGGCTCGTATTCCGGGAAGATAGTATCTCCCTCAAAGTCTCTCTGAATTTCCGTGATATACATGCGCTGGCACATTGCAATTGTTTGCCGGTACAGCTTCTCTCCTCCAATGATGAAACATTCCCTATGCGTTACATTGGCTTGTTCACAAGCCCGTAAAACATCTTCAATCGAATGGACGACCGTCGCGCCGGGTACTGCAAAATTTTTCTGTTGCGTAATGATGATGTTGGTTCTTCCGGGCAAAGGTCTGCCAATGGATTCATAGGTTTTACGACCCATGATAATAATATGGCCCATTGTCAGTAACTTAAAATGCTTCAAATCAGCAGGCAAGTGCCAAGGCAATTTATTGTGCTGACCAATCACTCGATTCCTGGCCATCGCCACCAGAATAGATAGCCGTGGTAATGTCATACGGCCACCGGCGCTTTGATCGCTGGATGAGGATGATAATTTTCCAAAATAAAATCTTCGTAGTTAAAATCCAGTATCTCCCGTATATCTGGGTTCAATGTCATGATCGGTAACGGCTTCGGTTCACGCGATAACTGCTCACGAGCTTGTTCAAGGTGGTTCAAATAAAGGTGTGCGTCGCCCAAGGTATGTACAAAATCCCCCGGCTCCAGTTTGCATACTTGTGCAATCATCAGGGTTAGCAATGCATACGATGCAATATTAAAAGGCACCCCCAGAAAAATATCAGCGCTACGCTGATAAAGTTGGCACGAGAGCCGATTATCCACCACATAAAATTGAAAGAACACATGGCATGGTGCCAAGCGCATTTTATGCAAATCACCCACATTCCATGAAGAAACCAGCATGCGCCGCGAATCCGGTGTATTTTTTATCTGCTCAATCACTTGCATGAGCTGATCAATATGATGACCATCCGCCGTTGCCCAGGATCGCCACTGATAACCATATATGGGTCCCAGATTCCCTTCTGCATCAGCCCACTCATCCCATATCGACACACCGTTTTTGTGAAGATACGCAACATTCGTATCGCCTTGCAGAAACCACAATAATTCATAAATAATTGATTTTAAGTGGCACTTTTTCGTTGTTACCAATGGAAAACCATCAGCCAGATTAAAGCGCATTTGATAACCAAAGATTGATCGTGTGCCAGTACCCGTGCGATCCGATTTCTGACATCCATGATCGATAACATGCTGCATTAGCTCTAGATATTGGCGCATTGTTATTTGACACTCCTTATTAGAACCAGAATAAATCTATCTGTTACAAGCTATCCCACCCACAGAACGTATATAATAATAGCAATTTAACAGTTAATAGCGGCCATTCTTTACGCAATGACTCCCGATATTGTCACTCAGAAAATAATATTTGACAGGAAAGCTTTCAATGCTGGCATCACTCTTCCAGAATACATCACCTATCGATCAATCTATTAAAGCACCGCATATTCTCGTAATACTCCCTAAATTAGAAAAGCTGCCCAAGAAATACGGCGTCACCGGCGAAGAATCACTGGAAAAATTGCTGTTACGACGCGAAATGCAATTGACCGATCTTCATCGTACCCCGGTCAGTGCAAATCTTGCAAATGGTGAGTTATGCGCCTGGGTGATGGTTGATGCGGGCGAATCCGTGTTCGAGCAACAAACTTGCGTGCGTAAAGCAATCAAATTACTACTTGCAGAGAATCCATCAGAAATCCATATCACGGTGTATGGCACCCCCCATCAAAAGAAAGTTTTTTCAGAGCTGGCTGTTTATGCTGCGTGGGTCAATGGCGCCGCACTGCCTGTACGGAAAAACAAACCTAGCAAAAAACCCTTAACAAAGATTTTTCTCTATGGTTATAAAGATGCTGAAAACTTCACACTGCAGCGCGCACTGGCGGAAGGTAATTTATTAGCTCGCGGCTTAACGGTATTACCCGCTAATGAATTAACCCCTAAAACTTATCGTCAGCAAATTAAGAAGCTGGCAGAAAATGAAGGCTGGAAATACCAGGAATTCGATTTCAACAAACTCAAAGAAATCGGTGCCGGCGCCTTTATTGCTGTCGCACAAGGCAGCGACTCGGAAGATGCTGCCATTGTCCACCTGCAGCACAATTGCAAGCAGAATTCACCACACAAAAGCATCGCTATCGTCGGTAAAGGCATCTGTTTTGATACCGGTGGCCATAATTTAAAACCGGCCCGGTATATGCAGGGAATGCACGAAGACATGAACGGCTCCGCCGTTGCTTTAGGTATTCTGCTGGCGGCAACACGGGCTGAAATTCCAGTCAAGATCGATTGCTGGCTTGCGATAGCACAAAACCATATCAGCCCACGTGCTTACAAGCAGAACGACATTATTTCAGCGCTTAATGGATTATCGATAGAAGTTGTTCACACCGATGCCGAAGGACGCATGGTTTTAGCAGACACCTTAACATTGGCGATTAAACTGGAACCCGATCTGATCATTGATTTCGCCACACTGACAGGCAGCATGAAAACCGCTTTGGGATCACGTTATAGTGGATTCTTCAGCAATCGTGATGATTTAGCTCAGAAAGCCATCGCAGCAGGCAAGAAGAGCGGAGAACGTGTCTGCGCTTTTCCGATGGATATCGATTATGAAGAAAGCCTTGAAAGCACTATTGCAGATATTAAACAATGCGAACTTGGCGGAGAGTTTGATCATATTCTCGCCGCATGTTTTCTACGCCGGTTTGTCAACGATATACCGTGGTTGCATATGGATTTATCAGCCAGCAGTCATAAAGACGGATTAGGCGCTGTTGATAGTGAAATTACCGGGTTTGGCGTCAATTGGGGTATTGAGTTTTTGAAAAACATTTCATCCAATAATTGATTTATTTATTGGAATACGCCTTTAACTTCTTGAGAGAACGAGCTTCTGACCTATCGATAAATTCTCATCGCTATTATTCCATAATTTAATCTGATTCACTGTCGTGCCATATCGCTTTGCGATCTCATACAAAGTATCGCCCTTTTTGACTACGTGAACGCTTGCTTGATAGTTCTGCAACAGCTGTTTCTTTTGTGCAGCAGCATCAGCAAGATTTTCCGCCACCACTTGAGGTACCAAAATCTTCTGCCCGAGCGTGAGATTCTTGTTCCGAGCTATGCCATTGATTGCTTGTAATTGTTTGACAGTCGTACGGTAACGCCCCGCAATTTCATTGATATTTTCACCTTTCTTGACACGATAAATCTGCCATGAAACTCTCGGATCTTGAAATGTTTCCAGATTTGTTAGGAAAACTTCTTTTTTATCCTTAGGTAACAATAAAGTACGAGGTGCATTGAGTACTTTAATGACATAACGATTATAAGCAGGATTTAGTGCGGTGAATTCAGTTTCGGAGATATTAGCAAGGCGGGTAACGAGGGAGATATCAATATGCTCATGTATTTTGACTGTATCAAAATACGGTCGATTCGGTACCTGTCGGAGTCGCACGCCATATTTTTTTGAATTAGCAACAATATCCTTAACTGCTAATAATTTATACACATAATGCTTAGCTTCAATTGGAAGATTCAAATCGTAAAAACTGCTTGATCTGCCTTTATGAATGTTTCTGGATAATGCTTTGCTTACGGCGCCTTCACCGATATTGTACGCCGCTATCGCCAGCTTCCAGTTATCGAATTTTTTATGAAGATATTGTAAATAATCAAGCGCCGCCCCTGTCGACGCAATAATATCGCGCCGATCGTCATGCCATACATTTTGTTCCAGGCCTAGGCTCTTGCCTGTTTCCGGGATAAATTGCCATAACCCTGCAGAGTGACTGTTTGATTTGATCAGGGGATCATAAGAACTCTCGATTACCGGAATTAATGCAATTTCCATCGGCATACCGCGGCGTTCAAGTTCCTCCACGATATAAAACAGATAGCGCTCGCTTTTCTCAATAATGCGGTTGAGTGTTTCCGGCTGTTGAGTATACGGGGTCTCGATTTTACGTATTGCTTTACTATCAGATGGGAGTTTTAATGCAAACCCGCTGCGTATGCGATCCCACAAATCGGTATGATATTGATATTCGTTCTGCACTAATCTGTCGGCAATTGCATCAACTGGTATCAGTGAGCAAGTCCAGAAAAGTAACGACATTAGTAAAGCAAATTGATCATTTCTTTTAAAAATCATTTACATAGCTTAGTTCTGTCTTTACACTGGTTGACAGCATATATAACTTTTTGACTTTTGCAAACTATTTTTTTATGTAGCAAGAAACGCAAATCTTAATAATATAATTCAAAATCAGGATATTATAATTTATACTTAAAGCTAATTATTAAGAATTATTTTCGAATATTCGATTGACTACTGAACTCCTGCAGTACAACCGCTTGTTTCGGTTGCCAATTTTTCTTCCGATAATCCACTGTAACGTTGGTAAAAATTCCACCACGCACATAAAAACGCGCAATTAAACGAAGATATCTTGGTTTTAAAATGGCAACGAGATCATCGAGAATTTTGTTGGTAACCGCTTCATGAAATACACCCTCATTCCGGTATGACCAGATATAAAGTTTCAGGCTTTTGAGCTCAATACATTTTTTCTCTGGAATATAATCAAGCACTAAGGTTGCAAAATCAGGCTGCCCCGTCTTCGGACACAAACAGGTAAATTCAGGGATTTCCATATGAATATGATAATCTCTGTCGACGTAGGGATTTGGAAATGTTTCAAGCGTTTTCTCAGGCTTACTGGTCATTCTTCACACTCATGTTTAAGTTAATTCCGTTACAATAATCAATAATTGTTTAATCGTTCTCTCATGCACACTATCTATTATAACTGCCTTATCTCATAAACAAAAAATTGCGCTTAGCTCATATTAAACTTGCCGGTTTCAAATCATTTGTCGATCCAACGCTAATTCCCGTTTCCCAAGATCTCGTAGGTATCGTCGGTCCCAATGGTTGCGGAAAATCAAACATTATTGACGCGGTACGATGGGTTCTAGGTGAATCCAAGGCTTCCGCCTTGCGCGGTGATTCCATGCAGGATGTTATTTTTGCCGGATCAGATCATCGCAAAGCAATCGGTCGCGCGAGTGTCGAAATCGTTTTTGACAATCATTTGAGCAAGGTCACCGGGCAATGGTCCAGTTATTCCGAAATCGCGATTAAACGTGTTCTTCAGCGCGACGGTATCTCAAGTTATTACATCAATAATCTGCAAGTACGGCGGCGTGATATTTCCGATTTTTTTCTGGGCACGGGTGTTGGTGGTCGAGGCTATGCCATTATTGAGCAAGGCATGATCTCACGGATTATTGAAGCGAAGCCGCAAGAATTAAGGAGCTTCCTGGAAGAAGCCGCAGGCATCTCTCAATACCGCGAAAGAAGACAGGAAACTTTCTCACACCTCATTGAGACCCGGAAAAATCTAACCCGCTTAGTGGATATCTCGCAGGAACTGGAAACGCAGCTACAGCACCTGCAAATTCAAGCAAACACTGCGCAGCAATATCAATCGTTGCAAGAAAAACTACATACCGCACAGTCGCTGCTGTGGCTACAACGTAGAAGCGACGCAATCAATCAACGCAGCCACGCAGAAAAAGAAATTCAGGCGCTTGAATTTGCATTAGAAGCTGCACTTTCGAGTCAACATCAAGCTGAAAAAGAATATGAGACAGCGCGTGAAAAAGAGCGTGAAATCAGTGACAAATTACTGCAAGTGCAAGGACAGCTGTATACGGTCAATGCCGAGATAGGCCGTGTAGAACAAGAAATAAATCATTTGAAGAACAATGCCGAACGCTTAACACAGCAAATTCAGGAAGTTGAAAATCGACTGCAAAAAAATAATCAGCTAGAAGAAGCCGCGCAAGCAAGTCTACTACACTGGCATCAGGAAAAAACACAAGCCACAGCAACGCATACAGAAAGTATGCTTAAGAATGATGCGCTCAATCAACAATTACCGATCGTGGAAGCCGATTTTCGCCGATGCCGGGAGGCGCTAGACAAATGCCGGCATGACCTTCTCATGACCGAACAAGCCAATCAGCTTGAAGATAGCCACTTCACCCATGCCACAAAAAATATTCAGCAGCTTGAGGCACGTTATTCCCGTTTATTAAAAGAGCAAAACGAACTGATCTCCGTTGAGACATCCAGGTTAACTGAATTACAGTCAGCAATGGATCAAACCGAATGTGCTTTGCAAGAACAGAGCCTGAAACATCAGGATATAGAAAATCAATTATCTGCTGCAATTCAGTATAAACAACAAATTACAAGCAAAATTCAAGAACTGCAGCATGCATTATCACAGACGACGGCTCGCTTCCATGCATTGCAAAATCTGCAGCAGAAATTGGAAAGCAATCAGCAGCTAACCACTTGGCTCAGCAAGCATCAATTGGATGGTTTACCCCGCTTATGGCAACACCTGCAAGTGCAACCCGAATGGGAGAATGCCTTGGAAGCAGTTTTACGCGAACGACTCAATAGTATCGAAGTTGATCAGCTCGCATTCATTCAGAACTGGATAAACGACTTACCATCGGGGAAATGGGCCATCTTTGAAAAAACCCAACCTGCGATATCCTCCGATGATCAACAATCTGTATCACGCCACTTCGGCTGTGAAAAACTACTTACTTATGTAACAATCAACCAGCCCGAGGTGCGCCGTGTATTGGAAGATTGGTTATGCCAAGTATATGTGATAGAAAATATTCAGGAAGGCTTCACGAGAAAATCCATGCTAAACGCCGGTGAATTATTGGTGACGCGCCAGGGACATATCATCACGCGCACCAGCCTCACTTTTTATGCACCTGACTCGCAGTTACATGGCGTTCTATCGAGACAGCAGGAATTAAAAAATCTGCAGCTGGAAATTAATCAGTATGAATCTCAGCTCCACAATCAACATAGCTTGCTGGAGGCGGCAAAACAACAAAATGCCAAGCTAAGCGACGACATTCAGCAATCGCGTGAACGCAGTAAACAATTACAGCAGCACCGGCATGAACTACAGCTTGAAATCGTCAAGCTTTCACAAATTAACGAACGCACGATTCACCGCAGTAATCAGATTAATGCCGAATTAACCGAAATCAAGCAAGCGTTGAATAACGAAACCTCACTGCAACGATCCGCGCAAGCAGAATTAATAAAAAATTCAGAACAAATCGATGTATTCAAACAACTGACACAGCAAGCTCAGCTCGCGTGGGAAGCTGCCAATCACGCACTTGCCGATCAACGACAAAGCCTGCAACAATCCACGAAGCAGATGCAGGAGGCGGTATTTCATGTAAAGACATGTGACAGTAAAATCAATGAAATAGAACGCAATATACAAGTTATACATGACGATCTGCACATACTGGCAGAAAACCATATCAAGCTGCTTAAAGAACAAGATAGCTTGAATCCAACCCCACTGAATAATCAGCTAGAAACTGCGCGGATACAGCGCAAAGCAATCGAACAAACGATAATACAGGTACGCCAGGAAGTCGAAGATACTGCCCGCCATTTACGGGAAATAGAAAACACTCGCCTGGCCTCCGAACAAGAAACGTATTCATTAAGAGACGCCATCAATCAAATCCGACTCAAAGAACAAGCGGCAAATATTACCATCAGCCAATTTGATGAATTGATCAATGACGCCAAAGTCGATACCCAATTATTTTTACCGCTGTTAGGAAAAAAGAGTATTGCGGCATTACAATCGGAGATCAATCGACTGAATACTGAAATTACGGCGTTGGGATCTGTCAATCTCGCGGCACTGGCAGAACTCGACATTGCCCGTACACGTCAATCCAACTTGATGAATCAATTGCAGGATTTAAATGAAGCTGTCGCCACGCTGGAAAATGTCATCCAGCAAATTGATCGTGAAACACAATTACGCCTGCAAGAAACTTTTGATCTGGTCAATCAGTATCTAAGCGAAATCTTTCCGGTGATATTTGCAGGCGGGCAAGCCAAGCTTGAGTTGAGCGACGGTAAGATTCTGGATGCCGGATTGTTACTGATGGCTCAGCCACCCGGGAAAAAGAATAGTTCCATTCATTTATTATCAGGCGGTGAAAAAGCCCTCACTGCACTGGCGCTCATCTTTTCATTATTTCGGCTTAACCCCGCGCCATTCTGTCTATTGGATGAAGTGGATGCACCGCTTGACGACAGTAACACCAATCGTTTTTGTGAGTTAGTAAAAAATATGTCAAAACAAACTCAGTTCTTATTCATCAGCCATAATAAAATCACCATGGAGATGGCACAGCAATTAATTGGCGTTACAATGCAAGAACAAGGTGTATCCAGGATAGTTGCTGTGGATATCGCAGATGCAATCAAACTGGGGAAACGGATTAAACAACCTGCAGTCTAGCAGGCCATTAAAAAAACAAGGCATCGATACCAGGCAAAAACAAGTGAGAAAGCGCAATGTATGCGTGATCAGTGCGCATTTTGAACCTATTTATTTTTAACACCATAGCGACGGCACAGATCGTTTTTCAGCGGCCTGTGCTAGATTTGTAATTGATCATATAAAGCTGGCATGATCTAATTGATACGCTTTATATCAAGGTATTTTTAGGAGATAACATGGAAATATTAAGTAATATGAGTGACTTGCAGTTAAGCCTGATCATCATCGGCATTATCGTGATCGTCGGTGTTGTTATCTTCAACTGGCTGCAACAACAACGTTATCGCCGTAAAGTACAAGCAGCGTTTGACCATGAGCATAGTGACATACTTCTGGATGCGCAAGATTCTGATGATATGGCACAAAGGATTGAGCCGAAGTTCAATAAAACTCCGGTTCCTGACACGCCATTCGACACATTCGCACAGCCTGATTTAACCGCTGCACACACTGAATTTAAAAAGACATCAACCACACAAAATCCATCGATCAATATTTCGACCAGCACATCCACCACTTCACCGCTGTTGGATTATGACAGCAACACCAACTATATCGTCAATGTCAGATCAGAATCAGTCATTGCCAACACGTATATCGCCAAATTGCTGCAAAGAAAATTTGATTTTGGAAAACCTGTTTGCTGGCTGGGCCAGCGGCATAAAAATGAGCCATGGGAAGAAGTCACCAACGAAACCAATGTCGATAGTGACGGTTACATGCAATTAAAAGGCTGTCTACAGCTTGCTGATCGGTCCGGTCCCATCAGTGAAGTCAATTTATCCAAATTCCGGGATTTAGTACAGGATTTTGCATCACAAGTACACGCCATAGCGGAATGCCCTGATATTGTCAGTACGCATGAAAAAGCTGTCATGCTGGATAAATTCTGTGCTGAAGTGGATGTAATGATCGGTATTAATATCATTAGTCGCGATGACGGTGCATTTGTTGGCACCAAGGTTCGTGCATTAGCGGAAGCTTCCGGGTTCAGACTCGAATCAGAAGGCATATTCAAATATCGTGATGACAGTAATAATATATTGTTTACCCTGAGCAATTATGAATCGTCCCCGTTCTTGCCTGAGAATATGAAATCGCTGACAACGCATGGTGTCACTTTCCTGCTGGATGTTCCAAGAGTTGCCCATGGCGAAAGAGTATTCGATCAGATGACGCATCTCGCAAAAATTTTTTCTAATACGCTGGGCGGTATTATGGTTGATGATAATCGTGTGCCGCTGAGCGACAGCGGTATTCAAAAAAGCAAACAGCAACTGATTGAAATACAAGCCGCCATGAAGAAAAATCACATTCATGCAGGCGGACCTGCCGCTTTACGACTATTTGTATAAGAAATTTCTTAAATACAATTAATTAGGTATACTTAATCAGGTAACAATGCGGTTTGAACAAATCATTAAACCGCATAGACAAAAATTTTAAATTTGGCGTGGAGATAAGAATGAGTGAATCTTCGAATACAGGGCAAACTTTTTCACCCATTGAAGTTAAGTTGGAAGCAGGAAAAGATTATTATTGGTGCGCTTGTGGTCTCAGTAAATCCCAGCCTTTTTGCGATGGTTCTCATAAAAATACAGCTTTCACACCCAAAAAATTTAGTGTCACTGAAAACAAAACAGCTTGGTTGTGTACCTGCAAAAAAACCGATAATGCGCCTTATTGCGATGGCACGCATCGCAAACTGTAATCTCATGTAACTATATAATTCTCGCAATAAGATAACAAACAATCGGTACGTCGAGTATTGTGGCGCGGCCAGAAAAAATAGAATCTGGTTACTAATTAACCTGTAATGGTTTAGTGTGTCCATGGAAACAGAACTAAAATCTCTTGAAGATAAAATTTTTCTGCTGTTACGTTTGTATCAGGATACTTGCATAGAAAATAATAAGTTGCGTAAAGAGCTTGCAGATACACACGCTCAGAACGAAAAACTCAATGAAAAAATACACGTGGCGACCGGTCGACTTGAAACACTTTTATTAAATATGCCAGACAATGAATAGCAAGACACTGAATATCAATATCATGGGGCGTGAGTTTTACGTCGCCTGCCCTGATGAGGAACGAGAAGACATTCAACTTGCAGCAGCTTATTTGGACAGAAAAATCCAGGAGATCAAAGCAGAAGGCAAGGTTGTTGATTCTGATCGTATTGCAATTGTAGCAGCGTTAAGTATTACGCATGAATTGCTCATGCTGCGCAATGGAACTGGCTTTGACATGGATGAATTTAAGCGTAGAATTGTGTCGTTGAAGAAGAAAATTGATGACGTAATGATCAAGAAAGAAAGCTAGAATTTTTGGTAATAAGGTTAATCCCTGCGGTGTTTGTTAAGACTTATATTCTTTGAACCAATTGTTAGAAAATGGCTGTGGACTTTAGTGATACTGGTGTGCGCACCTTTTTGGATGTGCCCAATGTGTCCGTGAAACAGCCGCCTTGGACCCATGGTTCAAGATGATGGTCTGACGGCATAGGCGGGGAGCTTCTACGGGACAAGAGATGTTAATTGAACGTCTCTTGTCCTTTTAATTTTGGGCCCGCCATTTTCCACAGTCTCACCATGTCATCAAGCGATCAAACAATATTATCCGCCTATCCCAGAACATTTTTGTTTGACATCGGCCGAGTTTTACTCGATTTCGATTTTGAATCATCACTGGCAACATTGATACCTGCCAGCATAAGCAACCCCCAACCGCTTATCCAACAAGTACTGGAACAAAAGGATGCACTAGAAGCCGGATCAGTCGATGCGGCAAACTATGCGAACTGGGCACTGCAGATTCTTCAAAGTGATGCGACAGCGGAACAGTTTTATCAAGCCTGGCAACAAATTTTTACTATGAATGAACCGATGTGGCGCTGTGTTCGTCAGCTTGCCAGTAATCACCATACGTTGATTTTGATTTCAAATATCAACGCGATCCACTGTCCTTGGATATTCACAGCCTACCCGGAATTTTCGTATTTTAAGCATAAAATATTGTCATTCGAAGTTGGTATCCTGAAACCGGAATTAGCCATCTACCAATACGCTATCGATAGGTATCAGCTTGATCCGGCATCAACGATTTATATTGATGATCAGCTACAAAATATCGAATCCGGGAAAAAATCAGGATTTCAGTGTTGGCACTATGATTTGAACAATCACCAGGCTTTTGAGAATTGGCTTAAAAAAACGTTGACTGCCGTTTGATGATATCAATTTGATTCTAATGTGCAGATTAAATTATTTCTCTGCCAGGAAATGTTCAACCATCGCCTGTTTATAATCGATTCGGCCAAATGAAACATCTTTTAATTGTCCCTTGCGATCAAACAAAATGCAAGATGGCGTTCCCTGCAACGCAAAACGTTCGAACGTTTCAGCTTTCATGGATTTTCGCTCCAAATAATGCCTGACTTGCTGCAGTACAGATTTTTTTTGCTCATCGCCAAGGTTATCGAATTCAGCAAGAAATTCGCGCGCATAGCGCAGCACTCGTTCATCGGTAACCGGTTCGGTTTCCGCCACGACACGATCCATACCGACCGCAAACGGTATTTTCCATGTCAGCTTGCCTTGCGATAATAAACCATGTTGATTCAGTGCCTTGAATGTCTCACCAATCACCTCACCCGTTGTCACTAATTTCCGCAAATTCTCGAGCGTATTTTTATCATAATCTTCAAACGCAGTCGCCAAGCCAATCACAACCAATCCCTGTTGCTGATATCTCTCATGCAAATCAATGGCTCTGGGTAATGAATAAATAAAACAACCCGGGCAATTCACCTGAAAAACCTCGATCAATACCACCGAACCAATCAGATCATTTAACGCAACCGGCCCGCCTTGCACCCAAGTATCAACCGCAATATCAGAAAGTAAGTGATTATTCATGATTAAAAATAGTTAGAATGAGTAAAAAACCTGGAATATTACAGAAGCTCGGCATCATCGTGCAGGATTTTGTTTAAAATAACAAAGAATTTAAATTCGATTTTGCAATTCAAAATTAGAATTACCTAACAATATTTCGCCCCATCAAGAAAATGCGTTACTGGCTCATGAAATCGGAACCCTATGAATTCAGCATCGATGATTTTGCAGCACTACCCAATCAAACAGTTGCGTGGGAAGGTGTGCGCAATTATCAATCGCGCAATTTTATGCGCAATCAAATGACCATTGGCGATCAGGTTTTTTTCTATCACTCGTGCTGTAAGGATCCCGGCATCATGGGCATCGCAACGGTCAGCAAACCCGCTTATCCGGATGCTACGCAATTTAATCCCGGCAATAAATATTTTGACCCTAAAGCGACGCTCAACAATCCACGCTGGTTCAATGTTGAAATTACTCTGGTACAAAAAACCCGCCTCATTGCAATCAAGGAACTCAGGCAATACCAGCAACTGCAAAAAATGCGGGTACTACAGACAGGTAATCGTTTATCGATCACCCCGGTTGATCCGGCAGAATGGCAATTCATTATGGCTATCCTGTAATACAAAACCAGGTATTTCTGTTTTCCCTTCAATCTTATAAGGTCCGATTAAATGGAATGGTGGCTTATTTATCTGCTTACGGGTGCATTTGTAGGTTTTTTTGCCGGATTGCTAGGCATTGGCGGCGGACTCATCATCGTGCCCGTGCTGATTGCCATATTCACAGCGCAAGACTTCCCGGCCGACCGCATCATCCATCTGGCATTGGGGACCACGATGGCCACCATCATATTCACGTCAGCCGCCAGCTTGCGCACGCATCATCGACATCATGCGGTGGATTGGCAGATTGTTAAAAATATCACACCCGGCATTTTTGTGGGTACTTTCGGCGGCGCCGCCTTGGCAAGCTCGATGACGGGTCAGTTATTAAGCATCATTTTTGTCATTTTTATTTTTTATGCCGCCACGCAAATGTTGTTACAATTCCGCCCCAGCCCTATTTTTCAGCTGCCGGGAAAAATCGGCATGTTTTTTATCGGCAGCATCATCGGTACACTCTCCAGTCTGGTTGCCATTGGTGGCGGATTATTGTCGGTACCGTTTTTAACACTGTGCAACGTGAAACTTCAGCATGCCATCGGCACCGCGGCAGCCATCGGTTTCCCCATTGCACTGGCTGGCACGGCGGGCTATATCACGAACGGCTACCTTCAACCGGAAACACTACCGGAATATAGTCTGGGTTATGTGTATTTGCCGGCATTAGCCTGGCTGGTACTGGCCAGTATGCTGACAGCGCCGCTGGGTGCGAAACTTACGCACTCCACCAAAACCGCCATTTTAAGAACGATTTTTGTGGTGCTGTTGTATAGCCTGGGCATCAGGATGCTCATGAGCCTGATATGAATTCACCTGAAATCACTCGACGCAGAAGACTTACCCATGCTTGATATCGCTTTCGACACCATTGTGATGCGCCCCTATGTGTTCACTTTTTTTGCGGCATTTCTACTGATCTGTGTGCCGCATGTCGGCTGGCGCAAAACGCTTATTTTCACCGTCGCCGCATACTTGATCGCTTTCATATCGGAGAAACTCTCCATCACCACCGGGTTTCCCTACGGCTGGTATTATTACCTGGACAGCACAAGCCATCGGGAACTGTGGATCTGGGGGGTACCTTTCTTCGACTCACTCTCTTATGTCTTTCTGACTTACTGTAGCTACACCACGGCGTTATTCATCCTATCGCCCTTAGCGACACGCGGTCTTGATCTAATTACATTGGAAACCCGTGCCATCCGTCATTCATGGGCTGCTCTGGTGCTGGGTGCTTTCTTGCAGACCTTTCTAGACATCATCATCGATCCGCTGGCACTGCAGGGCAATCGCTGGTTTCTCGGGCAGATATACGGCTATCACGAGCCAGGACTGCATTTTGGCGTACCGATCTCAAACTACGCTGGTTGGTTGTTAACCAGTTTTGCGCTGGTAGCCGTGTTCCAATTGATAGACCGCAAACGCGAAGAAAAGACGCCGTACGGAATATTTGCGATACCGTTCCGCTCGCTGCTGGGGCCGATGCTCTATCTGTCGGTACTTATCTTCAACTGGGTGGTAGCGCTGTGGATTGGTGAAAATCTGATCGCACTGACCGGCATTTTTATATTTACGCTACCAATTCTCATGGTAACGATCCTGGCTGTTGCACGAGTGAATCGCTACCGTGAGGAAGAATTGCAGGAACATTTGAAAGATTATCCCTGGTCGCCTCTCAACAGGTCTAAAGAATGAACGTTCACGCTGTTCAGAAGGCATCACTTTTCACCACTGTCCGGTTAACTTTTACAGTAGAGACATCTGAATATCCGGCGGGTGATTAAGGTTAGGCGGATCTCCCCGCAATAACCCCGGATTTTTCATTAGGAATTTCAAGGCGAAAAAATGAGTACGAATTTCGCCGGAAACCCCCATACGCGTCGGCTAAACGACGCGTCTTATTCTGGTTCCATTTTAAAATTATCATTTGGATTTGGTTCAAAATGATGTTCCAAGTACTGTTTGATCATTTCATCTGTCATCTGCTCTGCTGTCGCGTAAAAATACCCGTGCGTCCAAAAATGCCTGCCCCAGTACCTCTTTTCTTCAGGTGAGGAAACTCTGCGTACAGATAGCTCGATGTACGTCCTTTAATCCGCCTCATAATTTCACTTGGTGCCATCTCCGGGGGGTAACTCACCAGTATATGTACGTGATCCTTACGCACTACACCACTCACTATCTTGATTTCAAATGCTTCACACGTCTGACGAACCAATTCTCGAACTCGCTCTGCTACTTCTCCTGTCAGAACCTTGTATCGATACTTCGTTACCCAGACAAAATGATATTCAATCTGATAAACCGTATGACTTCCATATCTATAATCCATGCCACACCTCCTGTACAGCATATTTTCTCAGCTAAAGCTGACCGGCTAAAGCCAGTGGTTTTAACCTTATGATGGACAATAAAAGTATCAACCCGATACCTGTAAGCTAATGCGACCAGATAGTCGAAACATTAGAACTTCAAGCAACTTGCAGCCAGCCAGAAAATTTAGCTGAATAACTTGTATAAATCGCTGTTACTAAGGTATAGTTCGCACTCTGCCATATAAGTCCAAGCAGGAGAGTGCGCTGAATGTTTAAGCGCCGCCGAAGGCGTAACCCCCCCGGAATCGCTCAGGCACGGTCAAGCAAAACTTGTTCCCTGAGAACCGCTTGTGACAGGCAATCTGGAGAGCGCCGAGAAATTACTTTTGGCCACCGAAGGGGCACACAGATGCTAATCTGTAAATCTCTCAGGTAAAAAGGACAGAGGGGCGTGAAGTCATTTGAAATAAAATGACTTTTTTTTATTTTCGGGAGAATAATCCGTGCTGAAAATGACACCCCTTAATCAAACCCACCGTGACATGAATGCCAAAATGGTGGATTTTGGTGGCTGGGATATGCCACTGCATTACGGCTCACAGTTAGACGAACACCATAAAGTACGCCAAGATGCCGGCATGTTTGATGTATCTCACATGCTTCCAGTCGATATCAAAGGTGACAATGTGCGCAGCTTTTTGCGTCGCTTGGTCGCCAACAACGTTGATAAATTGACACTTCCCGGCAAAGCACTGTATTCCTGTATGCTGACCCCACAGGGCGGCATCATTGATGACCTGATTATCTACTTTCTGTCTGAAACCTGGTTTCGCATCGTCGTAAATGCCGGCACGGCCGACAAAGATGTTGCCTGGATGTTGAAACAACGTGATGCACTCGCACCCCATCTGGAAATTACCCCGCGGCGCGATCTCGCCATGGTCGCCGTACAAGGTCCCAATGCCCGTACCAAGGTCTGGCAGGTGATTCCAGGTTCACAATCTGCAACAGAAGAATTAAAGTTGTTTCAATCCACCGTAGTGGATCAGTATTTTATTGCACGCACAGGCTATACCGGCGAAGATGGTTTTGAAATTATTCTGCCTGCCGCCGATGCACCGGCATTCTGGAAAGCGTTACATGCAGTCGGTGTTGCGCCTGCCGGATTAGGCGCCCGTGACACGTTACGCCTGGAAGCAGGGATGAATTTGTACGGTCAGGATATGGATGAAACCAAGAATCCATTAGAATCCGGTCTGGCATGGACCGTTGATCTAAAAAGCGAACGAGATTTCATTGGCAAACAGGCATTATTAGACGCCCTTGTGACGCAACAACTCATAGGTTTGGTGTTGATTGATCGCGGTGTGCTGCGCAGCCATCAGCAAGTCGTCGGTCAACAGAATGGCGTAGAATATCAAGGTGAAATAACCAGCGGTGGATTCTCGCCAACCATGAATCAGTCTATCGCCTTGGCACGCTTACCGGTACAGATAGCCGTCGGCGATGAAGTCGACGTGCTGGTGCGAGATAAGAAGTTACGCGCCAAAGTGGTAAAATACCCGTTCGTGCGCAACGGAAAAGCATTGGTTTAATTCAAAGCTGCAACAAAAATATTACTTTAATCTGGAGTGAAAAATGAGTATTCCAACAAATTTAAAATATAGCAAATCCCATGAATGGGTGAAACCTGAGGCCGATGGCACGGTCACTGTTGGGATTACCCATCATGCGCAGGAATTGCTCGGCGATATGGTATTTATCGAATTACCGGAAGTTGGGCGTACACTTAAACAAAAAGAAGAATGCGCAGTTGCTGAATCCGTCAAAGCAGCCGCTGATGTGTATTCTCCGATTTCCGGCGAAGTCATCGCTGTCAACTCCCCATTGGTCGATGAACCAGGAAAAATTAATGAAGATGCTTATTCTTCCTGGCTATTTAAATTGAAACCGAGCAATACTGCTGAACTGGATGGGTTACTCGATGCTGCAACCTATACCGAATTAGTTGAAAACGAAGATCACTAAAATCATATTTGCGTTAAGACTTCAATTCACTCGCCTACTTTAATACTTTAAGTTTTTTAAATAAATCATGCCGTTTATTCCACATACCCAAGAAGATATCGCCGAAATGCTCGCCAGCATTGGCGCAAAGACTATTGAAGAGCTTTTTGATGAGATTCCCAAAGATTTAATCAGCGGCGAGTTAACAGGCGTCCCGCCCGGACTCAGTGAAATGGAAATCACCCGACTGATGATGGAACGCGCCGGACAAGATGGGCTTTATCAAAATTTCATCGGCGCAGGCGCGTATGAACATCACATCCCTGCGGCAGTCTGGCAAATTACCACGCGCGGTGAGTTTTATTCTTCTTATACACCGTATCAAGCCGAAGCCAGCCAAGGAACCTTGCAGCTATTGTATGAATACCAAACCATGATGGCTTCGCTGACTGGCATGGATGTGTCAAACGCCAGTATGTATGACGGCGCAACCGCGTTGGCTGAAGCTGCGCTGATGGCTGTTCGTTCGCACAAGACATCGCGGCGCATTCTGATCCCGCAAACAGTACATCCGATTTACAGGCAGGTCGTCCGTGCGATTGTCAGCAATCAAAAAATTGAAGTGGTCGAACTGCCATTTTGCACCGACTGCGGGCAAATTCTACCGGAATCTCTCGCAAATTCAGTGCACGAGGAATTCGCCGCGCTGGTCATTCCACAACCCAATTTCTTTGGTGTGTTGGAACAAGTAGACGCATTGACTGACTGGGCGCACAGTAAAAATGCTTTTGCCATCGGTGTCGTCAATCCAACCGCACTCGCCTTACTGACTCCACCGGGCGAATGGGGTAGCAAAGGTGCCGATATTGCTGTCGGTGAAGGTCAACCATTGGGTATCCCACTTTCCAGCGGCGGTCCCTACTTTGGCTTTATGGCTTGTAAAAATGAGCTAGTACGCCAAATGCCCGGACGTATCATCGGCCGCACTACCGATCTGGATAACAAAGAAGGCTTTGTGCTGACATTACAGGCGCGTGAACAACATATCCGCCGTTCCAAAGCCACCTCCAATATTTGTACCAATCAAGGATTGATGGTAACCGCCGCCACTATTTATATGTCCTTGGTAGGACCGGAAGGTCTGCGCCGAATTGCGGCACAATCGCATGCCAACACACTGGAACTGGTTGAACAGTTGGAAAAAATAAATGGTGTGAAAAGAGCATTCAGTGGACCGATATTCCACGAGGCTGCACTGACCCTGCCTGCACCGGTCGCAAAAGTATTATCCCAATTAAAACAAAAAGGCATACTCGGCGGACTCGATTTACAAGCGTATTATCCTGAATTGGGTAACACACTATTGGCTTGTGTCACAGAAACCAAGACCGCTGCTGATTTACAGAATTATGCTGAAACCTTAAAACAAGCACTCAGTTGATCAACAACAATTGATACTTATTCGGAACGTATTATTTTTCAATTCTAATATTTGTCGTTAAGGAAAAAATTATGGTTACTCTTAAAGGAAACCCCATCAAAATTGAAGGTACTTTTCCCAAAGTCGGACAAAAAGCGCCTCCCTTCTCTCTTGTGAATAGAGATCTGCAAGATGTCACGCTGGCTAATTATGCCGGCAAAAAGAAAGTACTCAATATCGTTCCGAGCCTGGATACGCCGGTATGCGCGATTTCGACGCGCAAATTCAACCAGCAGGCGAGCAATATGAATAATACCGTCGTGCTGATCATTGCAGCGGATTTGCCTTTTGCCATGAGTCGCTTCTGCGATGCCGAAAGTCTGGATAAGGTGATTACGCTGTCGACCATGCGTGGTGCTAATTTCATGAAAGATTACGGGGTGTTGATCGCAGACAGCCCATTTGCCGGTATCACGGCGCGTGCAGTGATTGTTCTGGATGAATCCGATACTATTATTCATGCCGAACTGGTTCCGGAAATCGCCGATGAACCAAATTATGAAGCAGCCTTAGCTGCCTTAAAATAAATTAACGCTTTACCCATACATCATGCTGATATTTGAACACTCACGCCCAGGGCGCCGCAATTACTCTCAGTCACCGGCAACACCGGCAGGTAAGTCCAAGATTCCACAAAACTTGCTGCGCAAATCGCCAGTACTGCTGCCGGAAGTCTCTGAGATGGATACGGTGCGTCATTACACCCGTTTATCACAAAAGAACTTCTCCATTGACACCGAATTCTATCCACTGGGTTCGTGCACGATGAAATACAATCCCCGCGCGTGTAATTCATTGGCCATGCTGCCACAATATTTGTCCCGACATCCCCTCGCACCGGAAGACACGGGACAAGGTTTCCTGGCCTGCATGTATGAATTACAGGAAACGTTAAAAGCTGTCACCGGTATGGCCGGCGTCAGCTTGACGCCAATGGCCGGCGCGCAAGGTGAATTGATCGGTGTCATGATGATTCGCGCGTATCACGAATCGCGCGGCGATTTTGCCCGCACCGAAATCATTGTGCCGGATGCGGCGCATGGCACTAACCCGGCTACTGCTGTGATGTGCGGTTTCAAAGTGGTGGAAATCGCTACCGACAAAGAAGGCAATGTGGATCTGGACGCGCTGAAAGCTGCGGTTGGACCGCAAACAGCCGGATTGATGCTGACCAATCCTTCCACATTGGGCGTATTTGAGAAGAATGTCGCTGAAATGAGTCGTGTCGTGCATCAAGTCGGCGGATTGCTGTATTACGATGGTGCTAATCTGAACGCCGTACTGGGTAAAGTGAAACCGGGTGATATGGGATTTGACGTAATTCACATCAATCTGCATAAAACCTTTTCCACGCCGCATGGCGGCGGTGGACCAGGTTCTGCACCCGTAGGCGTAGCCGAGCGTTTGTTACCGTTTATGCCCGTTCCGATTGTCGCGAAGGAAGGCGATACCTATCGTTGGGTCACTGAGAAAGAAAAACCCCAGTCGATTGGTCGGTTATCCGCTCATATGGGTAATGCCGGTGTTTTGTTGCGTGCGTATATCTATATTCGCTTGCTAGGCATGCACGGCATGCACCGCATTTCCGAATTTGCCACACTGAATGCCAATTATCTGATGGCCGAACTCAGTAAAGCAGGTTTTGAAATCGCCTACCCGACACGCCGCGCCAGTCATGAATTTATTGTCACCATGAAAGATATCAAGGATAAAACCGGTGTCACTGCGATGAATCTGGCCAAACGGCTGCTGGATAAAGGCTATCACGCACCTACCACGTACTTCCCGATGCTGGTGCCTGAATGCTTATTGATCGAACCGGCTGAAACGGAATCCAAGGAAACGCTGGATGCGTTTGTCAAATCGATGAAAGAAATTCTGCAGGAAATCGAGCTGCAACCGGATATGGTAAAAGGCGCACCGCACACCATGCCGGTACGCAAACTGGATGATGTTAAAGCAGCACGCGAGCTGGATTTGGCCTGGAAACCCAGCGCCTAAAGGTAGAATCAGCGCATTTCATTCTCAGTATCACGGCAGGAAAACACAGATTTACCGAATCATTAGCATTTCTGTGCAGTCTGCCGTGACTGTTCATCCCCTCTAATCATCACTATCTATCAAAAACTATGCGCACACTGATTTGTGGTTCGATCGCTTACGATAATATTATGGTCTTCCCGGATTATTTTAAGAATCACATCCTACCGGATAAAATTCACGTACTGAATGTCGCGTTCCTGGTTCCTGAAATGCGCCGCGAATTCGGTGGATGCGCGGGTAATATCGCCTACAATTTGAAGATGCTCGGTGGTGAACCTGTGATGATGGCTACTGTCGGTGACGACTATGCACCCTACGCCGCGCGGTTTGAACAATTACACTTGACCCAAAGTCATGTGCGGCATGTTCCTGATACATTCACTGCGCAAGCATTCATCACTACCGATTTGGATGACAACCAGATCACCGCTTTTCATCCCGGCGCGATGAATTTTTCGCACCTGAATTCCGTGCCGGATGCCGGTGATATTCGGCTAGGTATTATCGCGCCGGACGGACGTGACGGCATGATGCAGCACGCCCGCGAATTTCACGCAGCCGGTATTCCGTTTGTTTTTGATCCGGGCCAGGGTTTGCCGATGTATAACGGTGAAGAGCTATTGGATTTCATCGATAAAGCGGATTACATCGCTGTCAACGACTATGAAGGTCAGATGCTGCAAGACCGCACAGGACGCAATCTTGAATCTCTGGCAAATAAAGCCAAAGCGCTGATCATCACATTAGGCGCGCAAGGTTCCATCATCTACGCCAATGGCAAACAATTCGACATCCCCTGCGTCAAACCCCGCGAAATCATCGATCCTACCGGCTGCGGCGATGCTTATCGCGCCGGCTTATTGTACGGTATCGTCAATAACTTGGATTGGCAAACGACAGGACAACTCGGCGCGCTGATGGGCGCCCTGAAAATCGCCCAACGCGGCGGACAGAATCATCAATTTACTCGTGATGAAATTGATCAATACTATTTTGAGAATTTTGGTGCTCGTATTTTTTAGAGGAATGCTGCGCCTACAAAAGGACAATTTCTCATACCGAAAGACTGTTGCTTAAATGTTGAACCAATCGCTCACTGACAGACCGTTGAAAAACTCTCTCCGCGTTGCCGCCGTGGTACTAAAAACAGGCCAAAATACCCATCGATCGAACATGAATGCGCTTTTTTTACCCGTTTCTGCCTTGCAGCAACTGTGCTTCAAATACGTTTTTCAACAACCTGCTAACACCAGTCAAATCCTATTTTTTTATTTCCTCAGCGACTGCTTCCACGCCTTTCTGAATTTCCTTGGAGGCGTCTTTGACAGCATCACTCACATCTTCAGCCGCATCGCGAACTTTCTCGTTCGGACGACGATCCAGTGCGTCATTGACTTTATCCACCACTTTCTCAGAGGCAGTGGTTGGTTTTTGTTCGCAGGCAGTCAATATCGCCAATAGTAATGCACCCATCATAAAATAATGTAATTTCATGTGACTCTCGCTCCCTTGAGTTCTAGTGGTTGAAGCGCACAGTATATCAATTATGATTATGAAAATGCATCAATTGAATATCCGCAGAACAATCAATTCTCTTAGATGGCATTAAAAACGGTTTTTTAACCGCTACCCGACATCATTCACCCAAGCTCAATCCATACCGGTTGGTGATCGGAAGCTTCCGTCGCAACATCAATGCCGTACACTTTGAGATGATCCACCAATCCATCAGTGATAAAAATAAAATCGAAGCACTCAGGCCGATCAACAAAATTCACCGGGTGAATGCCCACAGTTGGCGTATGCGGTGTAGCGGGATGCGCTAGCGACCAAGCATCATGAAAACTCGGCGTGCCGTCGCCGAAAGGCGCGAGAATTTGCGCGCGCTCAGGCGCTGTCGCTGGGAAATTCAAGTCACCGCACAATAACGCTTCCGCCGGTCTGGAAAAAACTTCAAAGGTTCCCCCTTGTTCTTCTGGCAGAAATTTACGCTGCGACATGGCCCAGGCTTCACGATGCAGGCGACGAATCGCATCAATCTGAATTTCACGCTGACGCTGCGAGTAATACTCAAGATGCGTGGTCATCACGCGCAACGCACCGATATCGGTCGTTATGACAGCCTCCACCAGCATCCGCTGCATGCTGGGTAGCGCTAATTCCGCTTGCCAGGGCAGCAAATGCCGCCACACCTGACCGACCGGGCAGCGGGTAAAAATAGCATTGCCAAACAGGCTTCGACCGCCACCCCTTGCCGGCACATCCGTAGCTACACCATAAATCGGCGTGTAGCCAGGTAATCCAGCCGATAATTCAGCCATCTGATCTTCGCCTTTGCCGCCCGGCAAACCGGGAAAATTAACCGCGACTTCCTGCAGGCAAATAACATCGAAATCACCCAATTGATGGATAGTCTGCAGAATACGCGAAAGATCGACTCGCCCATCCATGCCCCTTCCCCATTGAATATTCCAGCTTAACAATTTCATAGTTTTTCCTTTTTCAATGCCATCCTGATACGATGAACAGCCATCGTTACTATAATTGGAAGGCGAAATAAATTCATCTGCAAATGATTAAAGCGTTGCACGCGTTGATGACACTTAAGCGATTATTGCTGATATTACTATTATGCGTCACTCCGCATACCGCTTCGGCAACCCGATTCGACCACACGATATGGGATGAATTGCTGCGGGAGCATGTTCATATGATGAATCAAGGACAAGCCAGCCGTGTCCATTACGCCGGATTTGCGTTGTATCATGGTCAGTTGAGAAAGTATTTAGACCAACTCTCAAAAGTCAGGAAAAGTGATTTCTCAGATTGGGATAAATCCGAACAACTGGCTTTTTTAATCAACGCCTACAACGCAGCTACTGTAGAAATGATTCTACGCAGTTATGCTTCGATCGCTACCTTGAGAGCCTATGCGCCGGTTACGTTTTCATGGAAATATCGTTTAATTTCCATGCTGAAGAACCAGCGGAAACTGAATTTTATCTCCCTGTTCGGAGAATTCCTTTCATTAGATCATCTTGAGGAAGACATCATCCGCAGGCCGGGGAATTATGACGAACCGCGTATTCATTTTGCGCTCAATCGTGCGTCTATCGACTGCCCGGCACTACGCAATCGCGCATACACCGGTATAGAATTAGAAGAACAATTGGAAGCGGCGACACGCGCTTTTCTGGCGGATCGATCACGCAACCGCTATAACGAAGAAGCCGAGAAACTCGAAGTCTCGGAAATTTTTAATTGGTATGCCGAGGATTTTGAACGTGGCTGGCGAGGCTGGTCCAGCCTGGCGCAATTCTTTGCACACTATCGCGATAGCCTTGCCGATACCCCGCGCGCAAAAGAATTACTCACCACCGAAAATTTAGACATTAAATTTCTGGAATTTAACTGGATGCTTAACGAAAAACAATGATTCAAACAGTTGCCACAAGCGCAGCGATCATTTCCAGTGATCATAATATTCAAATATATCTCATACATATTTTATGTAATAATCATTTTGCTTTCTGGAATGACTGGAAAAATTTCAATAACATAATCAATATATTAATTTTTCCTGCTGATCTTGAAGTAGATTTTTCGAAGTTCAACTTAACTGTAAGGTGATAACTATGAGTCCTTTTCTTGGTGAATTGATAGGTACTTTTATTTTAGTTTTATTGGGTAACGGTGTCGTTGCCAACGTGGTGCTGAATAAATCCAAAGGCAATAATGCCGGATGGTTAACGATTGCAGCCGGTTGGGGCGTTGCGCTTTTCGTGGCGGTTTATGCCGTGGCCGCTTCCAGCGGTGCGCATTTAAACCCTGCGGTAAGCATCGGTCTCGCTGCTGCAGGCAAGTTTGCGTGGAACGATGTACCGATTTATGCGCTCGGGCAAATGCTGGGCGCTATGCTGGGTGCATTGATGGTGTGGATTACCTATCGTCAGCATTTTGATGCAACGACTGATCCCAATATGCAGTTAGCTGCATTTTGTTCGGCACCAGCCATCCGCAGCCCATTCAATAATATGATTACCGAAGCAGTCGGCACATTCATGCTGGTGTTCGGTGTGATGATGATGACCTCACCACAGGCGAGCCTGGGCTCATTGGATGCGTTACCGGCTGCTTTGCTGCTGTTTGGTATCGGCCTGTCATTAGGCGGGCCCACCGGCTTTGCCGTCAACCCTGCCCGTGATCTGGGGCCACGCATCATGCATGCGATTCTCCCGATGACCAACAAGCGCGACAGCGATTGGGGCTATGCAATGGTACCGGTAGTGGGTGGTATTATCGGCGGATTGATTGCCGCGGTGGTTTATTCGGCACTGTAGAATTTTTCTGATTTACATTGAATGCGAAACAGGAACTTTGGTTCCTGTTTCTTTAGCAGATAAGAAACACGGTCGCATTTTGAACTTGTTTTTTAACACCGCAGATCGTTTCTCAACGACCTGTCAAATCAAGCCCGCACACTCTCCCACAGTTTCTGTAATCGTTTGAGCGAAACCGGCTGCGGGGTTTTTAATTCCTGTGCGAACAGTGAAACACGCAATTCCTCGATCTGCCAACGAAATTCATCCAGATTCTCATCCATCAATCCGATCTTCCGGTGTTTTTCCAAACGTTGCAAATATTGCTGCCAGAGCGCGGCGATTTCCAGGCTGTTTTGCGCATCGCGTTCAGGATTGTTGGAGAATTTCTCCAAGCGCAGCGACATGCCTTTCACATAGCGTGGAAACTGTTGCAATCTTTGCCAGGATGTCTGGCTAAGAAACCCGGGGTAAATCAAGTTCTCAAGCTGGTCATTCAGCTCATTCCTGACGCGATGAATGCGGGTCGTTGCCAGTCGTTCCATCAGGATTTGATAGTCATTGCCAATCTGCTGCAGCAAACGAGCAAGCGCTGCGGACACTTCCGGCAGGCGGCTCTTGGCCCTTTGGCAGTGCGCAGCAAATTCGGATTCGTTACGCGGCAGCGCATCATCGCTGAGCAAAGCGCAATCGACGATGGCATTCAACATATCCTGTTTCAAATCCCCCGGATTCATTCGCGTGGTCAGTTGCATTGCGGCCTGTTTGAGTCCCGGCAGATTCTTTTCCAGTTGCTTGAGCTGGTCTTTCAGCGCCAGACACAGCAATCGCCTAACGCCCGCGCGCATTGCGCTATCCGCCGCTGCGGATGTATCAAATAAGCGAATAACGACGCTGTCGGTCTGGTCGACCAATGCGGGATAACCCGTCAATTGTTGATTATTGCGCTGGAATGTCACGGTTACGGGTAAGTCGCCAAAATCCCATTGCGTGATGTGATCGCGCTCGATGCTGATTTTGTCGCTCTCCGCGCCTCGTTTGACAAAGGTCATTTGCGCGGCTTTGCCCAATTGCAGTTGCAGTTCGGTCAGGTCACGGCTCATCGCCAGTTCCTGCCCGGCATCATCGACGACTTGGATGTTCATGCGCAGATGAACCGGCATGTCTTGGATGTTCCAAGTTTCCGGCGCAACCGATAGCGTGGTTTTGCGTAAAATGAATTGCGCCAAAGCATCTTGTAATGACACCGGCTGCAGAGCGTTCGTTTGCCGTTCCAGAAACGCTGTGACCGATTCCGGCAATGGCACCAGCATGCGGCGGATCTGCTTGGGAAGCGCCTTAAAATACCAGGTGACTTTGTCGCGAATCAGGCCGGGCACCAGATAATCCAATTGCCGGGTATCCAATCGATTGAGCAACGGCAGTGGCACGCACACGGTCACACCATCCAGCGCGTGACCGGGATCAAAACGGTAAGTCAACGGCAGTACGCTGCCGTCCGGCAATGTCATGATTTCCGGAAACTGCACCTCGGTAATATGGCCGGCCGCATGGCGCATCAGCAACTCGCGCTGCAGATAAAGCACATGCGGATTCTGCTGTTCGGCTTGTTTGCGCCACTTCTCAAACCCCGCACCGTTGATGATTTTTTGCGGAATAATGGCATCATAGAAAGCAAAAATTTCCTGCTCATCGACCAGCACATCCTGGCGCCGCGCTTTATGTTCCAGTTCCTCGATGTCATGAATCAATGCCTGATTGTGCACAAAGAACGGCGCATCCGTCACATACTCGCCGGCAATCAGCGCCGAGCGAATGAAAATCTCGCGTGATTCTTCGGGATTGATGGTGCCGTAATGAACCGTGCGCTTGGGAACGATGATCAAGCCATACAATGTGACGCGCTCAAAAACCATCACTTGCGCCTGTTTCTTTTCCCAATGCGGATCAAAGTGATGCTTCTTGCACAAATTCCCGGCAATTCTCTCCAACCACACCGGATCGATCCGGGCCACGCAACGCGCATACAATTTGCTGGTTTCAACCAATTCCGCCGCAACCACCCATTTGGTTTTAGCCTTTCTCAGGGTTGAGCCGGGAAAAATGGCGAACTTGATACCGCGGGCGCCCAGATATTCCCCCTCCTTCTCGGTTTTAAACCCGATGTTGCCGAGCAATCCTGCCAGCAATGCACGATGAATCTCATCATAACCCGCCGGAATTTCATTGGGTTTGAGCCCCAATTCACTCATCAGCACGTGCAGTTGGCCATGAATTTCACGCCATTCGCGCAATCGCCGGTACGACAGGAAGTGCTCACGGCAATGCGCGATCAGTTTGCGGGTGGACTTTTTATGCTTGAGCAATTCATCAAAAAAATCCCATAATTTCAGATAAGACAGAAAATCCGAGCGCTCATCGATAAAACGAAGGTGTGCGCGATCAGCCGCGGCCTGATGTTCAAACGGCCGGTCACGCGGGTCTTGCAAACTCAGTGCGGCCGCAATAATCAGTATTTCATGCAGGCAGTTTTCATGTTTTGCCGCCAGAATCATGCGGGAAATTTTGGGATCGATTGGAAATTTCGCCAAGCGCCAGCCAATCGCGGTCAATTGACGATTGTCATCGACCGCCCCGAGTTCCGCCAGCAATTGATAGCCGTCGGCAATCATTCGTGGCGACGGCGGTTCCAGAAACGGAAAACTTTCCACATCACCGATCTTCAGCGATTTCATGCGTAAAATCACCGCCGCCAATGAAGATCTCAGGATTTCCGGATCGGTAAATTCGGGCCGCCCCTGATAATCCTGTTCTGCATATAAACAAATACAAACGCCATTGGCAATGCGACCACAGCGTCCTGCCCGTTGATTGGCCGACGCACGGGAAATCTTCTCCACCAGCAATTGTTCAACCTTGTTGCGATAACTGTAGCGATTGATGCGCGCCCAGCCGGTATCAATGACGTAGTGAATACCCGGAACAGTCAGTGACGTTTCAGCAACATTGGTGGACAATACGATGCGACGCGTACTGCCGGGTTGGAATATGCGTTCCTGCTCGGTAAACGATAAGCGTGCAAAGAGCGGCAATATCTCCACCCCGGACAATCCCGGACGCAAGCGGTCGAAATGGTGCTTGCGCAAGGTTTCGGCAGTTTCCCGAATTTCGCGCTCGCCGGGTAAAAAAATCAGAATATCTCCCGGACCGCATGCAATCAGCTCATCGACCGCGTTGACAATAGCCTGCTGCATATCGCCATCTTCTTCGTCATCGACAACCAACGGACGGTAAGAGATTTCTACCGGATACAATCTCCCGGTCACTTCAATCACCGGCGCATCATTAAAATGCCGGGAAAAACGCTGCGCATCGATAGTGGCGGAAGTGACAATGAGCTTGAGGTCAGGCCGTTTCGGCAATAACTGGCTGATGTAACCAAGCAGAAAATCGATATTCAGATTGCGTTCGTGCGCTTCATCGATAATCAGTGTGTCATAAGCCTGCAACAGCGGATCACCCTGTGTTTCCGCCAGCAAAATGCCATCGGTCATCAGTTTGATATAGCTGTCAGAACTGATTTTGTCGGAAAAGCGGATTTTGTAGCCAACTGCCTGCCCCAGCGGACTTTTCAGCTCATCCGCAATGCGCGCAGCAACCGTGCGGGCCGCGATACGCCGTGGTTGCGTGTGCCCGATCATGCCGGTGACACCGCGCTTGAGTTCCAGGCAGATTTTAGGGATTTGCGTGGTTTTGCCGGATCCCGTCTCGCCACAGATGATCACCACCTGATGATTCTCTATCGCACGCTTGATTTCATCCCGCCGGGCATGCACGGGCAAGTCTTCCGTATACGTTGGGCAGGGAAGATGGGCAAGCCGCCTTGTAATCACATCGGGAGAAAATTTTTTCATAGGAATATCGATTGCATGCCGGTATCAATTAACGGTCTGACGATCAAGCAGTTTTTTAGCGGGCGGTATTGTCGCATTTGTTGACATCATTTGTCTTGCTCGTTTCTTAATTTCCATTAAAATACATAATGATAACTCACAACAAATTGGGAGCGAGCAAAATTTGAAGCAAAACCTTGGCTCTTTCTTTGTTCTGCCCAAAGCATACAAGGTATGCTAAGGTTATATTGTGCTCGAAGGGGACGGGTGTTATTGTGCCTACCGTTAGCTTTACGTTATGTTTCATCAAACTGAGAGGTGCAACACAATGAGTACCAAAGCGCTATTGGATGCGGCGATGAAACTCAAACCCGAGGAACGGCTCAGCCTAGTGGAAGGGCTGATCCAAAGTCTAGACGAGCCAGACAAGAGGCTGGATGAAATCTGGACAGAGGAATCAGAGAGACGGCTGAAAGCTTATCGGGAGGGGAAACTGGAAGGAATCCCGATGGAGGAAATATTTAAGGAAGAATGATGCGCGTCATTTTCACCAGGCTCGCGAAGCAAGAATTGGAGGACGCTGTCCGGTTCTACGAACTCGAATATTCAGAGCTTGGGCGCAAGTTCAAGGAAGAAGTAAGAAAGGCCGTGCTCCGAATTGCCGCGTACCCGGAAGGCTGGTCCATAGTACGTGGTGATGTAAGAAAATGCCTGCTACATAAGTTTCCATACAAGCTGCTCTACGCTGTAGACGAGAACCATATTCTTATCATCGCGGTGGCGCACCAACATCGGAAACCAGACTACTGGCTTGATAAACATGAAACATAGCAAGCCCATACAATCGACGCCAGAAAACGGCGCGGTTGATGAAGCAACAAGGGAGCAAGTCACGAATTGAGAATATAGTCGATAAATTAGGTATCATTTTTTTAGCGGTTTTGTGATGTACGCACCACCTGCTTCGGATTCGTGATTCGATACCTGACCCTGACTGTGCGATACAGATGGATATCAAAGGCAAGAAGGCCCATACAAAGAAATGGATAAGAAGCAACTAGACCAAGAACGCAAGCTTCATGAAGAGGCAATTAAGAAAATACAGCGCGAGGAAAAGCAGCGTTATGACCGCTAATGGGCGGCTCGAGAAGGATGCTACAACAGTCGGCTTTGCCGCCTCGCCTGTTTCCTCGCCCCTCAAGCTAAACGTTAGGGCTTATATGCGCCAAGTTCTTCTCTTTGTCGTATTGGTAATCAACATACAGTGCGCTGTTGCGGGTCAGCTTCCTTGCTTGGCTGGCGACATCGAAGAAACCATTCTCATCAGTTTACCGGGGTATGACAATGAAGTCGGATTGAAGGGTGCAGAAGGCGAGCAAGCCCGCTTGAATGCGGCGGTTTCAAGTTGCATTCGGGGCTATCGCATCTGTCTCCTGACTATTGACGGGAAGATGTTGAAAGCTAACTCCTTATCTGAAATTTCAGTTAAGGGTAGGTCAATTGTCTGGGGGGTTAATCAGATTTTGGCTACTAAGAACCGCTCCTATTGCGTCACCGCCTTTGTAGCTGGTCCAACTGAAGACATTGGGCCCGTGGTGGACTTATCGAACATTTACTCCAAATGGCGGTTGGATGGACGAGGAAATGCCTGACGAACCCGGCCTCCCCAAGACCTCTACACAATTTTTCCAGAAGACCTCCCAATCATTCCAACTATTTCTCACGCGAATTAGGGAAACACTTGCGGAGCCTAGCTTCAAAGACGGCGAGTATGGATATCGAGTTGGCGAAGAGCCCTAAACCCTGCGGTCAACACGGGCGCTCCGCCGAAAAACCGACGGAGCACCAGCACCGGTTACCTCCAACATTGGGCTTCAGCATGAACTCTGCGCCGCCCTCCATTGCCGCAAAGATCTCGGTCTTCGCTTTTGGCATGTTATCACTTGTGGGTGGATGGATCATCGTTCTGCTCGGAGGCTTCTTTCATGCCCCTGCGAAGTTCTCGTCTTCCGTAATTTTCGTGAGTGTCCCGTCCGCCGCCGCGATGGCGATGCTTCAGTTCACTGCTGGCGCACTCGCACTGTTCTGGTTGTGTCGGCTGCGATTTACAACGGTGTCAGCTTGCCTCATTTCGCTCGGCGTGGCATTCGGCCTGCCCGCGCTCTACCTAATTACTCAATTGAGAAAGCACGAGCACTGTGGTTGCCACAAAAACCGGTCGCTGCCTAACTGGTCGTTCAACCGGACTCGTAGCGGCAAGGCACCCTGGCCGCTGTGCGCCGATTAGCTCCAGCGTTATGGCTCAGACTTATCGTGCAATCGTGAAAGGGCTATATCATAGATTTCATTTCGGTCACGCTTGCCAGCTACAATCACGGTTATTGTTATGGTTTTGTCTTCAATCGAATAAACGAGACGATAGCCAAGTTGTCGCAGTTTTATCTTGTAAATGTTTTTGGCACCGGATAATGCGGCGGACAGAACATGAGGATTGTCTAATCGTTCTTTTAGTTTCTTTTTAAATTGGTCTTTAACGGTGTGACCTAGTTTTTCCCATTCTTTGAGCGCAGATTTTTTGAATTCCAGCTTATAGGTCATCCAGCGAAACCCTGACAGCCGGTTCGTCTATGCGCTCTTTTACCAGTTTCAGCAATTCTATATCGTCAAGCAACTCCATCATTGCTTCATAGGCGGCGGCTGGCACACAGTAAAAGGCGGGTTCATTGCGGTTCAACACGGCAATGGGCATGCCGTTGCCACTGGCGACAACTTTCATGGGGTTGGTCTTGAGTTCAGAGATACTAGCAGCAATTTCTGTGAGTATTTGATGTGTCATGGTTTTGTGACTCAGAAATTAATCAACAAGACCTAATTATAGGTTCTTTAAATGGTCTCGTAAAGGCCACAACAAGTCATTCAAGCGGAACCGCTGACGCGGCCCGCTTAACTCGAGCGTTAGCAGTCATATGCCAGATTCCTTCAACACTATCATGGATGAGCTTACAAACCGAAAGCATCCAATTTCTGGACCACACAACAAGGGGACAGGTCACGAATTGAGAATATAGCCGATGAATTAGGTATAATTTTTTTTAGCGATCTTGTGATGTGCGCATCACCTGCTCCGGCACCTGATCTTGGCTATGGAAAAAACAGAAAAAACTGGGCTATTTGTCACCAATACAATTTATGCAGCAATACTATGCAAATCTACTCGCTGCTTAAACCGATTGATTCCATTTTTGCCAGCACCTATCAGTTTCTTCCTACTGAACGACAAATTCTACAAGTGCATCAGTAATTTGATTCTCAAGTTGCCTACATGAATCACCACTACAATTTTGTAGTTGCTCAAGCGCATCTGCAAGTAAAGCGGAGGAAGCGCTTGTTAAACGATCTACAATATTAAAACGGAGACCAGGGTCAAGTTGGGTATCGAAAAGCTCCCGAAAAGGTAGTCCTGTAGACCCAGGATATTCAAGATAAGTGTAGCTTTTTAATCTTATTCCACTGCGCTCATTGATCTCGGATTCAAGTAGAAAAGATTTTCTAAAAAAACTAGCCTTCCTTTCTGGTGATTCTATCAATGGTTGCAGCGATCGACCATCGTAACTATTCGCTGGCACTGAAACTTTAGCTAGCCCCAGAATTGTTGGAAAAAAATCAAGATTGGTTACAAGATCATCACGCACAAAGCCATGCCCAACATTGGGCCCGCTAATCGCAAATGGGACATGATGCGCTTGATCATACAATGCTCCCTTTCCCGAGAATATGCGATGATCACCAAAATAGAAACCATTATCTGATGTGAAAATAATATAGGTTTCCTTTCCTCTCGGATGTTGTTGTAATTGATCAATCAACTTACCTATCATTTCATCTAATGATTGTAAGGACTGAATGCGCAGGCGAAAATTGCTATCAATCCATTCGATATCGGCTGGTAGTAATTGAGGGCTTTGTCGGACAGCCCATGCCTTCTTGGAAACGTCTTCCTGATTAAATGATGCAGACCTGGGTGCTTTTAAACCTCCAAATAGATTGTCGTGTCGTGGCGCTGGTATTGGGTCTTTTGTTCCTACTGATGCATGTGGGGCAACTGGAGAAATCATCATATAAAAAGGAGAATTACCTTGAAGCACCATGTTAAGGTGACTAACAACTTGACCCGCCATAACATCCGTTACATAGTCCGCCGGAGTATTGCCATAACTCACAACCGCTCCGTTTTCATTAAGCTGATAATCATAATATCGAATATTTCCCAAAAGTGTATGCCAATGATCCCAGCCCGGCGGAATATAATTGAATGGCACTAAGGTGCTAAACCCTTATCCATTAAGGTACTTGCCAAAGTGTGCAGTAGTATAACCTGCAGATTTTAGCTTAACAGCCATAGCCTGTGTTTCCAGTCCACGCCGAAAGAAGCCTTCGAAACCACCATCTGGTTTATTATTAGTTCTAACTCCGGTATTTTTGGAATATCGCCCTGTCATAATAGATGAGCGTGATGGGCAACATATTGCATGCGTTACAAATGCATTGGTGAATCGTACCCCGTTAATTGCAAAATACTCCTGTGTTCTTGGCATAAAACGAAATTCATCGTATGTCATGTCATCAGCGAGTACAAATATAAAATTTGGTTGTGCCATTGCGGCAAAAGGTATCCACGTAATTAGCAAATAGATTACTAAGCTTAGTATTCGTGAAGAAATTTCCAATCTTATACTCCTAAAATAGATCGATAGTGTCTGTGGATGCATGATAACTTATTGAGAATCATTAAGAAAACTCTGATTAAGTCATTTATTTCAGTTTTGATGACAAAGCTATCGGCAAAGTAGCTAATATTGGAACATAGCACATAAGGGGTCAGGTCGCGAATAAAAAAATGTGCGTACACGATCACCTGTTTCGGTTTGGTGATTCGGCACCTGATCCTAGTTGTAGTTACCCAAAAAACTCACAATAACTTGCCTTTGTCATTCCGAACAGAGTGAGGAATCTTTGGCAATCAATACCATAGATTTCTCACTCTGTTCGAAATGACAGTTATTCAGAGTTTCCCTAAAGAATCGGGTTTATGTTGATAAACAAGGTGCACTTGGTACAGCAGGTAAACACCCGCCAAATTCCATTATTCCCCTTTTTCTTTCAGAATTTCCATGAAATCAGTTAGGGCGATGGCCGTAATCTCATGCGGTAGCGGAAATCTGTCCTTCCCGGCATAAATGACAAACTTTTTTTGCGGTTTGATATCTTCGCACGCTTCATGAAATCCACGCCCCAAGCTAAACGATGTCCCTTTTTTAATTTCTATTGCCCATCGCTCATTCACACCGAATTCCAACACAAGATCAATCTCAGCCCCACCTGCCGTTCGATAGTAATAGGACCTTACGCGTGGCGGTAACACAGAAACGATATTTTCTATGACAAGCCCTTCCCAGCTTTTGCCGACGACCGGATGTCCCAGTAGATCATTATAAGAACTGATATTCAGCAGTGCATGCGTGATACCACTATCACGTACATAAATCCTGGGCGATTTGACCAGGCGCTTTTTAATATTGGCCGTATAGGGTTGTATTTTACGGATTAGCAGTAAATCAACCAGAAGATCAATATAACGCGCTACGGTGACACTTGAAACTTCGATATTGGCTGCGAGCTTCGCGGCATTAATATTGGTTCCCTGGCTATGCGCGAGCATGGTCCAGAATCTTCCTAACGTTTCCGCAGGAACTCTTGGCCCTAATTGCGGAATATCCCGTTCAAGGTAAGTTCTGATGAAATCATAGCGCCAGTTCAAGCTGGTTTCATCATTACCTGTCAACAGGCTGTCTGGAAAACCGCCCTTCAGCCAGAGATCATTGACGGCTTCGTCATATTGAGCACTTTCTGCATATTCCAGGACATTCACCGGGAACATTTCGATATAAGCAATACGTCCGGCCAAAGTTTCACTGGATTGTTGAAGCAGATCAATGGAGGCTGAGCCTAAAAACAAAAATTGCCCTACCCTGTTACCTTTTCTGCGTTGTTGATCAATGAGTCCACGGATCGGCGCAAAAATATCCGGCAATCGTTGTACTTCGTCCAGAATAATCAGCTTATCGCTGTTTGCTTTGTGGAAAGCTTCAATGTGTTGAGCTTTCTGCAGATCGAGCCGGTTTTCCAGATCAAGATAAACCGCTGGAATAGTATCTGCAATATCAAGAGCAAGCGTTGTTTTGCCTACCTGGCGTGGCCCCATCAGCGCCACAGATGAATTAGTTGCCAAGGCAGAACGAATTTTATCTTTAAGGTGTCGTTTTATCATCCATGCATTTATAACATTGCATGTTATAAATGCATAGTTATTTTTTGAATCTGTAAATGATAATAGTATTTTATGGGCGTTCCGGCGATGCATCGCCAGCATCGAGTACGCTTCTCAACAACTTGTTAATCAGCTTCTTTCTGCATTATGTCTTGAAACAATTCTGAACTGATCAACCGATCCAACCATGCAATCAGATGATGATAGTGAGAGGCATAAAACCAATCCGGATTGACATTGGAAAATTGCCGGATGAATGGAAAAATCGCCATGTCCGCCAGCGTGTAGCGGCCAGCCAGCAGATAGCCATCGTTACTCAAGCGTGACTCCAATTCAACCAGAAAGGGTTCGGCTTGCTCAAGGTGGTAGGATTCAGGGTGCTGCGGATAGCGCACGGCATATTTATACAGATCCAGTTTCGGCTTAAACGATTCATCATTGTGTTGGATCAATGACATCATTTCAGCGGTTACCGCCGGATCGTCATCCAGCCAGCGTTCAGGATCATTCTGCGCCAACGCCCAGTGCATGATATCCAGACTTTGTTCGAGCACGCGGCCATCGGCAAGCCTTAACACCGGCACCGTGCCTTTGGGCGAACATGCCAGCATTTCCTTCGGCTTGGCGCGCAAACTGACTTCCTGTGTGTCCACTTCCACGCCACTGACTTTGATCGCCAGCCTGGCGCGGATTGCAAAAGGGCAACGGCGAAAGCTGTAGAGCAACGGTTTCATTTTGAGAATCAATTAAATCAAGATATAAAACAGCTAAGCGGCGGCATGATTCTGGTCCCGATTTTTTTTGATCAAATCGTAGGCGGTCTGCACTTCTTTGGCTTGTTCGGTTGCCACTGCGATCATTTCCTCCGGCACGCCCTGCCCCATCAATTTATCCGGATGATATTGACTCATCAACTTGCGGTAAGCACGCTTGATTTCCTGGTCGGTACTGTCTTTACTGACACCCAATGCTTTATACGCATCATCCAGCGCACTGGCCGATGTGCTCTGCCCCCCGGCAAAATGCATTTGATTCAGCACCATGTCGAGCAATTGATTGAATGCGGCATGGCTATAGCCCAGGCGACCGGCGACCACGTGCAGTAACTCTTCTTCGGCGGAATTCAAATGCCCATCGGATAATCCCATGATAATCAGATAAACCAACAGCATCTGCTTCAGGTTATTGGAATGACCGCATATCGCAAGGAATTCATTCATCTTGGGATGAATGTCGTAATCCGCCGCAGCGCCTTGCTTGAACAACGCGATTGCCCTGAGCCGATGCTCGGGCGTCATACCCAGTTTTTGCATGAATTGCTCTACATGCGACACTTCCGTTTCTGAAACGCGGCCATCCGCCTTAGCCAATTTACCCATTAAAACAAAAGCAGTTTCGAGAAAAACCGACTGACGGCGCGTCGTATTAAACGGATTCATTCCGCTCGGCCCCAGCGCTTTGAATCGATCAATGAAGCTGCCGACGAAATACCCCAGGAAAATGCCCAAAAAACCAAGCATGAAGAAGCCGACTAAGGCGCCAAGTATTCTAAACAATGGAATTCCAGATTGAGTGATAAAAGCGGTAATTATAACGAATTGTCAATCGGCAAAACTGTTTTGAGACTTGCTTAATCACCTAGGAGAGATGTATCAAAGCTCCTAGGAAACCTCTGAATAACCGCCATTTCGCGTCTGGAGAGAAGTCTATCCTGTTGATTCAGAAAGATTCCTCACCACATTCGGAATGACAACGATGCGTTATTCAGAGACTCTCTTAGGATTCTTGCGCCCACTGTTCCGGCGTCAGTGTTCTCATGGATAGCGCATGAACCTCCTGCTTCATCTTATCGCCCAGCGATTTATACACCAATTGATGCTGCTGAACTGTATTCTTTCCGTTAAATTCAGCACTGACAATCAGTGCATTGAAGTGGCGCCCGTCATCACCCTCGACCTGCACGTGCTCACACGGCAGTGATGATTCAATCGTCGTTTTTATATTTTCTGCTGTAATCATTTTAGTCTCCATCATACATTTTATGTATGCAAAATTAATCAGTTAGTATTTGTATCATGAATTCAGTAGCGCAATTTATAGCCGATCTTAAGCATTCGAATGGCCAATAGGGAAATTACCATTAAGCATATTGCCACAATCATGAGGCTAATATAAGGCGAAATATCGGATACCCCAAAGAAGCCATACCGGAACCCGTCGATCATATAAAAGAATGGATTGAGATGCGACAAGTACTGCCAGCCGATAGGTAGCGAGTGTATGGTATAAAACACACCCGATAAAAATGTGAAGGGCAGAATGATAAAATTCTGGAACGCCGCCAATTGATCAAACTTATCAGCCCAGATCCCTGCGATCAATCCCAATGCGCCCAATATCGCACTGCCCAGAACCACAAACAGTAACGCCCATAAAGGTAATAGCAGCGGAATATCAAAGAATATCAGTGTAACCAGATAAACACCCAGGCCGACCAATAGTCCGCGCACAATCGATGCCAGAATATACGCAAAGAAAATGGCACGATAGGATAATGGCGATAACAAGACAAATACGATATTACCGCTGATTTTTGATTGAATCATGCTGGAGGATGAGTTGGCAAATGCATTCTGAATGACCGCCATCATGACCAGCCCCGGGATCAGAAAAGTAGTATATGCGACCCCCGGATAAACTTGCGTATGCACCTCCAACACATGAAAGAAAATCAGCAAATACAGTAGCGTTGACACCATCGGTGCGATGATGGTTTGAAAACCCACTTTCCAGAAACGCAGCAATTCCTTATACAGCAATGTCAAGAATCCGGTCATTTTGCTGGTTTCCTGTGATTCCTCATCAGATTGACAAACACATCCTCGAGATCGGGTTGCTGCAAATGCATTTCCAGTATCTGGTTATTTTCAGACCGCAATGACGCTAAAATAAATTCAACGTGTGCATAGTTCTCGATTTTGAGCTCGTACATTCCATTGTGATGGCTAATTTGTAACGCTTGTAACACCGGCGGCAAGGTATCCGGCAGCAATCGAAGTTTCAACGAATTTCCCGAAGTCATTTTTCCAATCAGATTCTGCGTACTATCCAACGCGATAATTTTTCCTGCCTTCAGCATCGCAACACGATGACAAAGTGTTTCGGCCTCTTCCAGATAATGCGTAGTCAGCACGATGGTATGCCCATCCTGATTCAGTTGCTGAATGAAATTCCACAGTGTCTGGCGTAATTCAACATCCACGCCGGCTGTCGGCTCATCCAAAATAATCACAGGCGGCTTGTGCACGAGTGCTTGCGCAACCAGAACACGGCGCTTCATGCCACCCGACAACGCACGCATGTTCACATTCGCCTTATCCGCCAAATCCAAGCGTTCAATGATTTCATCGATCCAATCGGCATTCCCCTTGATGCCGTAATAACCCGATTGTATGAATAAGGTCTCACGCACTGTAAAAAAAGGATCAAAAACCAGCTCTTGCGGCACCACGCCCAGATTTCGCCGCGCCTGTTGATACTGCGTGGTGACATCGTGCCCCATCACACGCACCGAGCCGCTGTTGGCATGCGACAGGCCGGCAATAATACTGATCAGTGTTGTTTTACCGGCACCATTGGGTCCCAATAGCGCAAAAAACTCACCGGCGTGAATGTCGAGATCAATATCAGTCAGCGCACACAAGCTGCCATAGCACTTACTCACTTGCTTGACTTCAATGGCAGGCAACATCGGATGCATTAATCGGAAGGGTTATTCTGGGATTTCAACAACAGCGGATATGAATTGAATCAGGCACTGCGCTGCTGAGTATCATGACCCGGTATCACCGGAATCAACTCGGCAATACCATACAATTGAATTAAGCTTTCAAGGTTAGCGGGTAAATGAATGAACTGTAATTGACAGCCTTTCTTGCGGGCCACACGCAACCATTCCAGCAGCATACTGATAATGGTCGAGTCCACCTGGGTTACTTTGCCCAGATCAATCACGACAGGCTGTTTGTCGAATAACGCCACCCCGCGTTGCGTCATGGTCACCACATTTTCGATGGTGACCGCGCCTTGCACGATAATTTTATGATCTTCACGAAGTATCATCAGGTTAAGGGACTCGAATTATTGATTCGACTGGATTATTTTTTACCTTCCAATGATTTATTTTTGTCAGATAACGTTTTAATCAGTCCTTCTACGCCACCCTTGCGAACCTGACTGTTAAAGGATCCGCGATAATTGGTAACCAGACTCACGCCGGCAACCGTGACATCATAAACCTTCCAACCATCCGGTTTTTTCTCCATGCTGTAATCAATCGGCACCGGTTCTTTTCCGTTGCCTTGAATGACTACCGTCCGAACCGTGGTTTCCACATTATTATCCAGGTGCTTTAACGGGTTCACTTTAATCGTTTCGTGGTTATAGCTGGTCAATGCATTGGAATAGGTGCGCACCAGCAACGTGCGAAACTCATCCACCAATTTTTTTTGCTGGTCCGGCACTGCTGTTGACCAATGCTGGCCCATCGCCAGTTGGGTCATACGTATAAAATTGAAGTGCGGTAAAATTTTAGTCTCGATCAAGTCGAGCATTTTTTCCTTGTTACCATTTTTCAATTGTTCATCTTTTTGAATAATCTCGATCACTTCCTTGACTGTCTCATCGACCAGCCTATCAGGCGCCAAATCCGCTGACCATGCGGGGAATACCAGCAAGTTAGAAAATATTAATAAAATTATCCCAAAAAATCTTTTCATCGTTTCCTCACCAAAATTTTAAGTATTACGCAATACTAAACCAATCAACATCAAATTAACAAATTCCACTTAATCAGAAAGAATCATCTTCAGCAGCTTTATTAAATAAAAAACGGCCAATTAATTCTTCAAGTACCATGGCGGAGTTGGTTTTCATGATTTTGTCGCCATTTTTCAGCATCACCTCATCCCCGCCTGCAGCCAATCCGATGTACTGTTCGCCCAATAAACCCGCCGTCAAAATGCTGGCAAAGGTATCTTTGGGAAAGGGAAAGCGACTATCCATATTCATGGTCACCACCGCATCGTAAGTTTGTGTACTGAATTGAATATCCGTGACACGTCCCACGACAACGCCGGCACTTTTTACCGGCGCGCGCACTTTCAGGCCGCCGATATTCTCAAAATTTCCAGTAATCACATAGCTTTGTGACGGATTGTAAACATTCAGATTACCGACTTTAAGACTCAATATCATGAGCGCGATAATTCCCGTGATTACAAACAACCCTACCCACAAATCCATTGTTGTCCGCTGCATCAACTCACTCCTCTAAACATGAAAGCGGTCAAAATAAAATCAAGCCCCAAAATCACTAATGACGAAGTCACCACGGTACGTGTGGTTGCGCCTGAAACGCCTTCCGCCGTGGGCGGCGCGTCGTAGCCTTCAAACACTGCGATAGCCGTGACAGCCACGCCGAAAAAGCAACTTTTGATAAAACCGTTCAATATATCAAATCTAAAATCAACCGCGCTTTGCATTTGCGACCAGAAGGAGCCTTCATCCACGCCAATGAATACCACAGTGACCAGATAACCGCCAAAAACACCCATGACAGAAAATATTGCTGCCAGAAATGGCATGGAAATAACGCCCGCCCAGAAACGCGGCGCCACTACGCGGGCAACCGGATCAACCGCCATCATGCCCATCGCCGCCAGTTGTTCCGTTGCTTTCATCAAGCCTATTTCTGCGGTAATGGCCGAACCCGCGCGACTGGCAAACAATAAGGCGGCCACCACAGGACCCAGTTCACGCACCAGCGACAAGGCGACCAGCGTGCCGACTGCGGACTCCGAACCATATTTTTGCAGCGTTTCATAGCCTTGCAAACCCAGCACCATGCCGACAAAAAGCCCGGACACCACGATAATGATCAGTGACAAAACACCGGTAAAATACAGCTCACGCATGACCAGACCAAAGCGGCGCAGACTGGTGCCGGATTTTAATAGCACCAAAATAAAAAAACGACTGGCGTAGCCCAACCGCCAGATGCTTTCAATCACGCGATGCCCGATATGCTGAACAGCGGATACGATACGTCTAGGCAAAAGTATCCTCCAACTTCAAATCCTCTTGGTAAGTTTGCGCCGGATAATGAAATGGTACCGGCCCATCTTCTTCACCATGCACAAACTGATGTACAAACGGCGCTACCGACTCGCGCACTTCTTTCGGCGTACCCTGCGCAGCGATCACGCCATCTGCAATGAAGTAAACATAATCCACAATTTTCAGGGATTCTTGCACGTCATGCGTCACCACGATCGATGTCATACCCAACGCGTCGGTCAAGCGACGAATCAGATTCCCGATCACGCTCAGTGAAATCGGATCCAATCCGGTAAATGGCTCATCATACATAATCAGCATCGGATCCAACGCGATAGAGCGCGCCAACGCCACACGCCGCGCCATGCCACCAGATAGTGCATTAGGCATGAGTTGATGCGCACCGCGCAAACCCACGGCGTGTAATTTCATCAGCACCAGGTCGCGAATCATTGATTCCGGCAAATTGGTATGTTCGCGCATTTGAAATGCGACATTGTCAAACACCGACAAATCGGTGAACAATGCACCAAACTGAAACAACATACCCATCTTGCGCCGCAGCCTGAATAGCGCATCACGATTGAGTTCATGTACCACTTCTCCGGCAAACTTCACATGCCCGGAGGTCGGCTGAATTGCGCCGCTGATCAGTCTCAGCAACGTAGTTTTACCCGACCCGCTACCGCCCATAATGGCTACCACTTGACCACGCCGCATGGACATATCGATACCTTTCAGAATCGGACGCGTGTCGTAGGAAAAACTCAGGTCGTTAACCTCAATAAGAACTTCAGGTGGCATACTAAATGGTGAAATTTATTTGGAGAAACAGCGAACAAACGACAGTCTCATGATTTTGTAGCGAATTAAAATATTCCCGATCAATGTACAAATATCCGCGGCAGACTTGACTGGCGTCGATATTATCATCAATCAGTTGAACCGATCTGATTTTAACCATAAAACTTGTCGCGATGAACTGATAAACATTCCTAAAATCCGATAAGCGTCAATTTTAATCTACTTTCTTCCAGAAGTTTGGCTTATGTTGATTTTCATCGCAATTTTCTCGCTTACGAAAAAATCGATAACTGACACGCTTAGAAATTGGAATGCTGCCTGAACAAAATTGTGATATAAGTCATCTTTGCTATATATCTTGTTGATTATTCAAATAACAACCGAACTGAGGAGAAGTGATGAATCTAAAAACCAGGCTGGGTTATGCAGCGTCTATTATCGGGATTTCTTTGTCGGGATCTGCAATGGCAGATTTGTATGTCTACGGTTTTAGCGACTTCAATAGTTCTAATGGCTTGAATATTACCACCAGCAGTGGAGATTTTTTTGTACCTACCTCTGATAGCGGTTGGTGGGATGGCAATTTTTTTCATGATGAATTCAACAAAAATTACTTTGCTGGTACATGCTCTAACTGCGGTGATCATGGCAATGGCAATATCAATGATTATTTTACTTTTGATCTCTCTGGTATCAGCGGCACGATCACCTCAGCCTCACTTAATTTATACACCTACTCGGTCGCAGGCAGTTCGGTAGAGTTTCAATTATTCGATATCACGTCTCCATTGTCCGAAGTGCATGCGACCGGAACCAATGCGGCAGTGTATAACGATTTGATGACTGGCGCGTCCTATGGATCGTTTATTTACAATCCATCCGATAGCAATGAATTTCGTTCCATCCTGTTGAACACTGATGGCATCTCGGCCTTAAACAGCGCAATCGGTGGTGAATTTGGTATCGGTGGTGCAGTAACTGGTGGTATTGAAGGGCCGCCGCCACCACCACCGATTCCTGAACCGGAAACCTATGCCATGTGGTTAGCCGGATTAGGACTGCTCGGTTTTTTTGGGTATCGTAGAAAAAATCTAAATATCAATTCACCCGTCCACTAGCCACATGGCACATTAATCTAGCGAATTTTTGTGCGCTTCTCCCCCACAATCACTGTGTGGGGGATTGCCTAGGAAGTTTCTGAATAACTCATCTTTGTCATTCCGAATATAGTGAGGAATCTTTCTGAATCAACCAGATAAATTTCTCTCTACGCTCGAAATGACAGTTATTCACAGGCCTTCGAGCAGACCGTTAAAAAACGTTTTCGAGGCAGTCGATACCAGGTAAAAATAGGCGAGAAAGTACAATTCATCTCAGTTCGTAGACGTCAATCCGTTCTGTTTTCACTATTCTACGGTTAACCTATTATGGCATCATGTGTGCCATATGCTACCCGGAATCCATTTTTTGAAAAAATCTGCTATGTTTTTTAACAAGCGGCATTATTTCATCCACTATCTGATCCTCAGTCTCGTCACATCCACTGGATTTGCGGCCGAAATTTACCGCAGCGTTGACCATCAAGGACGCGTCACTTATTCCGACAAGCCTTCTGCCGGTGCCCGGCAAATCGAAATCCTCAGTCAACCGGGCCGCCAATTGCATCAAGTCGCCAGGGTTTATGACGGTGACACGATTATATTAGACGATAAAAAGCACGTCCGTTTATTGGGAATCAACACGCCAGAAATCGAAAGCCAGCAGCGCGAGGAAGAACCAGGGGGTGTTGCCGCAAAAAAATGGCTGCAAGCTCAATTGCAGGACAATAAGGTTTATCTGGAATTTGACCAGGAAAAACGGGATAAATATAAACGTTTATTGGCACATGTATTTTTACCGGACGGCAAACACCTCAACCTAGCTTTATTGGAAAATGGCTTGGCAATCGTCAGCATCATTCCCCCCAACTCACTGTACACCGATAAACTGATCCAAGCGCAGCAGCACGCCGAAAAACTTAAACTGGGCATCTGGTCAATGCCCGAGTATCAATCCCGGCCCATTGCACAGATTGCCAATCACACCAAAGGCTGGCAACGATTTACCGGCACTCCTGTCGCCATCAAGAAAAGCCGCAAATACACGCGGTTGATTTTTAGTGACAAGATTGATATACGCATCGCCAACACCAATCTCAAGCTGTTTCCTGCACCGACGACTTACCTTGGCAAACCGCTGGAAATCCGCGGCTGGGTGGCGCGCAACAACGACTATTACACCATGTTGATTCAACATCCCAGTGCATTGATAAGCCGGTAGCTGATCTGGGCTCGTACATTTTATAACCTAAATTGTAAGAATCACTAGCGTTGTTTACAGTATTTGGGAGAATACTGTAAATGAACATACATAAACGCACCCGATTAAC
>NZ_JAMWZS010000001.1 GCF_024282095.1 Nitrosomonas sp.
GTATCTTGGCGATGAAGTCATCGCATCCGATGCCAGTCGCAGCCTGGTTGTTTATCAACCTTTGGGCACAGTGCTGTGCATCATGCCGTGGAATTTTCCTTTTTGGCAGTTAATTCGTGCTGCCGCGCCGGCGATGATGGCGGGCAATACCGTGGTACTGAAGCATGCATCCAATGTGCCGCGTTGTGCCTTGGCATTGGAGGATGCATTTCGTCAGGCAGGATTTCCGGTGAATACATTTCGTACCCTGATGATCAGCGCTGACCAGACTGAAGCTGTCATCGCTGATAGACGGATTGTCGCCGTTACTTTGACCGGTAGTAGCGCTGCGGGGCGGAAAGTGGCTGCTATCGCCGGACAGCACTTGAAAAAATGTGTGCTCGAGTTGGGTGGATCGGATCCTTTTATCGTACTTGACGACGCCGACATCGAATTGACAGCCAGGCAAGCGTTATTCGCTCGATTTCAAAATATGGGACAAAGTTGTATTGCCGCGAAACGCTTCATTCTCGTGAATACTATCGCCGACGCATTTGTGGAATGCTTTAAAGCCTTGGTAAGCGAGCTACGCGACGGCGACGCCAAAAGCGACTCTACCGGTATTGCGCCTATGGCACGCACGGATTTGCGCACTGAGCTGCATGCCCAGGTTGAGCGAAGTGTGGCACTGGGGGCGGAGCTTGTGATTGGAGGCGCCTTCATGGGAACGCAAGGCGCTTATTACGCGCCCACGATTCTGGATCATGTGCAACCGGGTATGCCGGCCTTTGATGAAGAATTGTTTGGTCCTGTGGCTGCAATAGTGCGGGTAAACAATGCGCAGGAAGCGATTGAATTGGCCAATTGTACTCAGTTTGGCCTGGGGGGCAGTGTGTGGACGCGCGATCCGGTACGCGGCGAAGCATTGGCGCGACAAATTCATGCAGGATGCACGTTCGTCAATGGCATCGTGAAAAGTGATCCACGCTTGCCGTTTGGGGGAATTAAAGATTCAGGGTATGGCAGGGAATTGTCCTATCATGGCATTCGTGAGTTTGTGAATATCAAAACAGTGTGGATTAGAAGCGAAGTCGTTAATAAATAATAGTATTATTTCGCAGTCTCAGAAATATCAAGCGCACCTTATCCTGCCGGCAGTTCTGCGGCAGACGGGGGGAATATCAGCAATAAAAACCCGCCACAGGGACGGGTTGGTTGATTAGTTGCGGTTCGGTGATAGTGCACTTCAGGCTAACAATTGTGTTATTTCCCCGCTCCGCCTGGCTGACGCAGCATCTTTCTGATTGCATCGGCATGCATTTCCTCTTCAACGATCAAGCCTCGTGTATATTCCTCCAGCAATACCGATTTTCCCTGAACCACTTCCAACAATTGATAATAGGCCTTCAGCGCCTCGTTTTCATGTGCAAGTGACCCCTTGAGGATATCACCGACCGGGATCGAGCAGATCGCACTGGTATCGTGCTGATGTGTTTCCAGCAGTGGACCGATGGCAAGCGAAGGGTGCCCTTCCAATAAGGTAACCAGCTCACCGGCTTTTTGCGCATGCATCAATCCTTCCTGGGCTTGTTTGTTTAACCACTCCACGATGGGAATGCGGTTATACCCGTATACCATCAAAGCGTAGTGCGTATACCGCACTACCCCGGCAAGCTCGAGTTCCATGATCCGATTCAGTAATGCCACAGCTTTATCTTTATCTAGGCCCATATGTTCCTCCTGTCAACTTTATTAAAGGACTACAGTAAAATACTTGTTGCGGATTTATAATTTATCGGCATGATGGCTAAGATATTCCGCGACTCCTTCAGGGCTTGCCTTCATACCGGGTTCCCCGCTTTTCCAGCCAGCCGGGCAGAGTTCGCCCTGTTCTTCGAAGAATCGCAATGCATCCACCATGCGCAACATTTCGTCGACATCGCGCCCGAGCGGCAGATCATTGACTACCTGGTGGCGCACGATACCTTGCCGGTCGATCAGGAATGAGCCGCGTAGCGCAACGTGATTTGGGTGGCTTACTCCATAAGCATTCATCACTTCACCTCCCAGGTCGGATACCAGAGTAATATCGATCGGACCGATACCGCCCTGAGTGATGGGTGTATTACGCCAAGCATAATGTGTGAAGTGAGAATCTACGGATACTCCGATGACTTCCACGTTACGTTGCTGAAAATCTTTTGCCCGGTGCGAGTGCGCAATGATTTCCGATGGACAGACGAAAGTAAAATCCAGCGGATAGAAAAACAAAACTGCGTATTTGTCACGAATATGGTTATGAAAATTGAAATTCTCATCGAAATTACCGCCCGGCAAAACGGCAGGTTTAGTAAAATCGGGAGCGGGTCGAGTGACGAGTGTAGACATTGTTTCTCCTTCTCGTTATGTAAACAAATCGGGGAGTGTAATTACGCGATGCGAGAAATTGGACAAGATTTTTGTATAAAAGATCAGAAAAAATGGCACGACCTTGGTTTCAATCAGTAAAGATTCGCTGCTGATGGCATTGCAGTCAGTTTGACAACCTATTGAAGAAAGTCGTTGAAATCTGACACTAACTAAGGAATCGCCTCATCCTTGTGCGTTAGAGATCTGAGCATCGTCAACTTATGATAAAAATCGCTAATATTCACGGGCTTTTGTCCACGGGGCAGATGTTTATGCGCAGGCTTTGGCACAGCGCAGCATAATTCATTGTTATTGATATGGAAGATAAAGTATTATTGAAGCACGAGCAACCCATTATATATAAAGTAGATGTATCGGAACTGGCTACTCTGCAAATGACTTTCCTTATGAATAACAGATTATTTATTACCTTAATAGTGATAGCAGCAATCTTACTGCTGCATGGATGTGGAGCGGTGCGAGAAAACCGAATCAGGCAGGATGTGCTGGCGGATACCAACATGTCGGCAGAAATGCGCAGAGCCATCGATCAGAAAGAATTGGTTGTTGGCATGACAAAAGAGCAAGTAATCGCTTCCTGGGGACTTCCTTGTAAATGGTGTTATGGGACACGCCGAAGTCCAAGTGGAGATACATGGGAATACAGCCTTTTTGGATCTGATCTTGTGATTAATGGATCCGATATTATCGGTATTGGAAATGGCATTTATCTGTTCTTCGATAGTAATGGGACGCTTAAGCACTGGTCTAATAAATAGAACTGGACTGGAAAGTAGCAACAAAGCCTCTCGCGTCAGTGCGATAGGAATATTCACAGACCTCAGAAAGAAATCGTTTCGGCGAAATGAAAAATATCAAAACGGAGTGTGCTTTGTTAAAACTGTCGGATATCACTAAATTCTTAGCAAACCAACCTACCGTTAGACGAGGGATTTGAGAATCGGGGCATTCTCTGCCTGATTTCAGATTTTCGATGGGTTCACAGTGCATTACCATTTCATCGGCAAATAAAATAAAGCGCTGCTATCAAGAATCGAATTACCCAATCGTTAGATAGCACATCGATAGAAAACCTCCTATGTGTCAGGATCCTATTTAGGGGAGATTTTTGATATGTTTTAAAATTAAGTGCGCAATAAATCAGCTAAAAATTGCTTGAATGATTCAACCGGAATACCGGAGAGTTTGCTTAGGAGAATAACGTGAGGTTTCTATGGTTCTTGTTACACATTGTGATATTGAGTGCGTTCACTGCTAGTCCTGTCAGGTCTCAAATAATTGAATCAGGTGTTACTCGAGCAACACAAACAGAAACAATGGATGCAAAAAAAGCGACAGGAGGTGCGCCATCAGACTCCGCCAAATCGTTACCCGCCATCGTGCCGGAAGCAAACAAGCAATCGACTAGTTATTATCGACGTTCTGATAGCTATGCCACAAATCCGGAATCAGATCCACCAAGGTATGTACGCCGGTTAAGCGATATCGGTGTGAAGGCATTTAAGGATATTACCTGGTTAGATGTCGGTTTTGAGTGGCGTACACGGTACGAGCATCGTCATAATGATATACGGTATGTCGAAGGTGGAAATAATGATCCCTTTTTTCTGCGTTCGCGTGCCTGGCTGGGGATAAGAGATATCCTGGATCCTTTCCGTTTTGCTGTCGAATTTCAAGATTCACGTGTATATAACAATCGGCATGTAATCACTGATCAGGAAAGAAATGAATACGATCTGATTAATGCGTATGGCGAGTTATATTTCAAGAATGCACTGGGCGCGGATGACCGCAATCAGAATCGTCCGATTCGTTTTCGCGTAGGACGTATGGCTTATGAAACAACAGATCGGCGTTTTATTGCGCGTAACGAATGGCGCAATACCACTAATTCATTTGAAGGCTTTCGTCTAAATATAGGTCGTGAAGCCAATGATTGGGAAGTTGAAATGTTTGGTATGCAGCCGGTTCGGCGCTTGCAAACCAGATTCGATGAAGCTAACGATCATCTATGGGTTTTTGGTGCAATCGGTTATTGGCGCAAATGGTCTGATATCATCACGATACAGCCGTACTACATGGGTCAGAAGCAAACTGCCGACCCCAATGGTTTTACGGCAACCAACAAACTGGATCGGGAAATTCATATGCCGGGGTTTCGCGCCTACGGCAAAGTTGGAAATATTCTGGATTTTGATGCCAGTTTCAATTACCAGCTCGGTTATAGCGGTACCCAGCGTCAAGATGCTTATGGTTATACTGCCGAAGTAGGTCGGACTTTTAACCATCCGTGGAAACCTCGGGTTATGGGTTTTTATGGTTATGCCACCGGTGACCGAAATCCTAATGACAATGTCGATAATCGCTTTGATCGTTTTTTTGGTTTTGCGCGGCCTTGGTCGGCGGATCATTATGTGATTTATGAGAATCTCAGCACCCCAAAAATCAGATTTGACCTTCAGCCGACGCAGAAGCTGGGATTTGAAGCCACATACGCTTGGTTCTGGTTGGCCAGCAGTACCGATCGCATGTTCGATATTCTCAACGGTAACATCAGTAACACTCTCCCGGATCCCGGATTTAATCGAGATAGAACGGGTCGGAGCGGCGATTATGCCGGTAGTGCATTTGAGGGGCGCATCCGCTATCAAGTCACACCCAGAATTAGCACGATATTAGGCTATACCCATTTCTTTGCTGGAGAATTCGTAAAAAACCGGATAGCGGCACAACCTACCCATGTTGACCAACGTTCGGGCAATACGGATTTTTTATACTTTGAGGTGTTGATTAGTCTTTTGTAATTATAAATCAATATATTCTGTATGCAGTGGTAGTTGCTGGCGAATTGAATGCATGCGGTATGTTACAGGAGACATGGAAGTAATCTATAATGGGATAAGAATCAAGTCCTAATTTATATATTTAATCTACTGAAGTTGTGCGACCCTAACGGATTACAAGTTTTTTCCTCGATGTAATAAAGATTAAAAATTGCAGGGATAAAATAGTTTATTTCGCAATTATAAAAATCTAAAACTGTATTAACATAACCCTGCTACGTTCTAATAATTAAGGAAATTATTGACAATGTTGACACATTTACAACGCCTTGAAGCGGAAAGTATTCAAATCATGCGGGAGGTTGTTGCGGAGTGCGAGCATCCGGTGATGCTCTATTCCATCGGCAAAGATAGTGCAGTGATGCTGCATCTTGCAGTCAAGGCATTTTATCCTTCGAAACCGCCTTTCCCACTACTGCACGTTGACACAACATGGAAATTCAGAGAGATGATTGAATTTCGTGATGTGATGGCGAAAAAACTTGGGTTGGATCTCATTGTGCACATTAATCCTCAGGGGGTTGAAAAGGGGATTAATCCATTTACACATGGCTCCGCAGTTCATACGGATATCTGGAAGACAGAAGGCCTGAAACAGGCATTGGATAAGTATGGTTTTGATGTGGCATTCGGAGGAGCTCGCCGGGATGAAGAGAAGTCGCGTGCCAAGGAGCGCATTTTCTCAATTCGATCGGCGCAGCATCGATGGGATCCCAAATTGCAGCGCCCTGAACTGTGGCGCTTGTATAACACGCGTAAAAATAAAGGTGAAAGTATTCGGGTGTTTCCTTTGTCCAATTGGACTGAACTCGATATTTGGCAATATATCTATTTGAATAATATTCCCATCGTGCCACTGTATTTTGCCAAGGAGCGACCTGTTGTAGAACGCGATGGTACATTGATTATGGTGGATGACGATCGTTTGCCGATGCATAAAGGCGAGGTCCCGATGATGAAGAAAGTGCGCTTTCGTACGCTGGGCTGTTATCCATTAACCGGGGCGATTGAGAGTGAAGCAAATTCTTTGACGGCAATCATTCAAGAAATGCTGCTGACAAAAACATCCGAGCGGCAAGGTCGACTGATCGATCATGATTCCGCAGGTTCGATGGAGAAAAAGAAACAGGAGGGATACTTCTAATGGCACATGTATCTGATTTGATCGCCGAGGATATTGAGTTGTACTTGAAGACTCATGAGAACAAGAGCTTATTGCGTTTTATCACCTGCGGCAGTGTGGATGACGGAAAAAGTACACTGATCGGGCGCATGCTGTATGAGTCAAAAATGTTATTTGAGGACCAATTGGCTCAATTGGAAGTGGATTCGAAGAAAGTGGGTACACAAGCAGGTGATCTCGATTTTGCGCTTTTGGTGGATGGGCTGTCGGCAGAGCGCGAGCAAGGTATTACCATTGATGTAGCCTATCGTTTCTTTTCGACGGATAAGCGAAAATTTATCGTAGCGGATACGCCAGGGCATGAACAGTATACGCGTAATATGATCACCGGCGCTTCAACTGCCGATGTTGCGATTATTCTGATCGATGCGCGTAAAGGTGTATTGACGCAGACTCGGCGACATAGCTATTTGGTTTCATTGATTGGAATTCGCCATGTGGTATTGGCAATCAATAAGCTGGATATGGTGGAATATTCTGAGGAGATTTATAACCAGATTGATCAAGATTATCGCGCCTTTGCTAAAGAAGTGGGTCTGCAGAATATTGTGACAATCCCGATGTCCGCTCTGAAAGGCGATAATATCACCGCACTGAGTGCGAACACACCCTGGTATCACGGGGAAACGTTGATGGGGCATCTGGAGAACATACAAGTCGAGGATGTAGGGGAGGAACCCGGGGTTTTTCGTATGCCTGTGCAATGGGTCAATCGTCCCAATCTGGATTTCCGCGGTTATTCCGGCATCGTTGTTCGTGGCAACATCAAACCTGGCGATCCTGTTCGAGTTCTGCCTGCTGGCAAGGAAAGTCGTGTGGCACGCATCGTGACCAGTGACGGAGATTTGGAACAAGCCGTTTCAGGGCAATCAATCACACTGACGCTAACTGATGAAATCGATATCAGCCGGGGGGATATTCTTGCAGCGACCGATTCACCGCCGAGCGTGGCCGATCAATTCGAGGCAACCATCGTGTGGATGTCCGACGAGCCGATGCTTCCCGGCAGACCTTATTTAATGAAGATTGGAACGAGAACGGTAACAGCCAATGTTTCGGTGCTGAAATATAAAGTGAACGTCAATACACTCGAACATGTTGCTGTCACGAAACTGGAACTCAATGAAATCGGGATTTGTAATCTAAGTTCCGATCAGTTGCTTGCGTTTGATCCCTACAAAGAAGATCGTGATACCGGCGGTTTCATCATGATTGATCGTCTGACCAATAATACGGTTGGTGCCGGTATGCTGCATTTTGCTTTACGCCGATCGCAAAATATTCATTGGCAGGCCATCAACATCAATAAACAGGCACATGCCGCCATTAAAAGACAGAAACCTTTCATACTCTGGTTTACCGGATTATCCGGTAGTGGTAAATCGACCATTGCCAATCTGGTTGAGAAAAAACTCTATTCGCTGGGTAAACATACTTATTTGCTGGATGGCGATAATGTGCGCCATGGCCTCAATAAGGACCTCGGCTTTACCGATGCTGATCGGGTTGAAAATATTCGCCGCATTGCCGAAGTTGCCAAATTGATGGTTGATGCGGGACAAATCGTTCTGGTATCGTTTATTTCACCGTTCCGTTCTGAACGAAGAATGGCAAGGGAACTGGTGGAGCAGGGTGAGTTCTTTGAAATATTCATCGACACACCAATTCACGTGGCGGAAGAACGCGATCCCAAAGGGTTATACAAAAAAATGCGCCGCGGGGAGTTGAAAAACTTTACCGGCATTGATTCACCGTATGAGACGCCAGAGAATGCAGAAGTTCGCATTAATACCATGACGCAAACTCCAGAACAGGCTGTTGAGCAGATTATCAACCATCTCACAAATGCCGGCGCATTGAGCCAGCCTTGATGTTGATTGCTCCAATGGCTTGAGGGATCTCGATTAACCAATATTCACGTGAACAAATCACTCATCATATCAATATGAATCATTATTATGTATTTAATGGCGATGCAGATGGATTATGTGCGTTGCATCAGTTAAGGTTGGCAGATCCGATAACTGCTAGTCTGGTTACCGGCGTCAAGCGCGATATCAAGCTGTTGGATCGGGTAGAAGCTAATGCGGGAGACCGGGTAACGGTATTGGATATTTCTTTGGACAGTAATCGCAAGGGATTAATGCGCTTGCTGGAAGCCGGTGTCATCGTTGAATATTTTGACCATCATCATGCCGGAGAAATACCGCAGCATCACAATCTGACCACGCATATCGATTTGGCGGCAGACGTATGCACCAGCCTTCTGGTTGATCAGCACCTGAAGGGACGGTTTCATTTATGGGCAATTACGGCTGCCTTTGGCGATAATCTCATACAAAAAGCCCGGCAGCTTGCAAGTACGGCAGGACTCACGGAAGTGGAAACAGAGCAGCTTGCGTGTTTGGGTGAATATCTGAACTATAACGGTTATGGCGATAACTTGACGGATTTGCATTTTCATCCGGCAGATTTGTACGAAGAAATAAAACCTTATGCCAGTCCCTTTGATTTCATCGCTCAATCGGCTGCTTTTGCCAAGCTTGCTGCGGGGTTTAAAGATGATATGAGCCGGGCGAACTCATTACAACCATTGGCAAGTGACGATCATGGTGCCGCTTATTTATTGCCGGATGCACCTTGGGCAAGACGTGTCAGTGGTATTTTTGCCAATAAATTGGCAAACGACAATCCAAGACGCGCACATGCAGTGATTACACGCAATCAGAGTGGAAACTACACGGTGAGTGTACGAGCTTCACTGGTAAACCCGCAGGGTGCTGATGTGCTGTGCCTGCGATTTGATACCGGTGGAGGTCGCAAGGCTGCGGCGGGCATCAATCATTTACCCATCGACTCTCTTGATTATTTTGTGACAAATTTTAAGCAACATTTTCACAATTAATTGGGCAGAATCCTGAGAAGTTTAAGCGAGTTTCAATGCGGTTGAATCAATCTACCATCTCTTGTCGAGGCTTATAACGATGATTCTTGTTACTGGTGGTGCCGGCTATATTGGATCGCATACGTGCGTTGAATTACTGAATGCGGGCTTTGATGTCACAGTCTTTGATAATTTCTGTAACAGTAATCCTGAGGCGCTGGCGCGCGTGGAGCAAATTACCGGCAAGAAACTGGAACTGATACAAGGCGATTGCCGTGATCGTGCCGCCCTGGTAGCTGCGCTTAAACAGAGCCAGGCCACTGCTGTCATTCACTTTGCCGGCCTTAAAGCGGTTGGCGAATCGGTTGAGCGGCCGCTTTGGTACTACGATAATAATGTGGTTGGTACGTTGCGCCTACTGGAAGCCATGCAGGAATGCGATGTCAAAACGCTGGTATTCAGTTCCTCAGCGACTGTTTATGGTGATCCGGTGCAGCTGCCATTGACAGAAAATCATCCACTGTCACCTACCAATCCGTACGGACGTAGCAAGTTGATGATCGAGGAGATACTGCGCGATCTGCAACATAGCGATCACTCATTTCGCATCAGCATACTGCGTTACTTCAACCCGGTAGGTGCGCACCCCAGTGGATTGATCGGCGAAGATCCACAAGGGGTACCGAATAATTTAATGCCTTTTGTAGCACAGGTTGCGGTAGGGCGACGAGAAGCGCTGAACGTATGGGGTAACGATTATCCTACCCCGGATGGTACCGGCGTGCGGGATTATATTCATGTGATCGACTTAGCACTCGGACATCTCAAGGCATTGGAAGCATTGGAAGCTTCACAGGACGCACAAGCTAACAAATATGCAGGTTGCCTGACTGTAAATCTGGGTACTGGCCGGGGCTACAGTGTTTTGGATGTTGTACATGCCTATGAACAAGCGAGCAAGCGGCCTATTCCATGCCAGATTGCACCCAGGCGTTCCGGTGATATTGCGTGCTTTTATGCCGATCCAAGGCGCGCTTTCGAGTTGATGGGGTGGCAAGCAAAACTTGGATTGGAAGAAATGTGTGCGAGTAGCTGGCATTGGCAGAGTACCAATCCCAAGGGTTATCAAAGTTGATCGGGATTATTCTTCCTGATTTATCAGTAACTGCATGAAGTCTGATAATAATACACTCACTATTAAGGAGAGCTCTAAATGAAAGCGATACGAAAAGCTGTTTTTCCTGTTGCTGGATTGGGAACGCGTTTTTTGCCGGCGACCAAGGCCAATCCAAAGGAAATGCTACCCATCGTTGATAAACCGCTGATTCAGTTTGCCGCGGAAGAAGCCGTGGCCGCAGGAATTGATGTGTTAATTTTCATCATAGGGCGTAACAAGAGTTCAATTCCCGATCACTTTGATAAGGCCTTCGAACTGGAAGCAAATCTGGAGGCAGGTGGTAAACAGGAAATGCTCGACATTGTTCGTAATATTCTGCCATCACATATTGATTGCGTGTATATCCGGCAAGCTGAGGCACTGGGATTGGGGCATGCCGTTTTATGTGCACAATCCGTTGTGGGCGATGAGCCTTTTGCGGTATTGCTGGCGGACGATTTGATCGATGCCGGTGAAAGAACTTGTTTGAACCAGATGGTCGATGTCTATAGTCACCATCATTGCTCGGTGCTGGGAATCGAACAAGTGCCTCACGAGACAGTCAATCGGTACGGCATTATCGATAGTTCACCGACGGCTGAGCGTTTGTCCAAGGTCAATGCAATTGTTGAGAAACCTGCCATTGATAAGGCGCCTTCCAATCTGGCTGTGGTCGGTCGCTATATCTTGACACCGCGTATTTTCAAGCTTCTGGAACAAACAGAACGCGGCGCCGGCAATGAAATTCAACTTACCGATGGAATTGCAAAACTGTTAAAAGAAGAAACAGTACTAGGCTATGAGTTTGAGGGCAAACGTTTCGATTGTGGCAGTAAGTCCGGTTATTTAAAAGCGACTGTAGAATTTGCTTTGCAACACCCCGATCTAAAGCAAGAATTTGAAGAGTACTTGCATGATTTAATAAAAAATTAGACGTGCTGGGAAATGTAACGAAATAAATCCGGAAGGATTGGATGAATAAGACAACAGCTATTTTTCTAAATGGCTGTTGTCATTTGTTACAGATTACTGATGCGCTAATTGACCCACTTGAGCCTGTTCTTAACACCGTAGCGGCAACGCAGATCGTTTTTAAACGGCTTGTTAATGATTCATGAGCTCCCTAAGCACATAAGGCAAAATACCGCCGCACCGATAATAATCGACCTCGATGGCGGTATCAATACGGCAGAGTAGTTGAACCGATTTGCTGGTGCCGTCTTTCCTTCGAATGATCAGGGTGACATCTTTTTGTGGTTGGATGTTATCCAGATCCACAATGTCAAATTGCTCATTACCTTGAATACCCAGTGAATTCACGCTGTCGTTATCTTTAAATTGCAATGGCAGCACGCCCATGCCGAGCAGGTTGCTGCGATGTATGCGTTCAAAGCTGGTTGCAATGACCGCCTTGACGCCCAATAACTGTGTGCCCTTAGCAGCCCAATCGCGGCTGGAACCGGTGCCGTATTCCTTGCCGCCAAAAACGACTGTGGGGATACCTTGTGATTGGTATTGCATGGCGGCATCATAAATGCTCATTTGCACAGGCTCAGCGCCGGTGGCACCTTGATATAGCGTAACACCGCCTTCACTGCCGGGGATCATGAGATTCTTGATGCGCACATTGGCAAATGTACCGCGCATCATCACTTCATGGTTGCCGCGACGGGCACCGTAGCTATTAAAATCGGTTTTGGCGACATCGTTATTCAGCAGATAACGTCCAGCCGGCGAAGTATCCTTGATGGAGCCTGCCGGGCTGATATGATCGGTTGTAACAGAATCACCAAAAATGCCTAGTGCGTAGGCATTCCGAATGCTATTCGTACCATTGGAGACCACCGGTTGTAGTGAGAAATCCTGGAAAAAGGGCGGTTCGGCGATATACGTGGATTGCGGCCAATTATACGTTTGTCCGGTGACGGAGGTGACATTGTTCCACAGCTGATGATCCTTGGTGAGGTTGCTGTAGAGTTGCCGGAAAGTGTCTGCGTTGGCGGCAAATTTCAGCAGTGCATGAATTTCTGCGCTGCTGGGCCAGATGTCTTTAAGCCACACAGGCTGATTATTTTTACCGATACCTAAAGGCTCGTTGGTAAGATCTGTCAAAACACTGCCCGCAATGGCATAGGCGACAACCAGTGGTGGCGAGGCTAGGAAATTGGCGCGAATATTCGGGTGGATGCGGGCTTCGAAATTGCGATTTCCTGACAGCACAGCCGCACAAACCAAGTCATTCTTCACAATGGCTTCCTCAATCGGATCAGCCAATGGTCCTGCATTGCCGATGCAGGTCGTGCATCCATAACCGGCCACATTAAAGCCGAGCTGTTCAAGATAGGGCAGCAGTCCCGTGACGGTCAGATAATCGGTGACCACACGCGAACCGGGCGCCAGCGATGTTTTGATATAGTGCTTCACCGACAATCCTTGCTCAACCGCTTTTTTGGCCAATAATCCTGCCGCGAGCAGAACACTCGGATTGGATGTATTCGTGCAGGAAGTAATGGCGGCAATCAATACATCGCCATGACCCAAATTAATGAGGGAACTGCTTTCATCAGCGGGTAAATCGATGGCGTGAGGTGTCGGGCGGTTACTGGTCATTTCCGTGATGTTACGCGAGACCATGCGGCGCTCTGCCGGCCCATTTTTTTGCGCTGGACGAGTACTGTCGGTCGCAGGTGCAGCACTGCGCGGACCGGACGGTGATCGTCGATTTTCATCGATATTGTCAGGGCTGATGTGCGTACAAACATCAGGATCCTCGGTATGGATATCACGCGTCAGATAGCGTTGATTGATATCATCATCCTGTTTTCCATAGCCGCTTTCCGTGACAGGCTTATTAAAGAGTTCAGTGAATTTGGATTGGATTGCAGCTAGTTCAATGCGGTCCTGCGGGCGTTTGGGGCCTGCCAATGAAGTCGTGACTGAACCTAAATCAAGCGTTAGCTCACGCGTGTAATTAATATCCCCCTGGCGTGGGATGCCGTACATTTCCTGTGCTTTGAAATAGGCCTGGAATGCGGTAATTTCTTCCTGACTGCGCCCCGTGCCTCTGAAATATTCGATGGTGACGTCATCAACCGGGAAGAACCCCATGGTTGCGCCATATTCAGGCGCCATATTGGCAATCGTGGCACGATCGGGTAATGTCAGAGAAGCCGTTCCCTCCCCGAAGAACTCTACAAACTTGCCGACTACATTGGCTTTACGCAGCATTTCAGTGATCGTTAAAACCAGATCCGTTGCGGTGACACCCTCGCGCAGATGACCTGTCAAATTGACACCCACTACATCGGGCGTCAGAAAATAAACTGGTTGTCCCAGCATGCCGGCTTCAGCTTCAATGCCGCCAACACCCCAACCGACGACACCGATACCGTTAATCATCGTGGTATGCGAGTCGGTGCCTACCAAAGTATCGGGAAAAACGAGTCCATCCTTGTGATGCACGCCACGAGCCAGATATTCGAGGTTGACCTGATGTACGATACCAATTCCGGGCGGTATCACTTTGAACGTGTCAAAAGCCTGCATTCCCCATTTGATGAATTGATAACGCTCGTTATTACGGGAAAATTCGATTTCCATGTTGTGATCCAACGCATCTTTGGTGCCGTAATAATCAATCTGAATGGAATGATCAACGACCAGATCAACCGGTACCAACGGTTCTATCCGCTTGGGATCTTTCCCCAGTTTTACCGCCGCACTGCGCATGGCAGCCAGATCCACCAGCAGCGGCACACCGGTAAAGTCTTGCAAAACAATGCGCGAAACGACAAACGGTATTTCGTCGATCCGGTCGGCGTTGGGTTGCCAGTTTGCCAGTTGCCGGATATGCGCTTCGGTGATTTTTTTATTGTCGTAATTGCGTAATACGGATTCCAGTATGATACGAATCGAAACCGGCAGACAGGAAACCTTCCCAACTCCACTTTTTTCCAACGCCGGAAGTGAATAGTATTTCGCGCTGCTGCCCGGCGCAATCGATAATTCATGCAGGCTATTGAATAGATTGTGGTTCATGATAATGTTCCTGAAGAAAAGTGCGGATTAGCGGATAAATACATTGCTTTGCCGCTAATATATATTTTTGGGCAAACAAAGTCACGCTTGGGTTTTGTGATTTGGCGCTATCAATTTCTTGTGGCGTTAATTGATTAGAATACCTGATGAATCCGCTGTTTGAAAAGTAAGAAGACTATTAAAATGGCACTGCTGATAGATATTTTTATTTGATGCAGTATTGATTGTCGTTTCGATGGTTAGTTACCATTTTTGTAAGTCATCATAATTGATTATTGGTAGTACATTTGCTCCAAAATCTTGTAGTCTTGAGTCATCGGATGAGCGTAGGCTCAAAAAATAATCAAGTACAGTAGATCGCATCTCTTCATTTGGCACAACAACCATGTTCACATCTTTTCGATTAAATTTGTAATAAAAGGAATTATTGTCGGAAGACAACATTGCGGCATTTGATAGTATAGTCATTTGGGACGGTACAAGCCGCCATTCCCGCTCTTTATAATAGAGGTCAATCTCATTCGTTTCATCACGAGCTGGTCCGAGATCTCCCATTTCCTTCTCGAAAGAGAAATTGAATATCCAATTTTCAATTTGTGTTTTAAGTTGCTCGTTGGTTATTACGATATTTCCTTCGTGATCAAAGAGAACAAGGTCAGGGTTTGTTTTTATATGCTCATTTAGTACATTCATAAATTTATATTGTTCACATAAGCTGAAGTAAAGCCCTCCGCGGCTTTCGACAATATTTTCGGTTCCAGTTTGGCCGGGCATATAATCGAGAAAATAACGTGCAGGATTTCCGCCAGCATTTTTGACATAGGCTTTCTTAAAGCCGATACCAAATTTTCCATATATTGAAGTGTGTTCATTGCACTCACGAAGAGGAATATCAGTAAAGCAAATTATTTGATTAAGAATGCTCGCACCTTCCGCAAATTTGATTTGTACTCTACTCGTGCGAAGTCCACTTTCAATAATTAACTTAAAAATACTGAATTGCCGATTCGGACTGTCTTTGTCGTTTCTGGCGAGAAAATGAATAAGATTGTCAGAAATTGCCGACATAAAAACTTCTCCCTTCTTATTAGAGCGATAATTGTAATTTAATCTCTATGGTTTTTTTAATATTTAATAAATGATCTCAACATTCTCAGTATTAAAATGCCCAGCTAACGATTGCAACAAATCATCATGCAGATTCACCCGCCAATCACTCCCCAATTCCAGTTCACCGCTGGCAAAGTCATTGTGATAGATAATCATGACCGGGCAGGCTGGGAGATTATTACCGGGTTTTTGCGTTTGATTGGTGAAGGGTGCCAGCAATGTTTTGAGGCTGGAAACCTGGTCGAGTGTGGACGGGTCGCAATGAATCCTGATTTGCTTGGCAAAGCGCGAGCGGATTCCGGCGAAATCATAGAGCTGCTCGGCGGTGATTCTTAATTCGTCGCTTTCTTCGCCATTGTATCCACGGTTACTGACTTTCGCTTCCGCGATCAGAAGTTGATCTTCTTTTAACCATGCGCGATTGGCATCGAACAATTCACTGAAAATGACCAGCTCAACGCGTGCTTTGCCGTCGTCCAGATTGATGATGCCCATTCGGCCGCGGCGCGTCATTTGCACCCGGATGGAGTGAATGATTCCGGCGAGCAGTTGTGGTTCGCGGTTTGGGTACAACTGATCCAAGCGGGTGCGGATGAAGCGTTTGAGTTCCGCAGCGTAGGTATCGAAAGGGTGTCCGCTGAAATAGTAGCCCAGGCTGATTTTCTCATGGCGCAGTTTTTCCCGATCGGACCACACATTCGCAGGAATCAGTTGCGGTTGCATGTGCGGCTGATCCTCAGCTTCGCCGAATAAATTGGCCTGACTGACGGATTGGCTGATTTGTTCGGCCGATTCTATCGCCAAACCGACAGAAGCCAACAAGCTGGCGCGGTTAGGGTTGATGGCGTCGAATGCACCGACGCGGATTAATGATTCCATAACGCGGCGATTGGCGATGCGTCGGTCGACACGGTTGCAGAAATCGAATAAATCAGTAAAAAGCCCCGTTTGTTCGCGCACGGCAATGATCGAGCTGATTGCGGATTCCCCGGTGCCTTTCACCGCGCCGAGGCCGAAGCGGATGGTTTTGTTGTCAACCGGGATGAAGCGGTAACTAGAATGATTAATATCGGGAGGTAGTATCGTCAATCCGTTGGCGATGGTGTCCTCAACAAAAATATGCACTTTGTCGGTGTCGTCCATGTCGGCGGACAAACACGCGGCCATAAATTCAGCCGGGTAGTGCGCTTTCAGATAAGCGGTCTGGAAAGCGATCAGCGCATATGCGGCGGCGTGCGATTTGTTGAAGCCGTAACCCGCAAATTTTTCCATCAGGCCGAACAGTTCGGTGGCTTGATCTTTGTTCAAGCCATTATTGATTGCGCCGGCAACGAAGATATCGCGTTGTTGCGCCATTTCTTCGACTTTTTTCTTACCCATGGCGCGGCGCAATAAATCGGCACTGCCGAGGCTGTAGCCACCGATCACCTGCGCGATCTGCATGACTTGTTCCTGATAAATCATGATGCCGTACGTTGGACCCAAAATCGGCTCCAGACGGGGATCCAGATATTCAATCGTTTTCTTGCCATGCTTGCGGTCGATGAATTCCGGGATCAGATCCATCGGGCCGGGGCGATACAGCGCTACCAAGGCGATGATGTCCTCAAAACAATCGGGTTTTGCTTTCTGCAATAAATCGATCATGCCGCGTGATTCAAACTGAAAGATGCCGACTGCGTTGCCCTTGCGCATCAGTGCGTAGGTCAGTGCATCGTCAAGCGGCAGTGTCTCCAGTGAGAAAAGTTGCGCAGTCGGATCGGTTTTAGTAGCAGGCTCGGCGTTCTGACGCGATTGGCGGATATAGCCGACAGCGCGATCCAAGGTAGTCAGCGTGCGCAAGCCCAGAAAGTCGAATTTCACCAAGCCGATTTTCTCGACATCATCTTTATCCAGTTGGCTGACGACCGAGTCCGCCGATTCGGTGCAATAGATCGGACAAAAATCGGTGATTTCGCTGGAGGCGATAAGCACACCGCCGGCGTGCATGCCGATATTGCGCGTGATGCCTTCGAGGCTTTCCGCCAGTTCCAGCAAATTGCGTACATCTTCTTCAGCTTCCGCGCGCTGATTGAGTTGCGGTTCGAGCTGGCGCGCTTTTTTTAACGTCATGCCGAGTTCAAACGGCACCAGTTTGGCGAGCTGGTCGACAAAGTTGTACGGCAAATCCAGCACCCGGCCGATATCGCGGATCACCGCCTTGGCCGCCATCGTGCCGAAGGTGGCGATTTGCGAGACTTTTCCCGTGCCGTAACGTTGCTTGACGTATTCGATCACCAATTCGCGCCGATCCTGGCAGAAATCGATGTCAAAATCGGGCATGGATATGCGTTCGGGATTCAGAAAGCGTTCAAACAATAAATCGTAACGCAGCGGGTCGAGGTCGGTGATTCCCAAGGAATACGCCACCAATGAGCCAGCACCGGAGCCGCGCCCAGGCCCCACCGGCACATTGTTGTGCTTGGCCCAGTTGATAAAATCAGCGACGATCAAAAAATACCCGGCAAATCCCATCTGGATGATGGTGTTCACTTCAAACTCAAGGCGGGATTGGTATTGGAGCATTTTGCCAGCGCGTATTTCGGCATCCGGAAATAGTTGCAACATACGCTGCTCCAGACCTGTTGCGGCCTGATCGCGTAAGTATTGCTCCAGACTCTCGTTATTGGGCGTGGGAAATAGCGGAAGCCGGTTCACACCCAATTCCAGCGTTAGGTTGCAGCGTTTGGCAATTTCTATGGTGTTTGTTAATGCGCTGGGGATATCCGCAAATAATTGCGCCATTTCGGCTTGGGTTTTGAAGTATTGCTGTTCGGTAAAACTTTTGGGACGGCGCTTGTCTCCCAGAATATACCCTTCAGCAATACAAACACGCGCTTCATGCGCCCGGTAATCGTCAGCATTTAGATATTGCACCGCTTGCGTGGCGACAACGGGCAGATCAAGTTTTTGGGCGAGTATCAGCGATTGTTGCACCAGCATGGCTTCATGTGCATGACCATCGCGCTGGATTTCAATATAAAAACGATCGGGAAACAGGTCAGCCCATTTTTGTGCCTGAATTTCAGCTTGCTGCAAATTGTTTTGTAAAATGGCTGACCCGATGTCGCCCAAGCGGGCACCTGATAGCGCGATGAGTCCTTGCGATCCCCATTCAGTGGAATGTAACCAGGATGACTTGATTTCGGCTCTGCCATGATGTTGATTTTCGCGATAGGCGCGTGATAACAGACGCGACAGCAGTAAATAACCGGCGTGGGATTGGCATAGCAGCAGCAGTCGGATCGGCTTGTTGCGGTCGGATTCATTGGTGATCCAGACATCGCACCCGAGAATCGGTTTGACACCGTTTTTATTGGCAGTTTGATAAAACTTGACCAAACCAAACAAATTGGCAAGATCGGTTAACGCGAGTGCGGGCATTTGATCCGCCACTGCTTTTGCAACGACTTCCGGAATGCGGATCGTGCTATCCAGAATGGAATATTCGCTATGCAGTCGTAAATGGATAAAAGCAGGATGGGTTGGCATGATGTGACAATTCAGGTCTGCGGTAACTCTGTAATTTATACAATCGAGCGCTATTCTACATGATGTTGAAATCGCCAGAACTTTACTTCCTGCCGGCTCCCGGAAGAAGATGCGCCTTGCGCATGTGTTCGGCGCTGATGCTGTGTACGGCTGTCTCGAAAACGTTTTTCAACGAATGAAATGGACTCTCCTCCCAACGATATGTGCCATCTTGAAAGTTGGAAAACCGATCAATCAAAAGGAATCCTTGTAGCTCTGCTAGAGCCATGTGAAATTAAACAGGGGGTGCTTTACATGAATTTGAAACAAATAAGCAAAGTATCAAAAAGCGAAACGTATCGCACCTAAGTTGCTGGATGCAGTTTATATGCTAGGGAAACTCTGAATAATTCATGTTTGTCATTCCGAACAAAGTGAGGAATCTTTGTGAATCAATGTTATAGATTTCTCGCTGTGCTCGAAATGACAGTTATTCAGAGTTTCCCTAGTGTACACGACTACGGTGTACACTATCCGTGCTGCATGGATCAGTAATGGTGCATTTGAGGGGTGTTTGACTGAGATTCCGCTGCGCGATTTAAAGCTTCGAGCGCCAATTCCAAGACCGGAACTTGTTTATTGACAAGGCAAACTTCCAGTGAATCCGACAGTGCGCTAAGCGGTGCGCCGCCTTGGTAACTAAAGCGTATGGAAATGTGGTCGCCTTTGGAAACCGCAAGTGGCGTGGATAGTGGAACAATGATGTATTGCGTATGCCAATCGACGGTGCTGCAAGTATGCATATTAATGGCTAGTATATTTTTGGTGATGAGCCGTAATGCATTGAGCTGACCATGCTCGGTAATGAGGATTTCTCCGTCCCATTGGCAGGTTTGGTCAAACGGTTCAGCATAAGACAGCAATTGAAATACTTCAGGATCGCCGAGGTTTTTACTTCTTTCCTGAATGGCGCAGGGATCTTGAAATAAAATCGTCGGCGCGTAAAACCCTTCAAAATGGAAGTCTTGTTGTATCGGCTGAATTGCCTGAATACTGGCTTCCGGCACAAAGATAGGCAGCGGGCCGCCAAACTTTTCCAAGTAACGTTTTTTAAATGAATCGATAACAGGCATTTGTTTTTCACGTAACAAACCGGTGTGCAACATTTCGCAGATCACCACATCGACCGGTTCCGGCGGCAGGTAATGCAGCGCATCTGCCTGGATCACTTCAACTTTATCTCCGTTGGTGTTTTGTGCGAGAAGACTGCGTGCAGCATTGACTAGTTCCGGATTGCGCTCGACACAATAAACCTTGTGCGCTTTTTGTGCGGCAAAAAACGATTGCACGCCGGTACCACCACCAAGCTCCAGAACCTTCGCACCGGGTTTGACCACCCAATCAATTGCCGCCTTAAAGCCTTGCATGCGGATAGTGTCGTTCAACATATTGTGGTGATAATGCAACGGAATGAATTGGCCGAGCTCCAAACTCTCGAATTTATTTTGCATAGGGATTCCTGAATGTTGAGTACTGCCGGTTTATAATAAATTACTAACAATGGCAACAGCAATGATCATGCCAACTGATGGCAAGGCTTGTGCTGACTGTGTTGGTGCTTTCTTTACTTGATTTTTTTATTACGGAGAAGCGGCCATGTTGGCAAATATTGCCGCATTAATTGAATGGAAAAAATTGTGATGACAGAACCAACGATTACTTGCCCGAACTGCAAAACGGAAATCAAACTGACCGAATCATTGGCGGCGCCGCTGATTGAATCCACGCGCAGACAGTTTGAGCAGCGGCTGGCGCAGAAAGACAGCGAGATCATTCAGCGCGAACAGGCCATGCGCGACAAGGAAAAGCAATTAACGGAAGATAAGCGCAAGCTCGACGATCACGTCGCCAGTCAGGTAGCGGAGCAGTTGAAAGCGGAACGTGCGCGGGTGATTGCGGAGGAATCGCGCAAAGCCAAATTGGCCAGTGCTGCCGAACTGGAAAACAAGGCGCGTGAACTGACCGAATTGCACGAAGTGCTGAAATCTCGCGACGAAAAATTGGCTGAAGCGCAAAAGGCGCAAGCCGAGCTCATCAAGAAACAGCGCGAACTCGACGATGCCAGGCGTGAATTGGAACTCACGGTGGAAAAGCGAGTGCAGGATGGATTGACCGAAGTGCGTGTGCTTGCCAGGAAAGAAGCCGAGGGTGAACAGAAACTCAAGGTGATGGAAAAAGAGCAAACCATTGCCGCGATGCAGAAACAGATCGAAGACCTCAAGCGCAGGGCCGAGCAGGGTTCACAGCAACTGCAAGGGGAAGTGCAGGAACTGGAACTGGAAAACCTGCTGCGCATGAAATTTCCTTATGATGCGATCGAACCGGTGCCCAAAGGTGAATACGGCGGAGATGTGCTGCACCGGGTGGTCGGCGCAGGTGGTCAGGCCGGAGGCACTATTTTGTGGGAATTCAAACGCACCAAGAACTGGAGCGATCCTTGGCTGGTAAAACTGCGCGATGATCAGCGCACTGCAAAAGCGGAAATCGCCGTGATCGTGAGTCAAGTGTTGCCAAAAGGCGTCGAAACCTTTGAGCTGATCGAGGGCGTCTGGGTTACTCATCCCCGGGCTGCTTTGCCGGTGGCCATGATTCTGCGCCAATCCTTGCTGGAAATCGCTGTGGCGCGCCAATCCTCGGAAGGCCAGCAAACCAAGACTGAAATGGTCTACCAATACCTCACCGGCCCGCGCTTCCGCCAACGCGTCGAGGCGATTGTCGAAGCGTTTTCCACCATGCAGGAAGATCTGGATAAAGAGCGCAAAGCCATCATGAAACAATGGGCCAAACGCGAAGAGCAAATTGAGCGCGTGATGACGGCGACCGTCGGCATGTATGGCGATTTACAGGGAATTGCGGGGAAATCGCTGCAACAGATTGAGGGGCTGGAATTTCCCGCTTTGGAAGATGTAGGCAGCAAGAACATAAAAGAATGAGTGATGCCAATCATAGATTATGCTACAAACGCTCAAGCAAGATCTGTCTGATTTCCTCATCGTTCAGTACGATGGGATTAGTTTTCATGCTGCTGCCACGGCAATTGGCGATGACTTTATCCAATGCGGTTTCCTGCAATCCGTAATGCGATAGGCGCGGCAGGGCCAATTCGGCTGTCCATTGTGCCAGCAGATCGATCAATGCAGTGAAAGCGGTTTCCGGATCAATAAAGCGTTTCTGGCAGAGAATTTCCGCAACATGCAAGTATTTTGCCAATGCTTGGTTGTTAGGTTCCCGCGCCAACATGCTGCGAATGTTGATGCGGGTGGCCGATGCGACTAAGGTACCGCATACTGCGCCGTGTGGAATCGGGTAAAAAGCGCCTAATGGAGATGCCAGACCGTGCACCGAGCCCAAGCCCACTTGTGCCAGTGTGATACCGGACAGCAGCGCGGCGTAGGCCATTTTTTCGCGGTGTTCCTGCAGTTGTCCGTCCTGGCGATAGAGCGGAATCAATGCATCCCGGGCGGCTTGCAAGCCGCTGATCGCCAATGCGTCGATGAATGCATTGGATTTGGTGGACACATACGATTCCAACAGTTGCGTCAATGCATCCATGCCATTGGCGGCGATTACCTCGGGCGGGCAACTGCGCAATAAATCCGGATCGACAATGGCGTATTCGGCAACCAGTTTGTCGTGGCGGAAAGATTTTTTAAAACCGTGTTCCCCTTGTGTGCTCAGTACCGCATTCTTGGTTGCTTCGCTGCCGGTACCGGCGGTTGTGGGCACCGCGATAAACGGAAGGGCAGGGCCTGCGTAGGGCAATTCCGGTCCGACGCCTTCCAGGTAATCCATCACGGAACGCTGTACTTTCAATAATCCCGCAATTGCTTTGGCGGCGTCCAGTGCACTGCCGCCACCGATGCCGACCACGACATCGAAGGAATGATCTGCGTAGGTCTTGACGAGATCATCCACCAGAGCGGGGGAGGGTTCTTCGGCAATCGTGCAATGTTGCCAACTGATCGTGCGTTGCTTGAGTTGCTCAATGAATGGCTGCCAGTTATCGGTATTGGTGAATGAGCGGACGCCTGTTACTAGTAAAACGCGAGAGCCGTAGCCCGCAATAATATCCGGCAATTTTTTTAAGGTACCCGCGCCAAATTCGATGCGCGGTAATCGCGCGATGGAAAAATTAAACATCAGCTGTCAACTTTCGGAAGCAGTCCATGGTATGCAACACCGTGCCGGGGTTCGGCCATCCAATCCACCACGGTATCCCGCCATGCCAGGTAATGCGCGGTTTCTTTATGAGCCGCGGCATCCTGCCGGGTTTTGTAGGCTTCGTAAAATACAAATTTTGCCGGATCATCCGCAGATTGCAAAATATCAAAACGGACATTGCCGGGTTCGCGGATGGAGTTTTCGTGATTCAACCGGCAGGCTTCCTTGAATGCTTCGATTTTTTCCGGTTTGACAGAAGCATAGACGATGGTTACATGCATTTATCTTATTTCCTCATTGAATTTGACCAGAACATGCAGATTGGGCGATATTTTACTACCAAATGCAACGCTTACTACTCAGTTCGGATTCTTTGTTTCAGGGAAAATTCCTACATGATTCCCGGTTTCTTCTTATTAAAATCTGCAAAGAATTTGATTAGTATGAAAATGGATTTTAGCCTAACTATAACTTCCGATACGTAGTTCTGTGCAGCGAGATGGTGCATTTCTTAAACCCACTATATGCTATGGAACCCAATTCTTATGGTTAGAAATAGATTCTAATCACATCATAGTGGTTGATGGTATCAATAAGGAGTGTTAAGTATGAAAGGCACATATTATGATCCTAAGCGAAACCACCTCCTCAATGTGTTGCCCAGAGAAGAGTATGAACATATTCTTCCTCATCTTGAGCTAATCGAAATGCCCTTGGGCAAAGTTCTTTACGAATCAGGAGAGAAGTTACAATACGCCTATTTTCCCATGGACTGCATCGTATCGTTGCTTTATGTGATGGAAAATGGTGCGTCAGCGGAAATTGCGGTAATCGGTTTTGAAGGCGTCATCGGTGTTGCGCTCTTTATGGGTGGTCAAACCACGATAAATCGGGCTGTGGTGCAAAGTGCAGGCTATGCCTATCGGATACGGCAGAATCTGTTTATGCAGGAATTTAACCGCCACGGTGTGCTACTTCACAAGCTGCTGAATTATACCCAGGCACTCATTACCCAAACGGCACAAACGGCGGTTTGCAATCGATTTCATACGGTGGATCAACAACTCTGTCGCTGGTTGCTGTTAAGCCTTGACCGGCTTTCTTCAAATGAGTTGTTCATGACCCAGGAATTAATCGCCAATATGCTGGGTGTACGCCGTGAGGGTGTCACAGAAGCTGCCAGCAAATTGCAGGAAGCAGGATTGATCCACTACAGCCGGGGCCATATCACGGTGTTAGATCGTGAGGGACTGGAAGCGCGGGTTTGCGAGTGCTATCAAGTAGTCAAAACCGAATTCGATCGCCTGCTGCCAGCTCCCATACGGCCAGAAACATCGGTAGCTCGTATTCCATCGGTGCGTTATCCTGAAATTCGCCAAACAAATCAATATGCCCTGCCTCAGGAAAAATCGATGAACTCGAAGCAGGCAGTCAAATATTCTTCTAGAGAAAAGATCGCAGGTTGAATTTTGTGGGTTAGTGATCAGTAGAGACTCACTTCTGCCTCTTGTTATGGATGCAGTAAATCAACATCCGGATGTCATCAAATTTTCAATCAACAGCTGCTGACTGGGGGAAATTAGCCGAGCGGGTGATAGAACGGTCAGCTATTCAAATGTGGCCTTTTGTTGCGTGATGTCGGTCAGAGCAACTCGCAGCATCGCAGGTGCATCCAATGTTTCTTTGCGCAAGCAGTCGAAATGGCCATAAAACTGCGATCCATCGACACGCACCATCTCCAGACTGAATTTTTGCAGTTCATCCTTCACATGTTCCATCATGTTCATGAACAGGCGGTGCCAACGATCTCTATCCGGGGGGGCGACAAACGTCGAGAAGCGGTGATTGATCAGCTTTGTGCGATCAGCGCCCAGCAGTGCGGCTCCGGTCAGGTTAATTGCGCTAATCATGCCGTCCCGGTTGATGGTGATATAACTGATCGGCGCAAACTCATAGAAATCCACATAGTGATCCCGCGCTTCTTCCATGGCAACATGAGCCCTGCGCAATTCTTCATTTTGCGTTTCCAGTTCAACTTTATGCACCAGGAGTTCGTGCATCAGCATCTCAGTCAGATTGGTTGCATTGGCGCCTACCGAGAAACTCTCTACCATCGCTTCGGCTTCTGCTCTTAGCGATTTACGCCGTTCAATACCATTCCATTTCTCGTTCATACGTTATTCTCCTTGATCTATTTTGCAGGAGATTGATCGCCGATATGGTCAATCATCAGTAATATCAATGATAATTCGCTGGATTTCCCGACAATGCGGCGAGCATTCAATGATATCTTTTGGTGCCCGATAGCAGGAAAATCATGCTCCACCCTGAATCCCTCAAAGGCTTGGTCGCGTGGCAAAATAATTTCCAGTAATTCTCGCAACGCCGGGATATTCCATTGACCGTTGCCCAAGTCGTAAATCTTTCGTCCAATTGTATCAGCAGCGGTTACTTGGAAATACTGGAAAAAGACGCGATTGGCGGAAATAACCTTTAAATCACCATCCATGACTAATAGCGGCTCGTCGATGGTATCGACAACGCTCTCGGCCAGATCGCGCGCTAATCGCACGTCAGTTTCCGCTGTGATGCGTTTGCTGATGTCGGTGAAAGTCAGCACCACGCCTTCGATCACGTTATCTAAAGTGCGGTAGGGCTGAATACGTGCGAGATACCAGGTCCCATGATGGGTTTGCACCTCCTGTTCAAACGGAATGAGCGTTTCGAGCACAGATTGCGCTTGGATTAGCAATTCTTCCCCTTCGAGATTGGACTTGATGTCGCTCAAAGGCCGGCCCACATCCGAAGGCACTAGCCGGTAGATATTGGTTGCTTCACGCGTGAAGCGCCGAATCATCAATCGCTCATCGAGGAACACGGTGCCGATATGAGTATTATCGAGCAAATTCTTCATGTCATTCTGCATACCGGCAAGTTGCTCAATTTTAGCCTGCAGTTCTGAGTTGACGGTAATGAGTTCTTCATTGACCGATTGCAGTTCCTCTTTGGAAGTTTCCAGTTCTTCATTGGTTGACTGTAGCTCCTCATTGGTGGATTGCATTTCCTCATTCGTCGATTTGAGTTCTTCGTTAGAAGCTTGTTGTTCCTCCAGGGTGGCTTGGTAATTTTCTTTTAAATACGCCAGATCACGTTCCAGTTCTTCGATACGTCCCAGCTCTGCCGGCTTGACAGCATGCTTTTGTCCCGACTTTGCGGTTTTTGGACTGACAGTCTCCTGAAAACTTACTAATAGAAGATTCTGGCTGCTGTCATAGCTAGTAAGAGATCGGACGCTGAGATTCACCGTTGTGAAATCGCCATTCGTCTTGACCTGTATTTCCCTGTTCAGGGTTGGCGTTCCCTCATTGGTTGCTGCGCGAATGGCCGTTCGAAGTTCCAGCTCCAGTCCTTCGCGGGCCATTTCAATGACATTAAGGCTGGCCTGCCCTGGGGCTGGACGTAGATATTTGCCGGTCTCGCCGTGTACGTAGAGGATGTCACCTTTGCAGTCGGTAACTACCGAAGCAGGCGCAAAGTATTGCAACAGTACCCGGCGGGTGAGTTCGGCAAAGTTGGTTTCCTTAGGTTTGATCATGACTTCCTCAGGTGTTTTTCCACCAGGCCCTGCAGTCCAGGATAGCGCGTTTGTTATCACAGCGCGTGCAGAGGTGAGCGAATGGATGGCACGATAGAATTTCCATTTACGATTGATTGGAGAGAAAAATTGGGTATGGTTACCGATGCTCTCCGAGGGAGAAAGAAACAGGACTCCACCGGGCTTGAGCGCATGATGAAAAGTTGGAATCAATTGGTTCTGTAATTCCGGTCCCAGATAAATCAGCAGATTGCGGCAACTCAGCAGATCGAGCTTGGTGAAGGGCGGGTCTTTAAGTACATTCTGGATAGCGAATATCACCATTTCGCGAATTTCCTTTTTTATCCGATAACCAGTGTCTTCTTTGCTAAAGAATCGGCGCAATCGCTCCGGAGTGATATCCTGGGTGATATTGAGTGGATAGATACCGGCACGGGCAATAGCGATGGCTTCATCATCTAGGTCGGTACTGTAGATTTGTACTTTGAATTCGTGATGATTCTCCTCCATCAGTTCTTTTAGCAGTATCGCGATAGAGTAAGCTTCCTCGCCGGTGGCGCAGCCCGCAACCCAGACGCGAAAGTTGGATTGTTCCGCTTTGTCCCTGCATAGCTCCGGCAAGATATTCTTCTGCAGTACAGCAAACGCGTCTGCATCCCGAAAAAAGCTGGTGACATTGATCAGTAATTCTTTGAATAAAGCGGTAACCTCCGCCGGATTTTCCTTGAGAAATCGAGCGTAAATATCCGTGTCTTCGATCGCATGATGCAACATGCGGCGTTCGATACGACGAGCGATAGTACTTTTTTTGTATAGTGAGAAGTCGTGACCGGTTTTAGTCCGCAATTGCATCAGGATACGATTCATCCCGCTGGCTCTTTCCGGGTCAATGGATGTTTGATTCTGGGTGTTAAATCGACGGGCACCGAATTGCAGCGCTTCCGGCATTTTGTCAACCGATAGCACCTGGGTGACACAACCTGCCTGAATTGCGCTGGAAGGCATGCCGTCATATTTGGCAGTGACTGGCTCCTGTACCAACGTTACGCCGCCTGCGCCGAGGATAGCGCGTAACCCCTGTGTGCCATCAGATCCGGTGCCGGATAAAATGATACCGATGGCGTTTTCTTGTTGATCTTCAGCCAATGACCGCAGAAAAGCATCAATGGGTAAACGTTGCCCACGTGGCTCATTGGGCACGCTCAATTGCAATTTACCGTGAAAAATCGCCATATCGCGGTTGGGCGGAATGACATAGACGTGGTCGGGCTCAACCGATATTTCATCAAAAGCTTCGGTCACCGGCATGGCAGTGGTACGTTGCAGAATTTCAGTCAGCAAGCTGGCATGGCTGGGATCGAGGTGCTGTACCAGCACGAAAGCCATGCCGCTGTTAGCAGGAACATGGCGAAAGAATTGTTCTAGGGCTTCTAAACCACCGGCAGAAGCTCCAATACCAACGATAGGAAAAGCCGCAACTGTATTCTCAGAGGTCATGGAAAAAGAACTCGGTTAAAAGGTTGTGCTTGTTCAGGTTTGCGTATTTACTTGCAAAAGCATTGTTTCATAGTGTACACCGAGTACATATTACACTCATATCCTTGACGTCCTGTTTCGTGGTGCCCCAACGCGTTATGTTTTATCATAGTTGCCTGCATTTTCATAAATTCCATTCAAACGCAGGATCTTTCCGTAGAAAACATTCGTTATGTCGAGCAGATGCTGGCGCAGCCCATTGATCTGACTCAATAAAATACCGAAAGCGAGCAAGGGGATACATTTGTACCTATGCAGGAAAGCTACAGGGCGTTGAAACGGTTTCGAGAAAGGCGTGGCCCGTTCTGATCCGATGCGCAAAGCCCCCACTTATACATCATTGCGGTTGTTCATCTCACTATTTATGCTGCCGGATTCCATTACTGAGTTTGGATAAAAACGTATATGTTTTATCCTCATTTAAAAAATCAGTTCATTAAAATATTATTTTCATCTACGCGTTAAAGCAATTCATAACCAGTGTGCCCACAGTCGTGCCGCTCTTTCCTTGATGCGAGCACCGATTGACCGTTTTCTCCACTCTCTGAGCACGACCTGTTTGGAAGACTCCAGATCTTGCTCGAACAGCGCTTGCATTTGCACACCAAAATCCGCTCCCAATATGATGGCATTAATTTCTTGGTTGTTAAGGAAGCTGCGCCAGTCGAGATTGGTTGAACCTATGGTTGACCACACACCGTCTACGAGTGCGGTTTTGGCGTGCAGTAATGCATCTTGCCGCTCATAGATTTTTACGTTGGCACTCAATAATTCATCGTAATAGGAACGCGATGCATAAAACACCATGGTTGAATCTGTTCTTTCGGGTAGCAGCAACTTTACGTCCACGCCACGCTGAGCCGCTTCCTTCAGTGCGGTGAGCAATTTCGGATCGGGGACAAAATAGGCATTAGTCAGAAAGATTTGGTTTTCCGCACTATTAATAGCGGAAAGTAAAGTGACATAGATCTGACTATAAGGCTCTTCCGGTGAGCTGCCGATGGCGCGGACTACTTCATTTCCTTTCCTGGCAAGCTCAGGAAAATAATTCCTGGATGCCAATGGTTCGCCTTTTTGTTCGCTCCATGTGGCCATAAATAGCTTCTGAAATTCACTGACAACTGGACCTACCATACGTAAATGAGTATCTCGCCATGGCGGATTGTCTCCGGTCGACTCAGATCTGCTGAATGATCCTCTAGAATATACGCTGCTGATATTGATACCTCCCACAAAAGCAATCTGTCCGTCGACTATCAAAAGCTTACGGTGATCGCGCGAGGTGACTTGCCAGTCTTTTTGTACAACGAGCGGATTGATTGGATTGAATTCCAAGACATTTACACCGCCTTCTTTTAACGGCTTGAAGAACTCTTTGGGTGTATAAATTGACCCAAAGCTATCATAAATGAGGTTTACCTGCACTCCGCTCTTTTGCTTGCTAAGTAACAGTTCAGCAAAGTGACGCCCGATTTCATCATCTTCGATGAGAAAGGTCTCCATGTTGATATGATCCTTCGCATTTTCTATGGCTGAATACATGGAGTCATAGGTTTTTGGGCCATCTACCAGCAGTTCTACTTTGTTGCCCATAACCAGCGGACTGCCGACAATCTCCGCTTCCAGTGCCAGATGTCTATCGAAGATATGGGTGTCTGTACTATTCTTTTTAAGTCTAGCGAGAATCACTTTGCTCTGCTGAGCAGTCAAGGGGCCATGTGCACCATCGAGTTGAACCGCATGCGATGGCCGCATTGCCATATCTGGCACCATGGTGGGTATTGATCTGCAGCTTACAAAAAGCATCAGGCAGAGTATGGCGATAAATTTAGTAATCTTCGCAACTCCGCTCCTTACATGCATTAGCCTTTCCTCCACGTGGTTTTCATTCGACTATGAAATGAAAAAAACAAATCTGGCATAACCAGAAAAATCCGGGTTAACAGCCTGTTAATCCAGCGCTTCCATATTAAACTCACTGCACGTGGATAGATCGGATTCATTGCCGGCAGGAAGCTGTGCCGACAATGTACGCAACGCTGTGCGCAAACCTTCTTCCAAAACGGGGTGATAGAAGGGCATGCGTAGTAATTCTTGCACTGTGAGCGAACGATCAATCGCCAGTGCAAGTAAGTGCGCCATATGTTCTCCAGCAGGTGCGCACATTTCCGCACCTAGCAGCCGGCCACTTTCCATTGCCGCATAAATACGCAGAATGCCTTTGTTACGTTGGCCTGTACGCGCACGTCCCTGGCGATCAAAACGCACTTCTCCAACTAATGTTTTCGTGTGATCGAGTGACTGGTAACGGCTACCTACGACCGCAATGTTCGGATCAGCAAAAACGATAGCCAGCGGTGTTCGGCGCCTGAAACAAACAGGGGTGGCGCGCATGGCATTGAAGCCTGCAATGTGACCGTCGTCGGCCGCTTCGTGCAATATCGCCGCTTGATCATTGGCATCGCCAGCCATGAATACGCGCAGATCGGCCACCTGCATGGTGTTGGGATTGACAGGCGGCATGCCATGTTCATCGAGTGGAATCCCTAATGTTTCGAGACCTAAGTCGCTGATATTGGGATGTCGCCCCAAGGCAGCAAGAACGCCATCGACCACTACTTCCGTAGTTTCGGTACATACCTTCAGTCCTTCACCGGCAGCGGTCAATTCAGCTTTTTCTCCCAGATGCAGGGAGAATTCACGTCCCAGCAATTCTATTGCGACTGCATTGACTTGCGGATCCGTTAATCCAGCAATTGTTGGACGGCTGCCAAATCCCACCACCTCAATGCCCAGCCGGGACAGCGCTTGTGCCATTTCAATACCAATAGGGCCCATTCCCAGTATTGCCATTCGAGAGGGCAAAATTTCCTGCTCAAATAAGATATCTGTCGTAAGTAACCGCTTTCCCAGTGTGCTCCAGGGTTTGGATACAATCGGACTGGATCCGGTCGCAATGATGATGTTATGTGTGCTTAATTCCTGCCCGTTGACTTCCAGCCTGCCTGGCGCAAGTAAGCGTGCACGTCCGGAAATTGCGCGTTCGCCCAAATCTTGCGTGGTTTTTACGGTGCTGGCGACAAAATCATCGCGTAAGCGCCGTACACGCCGAAGTACGGTAGGCATGTCGCATGTGAGAGAATCAGCATTCTGAATGCCGAATTCCGCAAAGGTATTCCGACGGTGGAAGGCATTGGCCGCTTCGATTAATGTCTTGGATGGCATGCAACCTACCCGGGCGCAGACAGTACCCCACGCGCCGTCATTAATGATCACGAAGCGTTGTGTATGTTTTCTGACTTCGCGTAACGCGGCCAGTCCGGCGCTGCCCGCCCCGATAATCACAACATCCAGTGTTCCATTCATAGTGTTTTCCTCCGCTCATGGTGTACCACGATTTGAGCTTATTACAGACGGATGGATTTGGCTACAAATACCATGCTGCTGATGTCACACCTCTGTCCGTCAATTAGAAAACGCAGAATTTTTGCTGGAACCTGTTTGTATCAAATGGCTGTGTGAATAAGTGGAATTCTAGCGACGGCGTTGCGCGCGCGCCTCGATGCGCTCGATGTGTATCATGGGAACGAGCAGCCAGATTGCGGCGGTTGCGAACGATGAGATGACAACCAACCAGATGTAGGCGAATGATCCTTCACCGAGTTCGGTATACAAATGTGCGCCGACATTTTGCGAAGCCAGTGTGCCAAGATTGAAGATGGACATGAGCAGCGCAAAGAAAGTGGCTTCTGCCCGCCTGGGGCATGCGCGTGCTGCGAGATCGAGGAATGCGAGGGTGGTGATCATGCCCGTGATGCCCCAGATCACATGGATCAGCAGCGCGGAAAATTCTCCCATATAACCCAGGTAAGTCAGCAATGTGATGACCGATAGGCCGATGGCGAAATTAATGAGGCGCCGCAGTGGTGTTGAGCGTGCCAGTGGCGCATAGATCAGCGCGCCCAGAATGCTGGCTGCCGAATCAACTGCGTTCAGGAAGCCGATGTATTGTTGGCTGAAACCGAGTACGTCAATTTGGTAGTAAAGGAATGCCGGTCCAAACGAAGGACTGAAATTGAACAGGAAGATGAAAGCACCAACCAGCCACACCGAACGTTCCCCAAATCCGGACCGTAATGCTGTCCAAATCGCTTTGAATTCCCTCTTTCGGGGATTAATACGCTTCTCGCGCACGAAAAATCCAGCCATCAGTAACACAATCAAAGGAAACATGGCGGCAACCATAAAAGCGGCTTGCAACTGCCGGTATTCGGCAAAATACCCGCCCAGCAACCCGACAATGATCGATGCAGCGGTGATCGCAGTCCATTGTACCGATTGGAAGGCGCCGGTCATTCCACTTAATTTGCCTTTTTCCACCATCAGTGCATCAGTTAATACGTCATTGTAGGCGAGGCCGAATCCCATAATCGTATACAGGAGGGCAAGTTCCCAATAGGAATAGTTTGCTGAAAGCCCGGCAACCAATCCTGCCATGCATGCCAGAGCAGAAGTTATAATCAGATAGCTTTTGCGCCGTTGGCCGAACAGCGGCACGAAGTCTGAGATTAATCCGTACAGCGGCTTGATGAACCAGGGAATCGATGCCAGCAGGAAGAAAGCTGCCACATCATCAGCTTCAAGACCCTGATCCTTAAAGTTAATCGCAATTACCTGGTTGGGTAGTGCCGCCATGCCCTGGGCGAAGTAGACGATTGCAAACAAAATGGCAAGACGCCGCGCCTCGGCAGTCTTGAACGGATGCAAACGCTGCAACCAGTTCTTCATGGGTGCATCCGTCGGCTCAACATGATCCTGCTTGTAGTGAGTAGGGTTTCACGTTGATTTTTATGGATGGTTTTTTTAATCAATTGCGAAAATCATCGGTTTTATGCTTCGTGTATCGGTAGCGTTGATTTTAACTGTGCTGATAGGAATAAATCCAGTCAGTACCGTTAAACTTGGTGGCGCTTATCCGTTTCTTCTTGTTGCTGTAATTCCCACATATGCGCATACGTGCCATTGGTTGCGAGTAATTGCTGGTGAGTTCCTTGTTCAATGATGCGGCCATGATCCATGACCAGAATCTGATCGGCATCGGCAATGGTGGAAAGCCGGTGGGCGATGGTCAGCGTGGTGCGGTTCCTGGCGATGCGTTTCAATTCCGCTTGAATGCGCTTTTCGGATTCGGAATCCAGTGCCGATGTCGCTTCGTCAAAAATCAGAATGTCGGGATTTTTCAGAATCGTGCGGGCAATGGCCACGCGCTGTTTTTCACCGCCGGATAATTTTAAACCGCGTTCACCGACGATGGTTGCGTATTTTTCCGGCAGGCTTTCGATGAAGTCATGGATATGCGCCGATTGCGCGGCTGCAAAAACCGCTTCCTGCGGTGCATCCGGTTGACCGTAGGCGATGTTGTAATAAATACTGTCGTTAAACAGCACCGTATCTTGCGGCACGATGCCCATGGCTTTGCGCAAGCTTTGCTGCGTAACGTCGCGAATATCCTGATCATTGATCAGGATACAGCCTGATTGCACGTCATAAAAACGAAACAGCAAGCGTGCCAGCGTGGATTTCCCCGAACCGCTGTGGCCTACCACGGCAATGTTTTGCCCGGCGGGAATATCGAAGCTGACATCAAACAGGATCTGACGATTGGGTTCATAGCTAAAATTGACGTGACTGAAACGGATGGTGGCATTCTGGGCAGCGAGGCTTTGAGCATCGGGCTTGTCCTGAATTTCCTTGTTTTCGTCCAATAACGTGAACATACGTTCCATGTCCGCCAATGAATGCTTGATTTCGCGATAAACAAAACCGAGAAAATGCAATGGCATATAGAGTTGCAGCATAAAGGCGTTGATCAGCACCAGATCGCCCAAGGTCATGCTGCCTTCGACGACTTTATCGGCAGCCAATAACATCAGCAACGTGACGCCCACGGCGATAATGGCGCTTTGTCCGGCGTTCAGCGTGGCCAGTGACGTTTGATTGCGCACGGCGGCTTTTTCCCAGGACTGTAAATGCTCGTCGTAACGCCGTGCTTCCCAGGCTTCGTTGCCGAAATACTTCACCGTTTCGTAATTCAGCAGACTGTCGATCGCCTGTGTGTTGGCTTTGGAGTCCATGTTATTCATGGTGCGGCGAAAAATCATGCGCCATTCGGTAACGATCAGCGTCAGTGCAATATAGGCCAGCAAAGTCAGGAAGATGATGATGGCGAACCAGATGTCGTACTTACTGATCAATATCGCCAGCACCAAACCAATTTCCAATAGCGTGGGCAGGATATTGAACAACATAAAATTCAGCAGGAAGGAAATGCCGCGCGTACCGCGCTCGATATCGCGTGAAACACCGCCAGTCTGACGTTCCAGATGAAAACGTAATGACAGCGAGTGTAGGTGTATGAAAACTTTGTTCGCGACTCGCCGGATGGCGCGCTGCGTCACTTTGGCAAAAATCGCGTCGCGCAATTCTCCAAATAACGTACTGCACAGTCGCAAGACACCATAACTGATCAATAAAAAAAACGGTAATACCAACACGGCGTGCGGTTGATCCAGCGCGTCGACAATTTCCTTCAGCACCAATGGCACCGAAACATTGGCGAGCTTGGCCAATACCAGCAGGCTGAGTGCTAGCATAACCCTGACTTTGAATTCCCATAAATAGGGCAGCAGGGCGGCGATCGTTTTTAGGTTGCTGCGTGTAGCCGCAGGTTTCTCAAGGCGGGTAGGGCGCATCGGAATTTGCTAATAACTCAGACTACAGTAATAAATAAGTAATGGAACATGCGGATAAGGCAGTCACGCCCAGCCAGCACCAGAGCCACATGAGCTTCCCGGGGCGGTGCTGTTCGGGCATGTTGTTGCTGAACATTGCTTGCATGTTGAGTATCGCGAGAATGGGCGCGGCTACGAAAGCCACTACGGTGGCAATTTTTACCATGTCCCGCATCGATGTCAGATAAAAGAATAATATTAATAATGTGCCAGTGATGATAATGAATAGCCAGATTAAATAAGTTTTTTCTTGGTTGCGATGCTTGATGCGGTGTGGAAACAATAACTCAAGCGAGATGCCAATCGTGCGCGGATATCCATCCAGCACGGTTATCGTGGTGCTGAACATGGTGGTCAGTGCGGCAATGGCAACAATCGGATACGCCCATCCTCCCAGTGCTTGTTCATACATGTTCATCAATTGACCTGCAAATGCCGCACCGCCGGCAGCAAACGTTTCGCCGCTGCCATACATCACGAGTGCGCCTAATAACAGGAAACATATCGCCAGGAACGCAGTGCCGATATAGCCCACCCTGAAATCGAACAACGCCGCTTGCATGCTGGTGATCTTGCCGTCGCTCTCATTCTTGCTTTGTGACCAGATGGAATGCCATACGGAGAGATCCAACGGGGCGGGCATCCAGCCAAGAAATGTCGCCAGAAATACTAAATGTGCGGTATCAGAGAAAGAGAAAAACACAGTGGCCGTTTGATGATGGCCTGGATTATCGAATAACAGCATAATCACCGCGGCAACCGAGGTGACGGTGAGTACCAGGATGATGATTTTCATCAATTTATCCAACAATACATAGTGACCACCCACCAGTAGTGTGCAGGAAAATAGCAGTAATGCGCTGCTGATGATGAAGGCAACCATCTGCGGATCGTGTCCGCCAAGTCCTTCGAGTCCGAAGATGTTGGTGATCAAACCGGCGGTAACCACAGTAATCGCAGCCTGCACGATAAACATGGTGGATATCGTCATGAGCAAATACAGCCATATCGCCCATTTTCCGAGTTTTAGGTAACCATGCAGTATGTTTTGTCCTGTCGCTGCGGTATAGCGTGGCCCGAATTCAAAGAAAGGATATTTGATTAAATGGATAATGACGATGGCAATGATCAGATCAAATCCAAACATTCCGCCCGCTTGCGTAGACTGCACCAAGTGAGATACGCCGACGGCGGCACCTGCATACAATAACCCAGGACCCAGGCGCGACAGAAAGTGATTAAAAAATTTGTTGAGTGACATTATTTTTATTTCTTATGGGTGGAATCAAAGTGTGTTCAATTTATTATGCATTTAATCAGTAACCTAGCCAGTGAGGTCACAATACTTATTCGCTGTCTTCTTGAGTTCATCGCGCAATGGCGGTAAGGTAACACAAGTATTGGCAGTATATTTTATTGCAAGCGCACAAATAATCATTACACTAGAATTTTAAAGTACATTGCTGAGTCAATCATGGAAATTACCTGTCATCGAGATCCTGAAATCAACCGGGAAGCGCGTTACTTGCCGGCGAGTACTTACAATTTGGCCATCACGTTGTTATCGCGGTGTCCTACCAGGCATTTATTTGTCCCTATCCGCAGTATGCAGTACATGGCGATTATTGACAGCGAAGAATTTGTATTTATTGATGGAGAACGTAAATGCTGGATAGATATTGCCTGGCAGAATTTTAAGCCGCATGTGCGTGATGCTTTGGATCAACCGGTTGCGTATCAGGCAGTTTATTACCGCGACAACATGTCAGCGATAATGGCGCGTTTGCAAAGCGAATTTCCGGCGGCATTGCAAGCACTGATCAACAAGGAAAGATTGGAGGGGCCGGCACGGATTATCAATTTCCCGGCAAAAAGCTAGCGGGCTTGCTAATCATCATCTCTGAGTTCGGTATCCCAGCCTTTTTTCTTGGCATTTTCAATAGCCAGCGTATATAACCGCGTATGCCGCTCACGTAAGTCGTCCGGTAAGCGGCTTGGCAAGTGCGCGTAGGGTTCCCAAGCGGAATGGACCTTTTCGTACAGCGTTTGCATTTGCGCACCGCTCCAGCCTGTGCAGGTTTCTGTTTCCGGCAGAATGCCAAACACCCAGGCATCCCGCACGATACGGCCTAAATGCGTAAGCCCTTCATTGTTATCCTGATCGATACCTACATAGAATTGTTCTGTCATTGCGTTAATCTCATAAAGGTTTGCATTGGTTGTATCAGTAGTTTGAGCCTCTCGGGCCGGATTCGCTTTTTCAATGAGATGCTTCAGATTTTGTGTTGAAGCGGTTCAAAATATGATGCGCCATGTTTTTGGCAAGCTCCTCCTCGCCAAAGAATACCGTGCCCATATTATCCTTGCGCAGTAATTTTGTTTCATCCTCACTGCGGGTGCGTAACACAATTTCAATGTCCGGATTCAGCGTACGTGCGGTATCAATCATCTGGCGCACATTCAGTGGGTCAGGCGTGGCAATCACCAGCATACCTGCATCCTTGATATGCGCCTGTATCAGCACCGAAGGTTCTGTGGCATCACCGGAAACTGCATTGATACCTTGTTTGCGCAAATCTTGCACCAGTTCACGGTTTTGTTCCGCAACAATATAGGGAATATTCTGTTCGTTCAGCGCATTGGCAATGCGTTGGCCGACATGACCGTACCCCACGAGCACAACTTGGCCTTGCAGAAACTTGCGTTCGGTACTCGTGGGTAGTTCCGCAAATGGATCATCGCGATTTTCATATTTGCGCGCTAATGCTGAGTGTTTTAACATCCAATTTCTGAATGGCACGATAGCAGCGAAAGCAATGGGATTGAAGGCGATAGAAATCAACGCACCGGCAAGCACCAAACTCATGCCTTCCGCGGGCATCAATCCGAGCGACAATCCCAATCCCGCCAGAATGAAGGAGAACTCGCCAATTTGCCCCAGGCTGGCTGCTACGATCAAGACGGTATTCAGTGGGTAACCCAACATCAAAACCAGCAGCATGGCTGCGACAGATTTTCCCACGACAATGATTGCCACGACAGCTAAAACCCGCATAGGCTCTTCGACTAATACGGCCGGATCGAACAGCATGCCGACTGAGACGAAAAACAGTACCGCAAAGGCGTCACGTAGCGGCAGGGATTCTTCGGCGGCACGCTGGCTGAATTTGGATTCGCGCATGACCATGCCGGCAAAGAAGGCGCCCAGTGCGAAAGACACGTTAAACAGCGCCGCAGCGCCATAAGCAATACAGATAGCGACAGCAACGACAGCCAGCGTAAACATTTCGCGCGAGCCGGTACGGGCGACCTGCCATAGCAACCAGGGCAATACACGCCGGCCAACGATGAGCATCAAGGCAATGAAAGCTGAGACCAGCAGCAAGGTGATGCCAATCGTGTACCACAAGGGATCTGTTGCATTTTCAGCAGCGTTGGATCCTCCCAGCATGGTGGCAAACGAAGGCAACAATACCAGAATCAGCACCGTCACCAGGTCTTCAACGATCAACCAGCCGACAGCAATACGGCCGTTCATGGTTTCCAGAAACCCGCGTGATTCCAGCGCCTTCAGCAGCACCACCGTACTGGCACAGGATAATGACAAACCCAGCACCAAACCGGCACCCGCACTCCATCCCCACCACATTGCCAGCGTCATGCCGAGCGCGGTTGCGACCGCCATTTGAACGATTGCGCCAGGTAACGCGATGCGCTTGACAGCAAGTAGATCATCCAGCGAAAAGTGCAGACCAACCCCGAACATCAGTAACATAACACCGATTTCTGATAGTTGAGAAGCAATGCCGATATCCGCAACAAATCCTGGTGTCGAAGGGCTGATCGCGATTCCAGCCAGCAGATAGCCTACCAATGCGGGTGTTTTGAGCCGCTCTGCGATGAATCCAAAAATTAAAGCCAGACCAAAACCGGCTGCAATCGTCGTAATCAGGGCAACGTTATGTTCCATGTGGATTCCAATGTGTGTTATTTGCTGGTTTGTTTATTGTTTTGCTTAGCAGGTGTTGAAAAACGATCTGTATTGCTGCTACGGTGTTAAAAACAAGCTCAAGCTGCTCATTGATTACGCATAAACTGCGCTTTTCGCCTATTTTTGCCTGGTATCGGCTGCCTCGAAAATGCTTTTCGACGGCCTGTTAGTGTGCCTCAAGCTCGACGTTGCCCGGTGCTGTATCAGAGACAACCGGGTTATGTAAGAATTTCTCAAATTCGATACGTTCTTCTTCGATCGCTTCAAGAATCTGGCGCTTAAATTCTTCGCGCGAGAATGCTTCCTCGAGCATCAGCAGAAGCTTCTCAACAGTCAATCCAATGGTGATGCCGCCAATAATACCACCAATCGCTGCGCCGATGGCTGTGCCGATACCGGGAATGAATGAACCCAGTGCCATACCGGTGGCAGCGCCTGCCGCTGCTCCGCCCAAGGCACTCACTGCTTTGCCCGCGGTCACTTTAATCAGAGCTTGCGCACCGAGCTTGATGATACCTTTACCTGCCACTTTGGCTGTGATCTTGCCGGCGATGGCACCGGTGATGGCACCAGCGGTACCAATACCGCCGGAAATCAGCATACGGTTTTCCAGATTGACGATGACACTGTGCGCAGGCGGTTCTTTGAGTGCACTCAATGATGCATGCCTGACGATTTCCAGTTTTGAGTTATCGGCGGGCTGGACACGATTTTCGGTCAATATCTGTTCGACTTTTTGCACATGCGCGGCACGCAATTGTTGATTATTTTGTAGTACGTTTTCAATGGATTGTTGCACGGGACCGAATACATTACCTTTCATCAGATAATTTTGTAGTTTTTCTGCCATCCAATTTTCCAGCACACCTGTGGCTAGTGCCACGATCCGTTCATATTCGCCCGGCAGACTGTAGTACCAATCCAGGTAGTCATCAACATTCTCGGTCATTTGCCTAAACCCGGTATCAGTGGCTTCGCGCAGTTTTCCCAGCGATGCTTCCAGTTTGCCGAGGCTATCGAGATACGCCTGCTCAATTTGTTCCGTTGTGCCGGGTTTGTAGTAATTATCTCCGATCATTTCCACCGTTTCGACCACGGCTTGTTGTGAAGTGTGAATCTCTCTGATAGTTTCCGGATTAGAACGTAACCAGGCATCTACATACACCGTCGAGGGTACATAAATGAACAAGACAAAAAAAGTAGTGAACGCCGAAGTAATCGCCCAAGCCCACGGTGAGACCGCGGGTGGTTGATCGCTATCCTGAATGGGGCCAAATATGCGGCGGTATTCGGATAGCGATACCATGAAACTGGAAATCCCAAGCGCTACATTATAAAAAAACAGTACGCTGCCTAGAAAAATAGCGCCCAGATATAGCGCATCATTGAATGAATGTAAACTACCTAACGTGTAACGTTTCAGTCCTTCTATAAAACCCAATAACCGATTGGTTTCAAGAATGAGAATGCTGCTGGAAGCGCCATTCAGCTTTTGACTTTCCGTCGCGACGGCTTCTGCCAACGAGGTATATTGACGGCTTATATCAGCATGATTGACGAACACAACAAAAAACACGGCCATTGCCAACGCAGTGATCCAACGCGACCAGGTCAAAGATTTGTGCACAGCGATGTAAGGTTTGTATTCGTGCGCTGCGATGGAGAAACAAACCGTATAGATGGCGGCGAATACCGGAATGGCTGCGAAGAAGGTAACCCATTCCTGTTTTTCAGCCGCGCCGAGATAAAATAACAGCAGAAATGCAAAAATAATCGACCATAGCAACCACCAGATATATGCCAGAATCCGGCGCGTAAACAGCCAATGTAGAATGCCCAATTGCTTGAACTGACTGGAGAGATAAATTCTTTGTATGGTTACCGCATAGATGGCAGCAAAATAAATGGGTAATCCAAATAGAAATGTTACCGACAACGCAAACCATAGTTGCTGATCGGGAATCAGTCGCCCAAAATAGTAAGCAAAGCCCAGCCAGCTTGCAGAAAATGCCAGATAGCCAAGTGTTCTTACGAAACTAAAGTTTTTAAGCGCAGAAAACACAACAGAGATTCCTTCATGATAAGCGGCAGGAGATAAATACAAGCTACAGCAGGATGGAAAATAAACTAAAGTAGCTGGCTGATAGTAGACTGCATCCGGCTATTGACTGTCAAGAGAGTAATGGATGAATTAACCGGTATATTAATACCCCATTGGTTACGGGGAGTGTTTTATACCGTATAGGGTATTTGAGGTATTTTTGCGCTAATGTGTTTACGTTACGTACAATATATAACTTGCAATATTTTTGGTTTGAAAGTTGGGAGATTTGCATGCAGCAGAAGATATTGACGCATTGTATCTATTGTTTAATGATGTCGGCGACAATGACGGGTTGTGTATCTGCAACTGTCACCGCGGTAAACCTTGGTTTCTCGGATGCTTTTATCAACGAATGGCTTTATTCGTGGAGCATTGCTTTCCCAATTGGTTTCGCTCTTTTGCTGCTGCTGTCACCGCTATTCAGACGTATCGTCGACTCAATGATCCGCTAGTTTTAGGAATCAATCGGATTTTTTGCAATTTCAATCTACAATCCAACAAGAAAAATTTGATTTTAATGTCGATGACATCCGGTATTTAATAAATACCGGTATATTCGCGGCAGAATCTAATTTGCCGGAAAAGATAATCTAAAAGCTGAATAGATCCATTATGCAGCCAATGAGTCCTATCGAATCGGTTCGATGACAAAAGAATACAAGGCTTGCAACGAGTGATAGCATCGATGCGGCCAGTAATACAGCCGGCATTTTCAAACTTTTCTGGTCATATTTCGTTTTAATTACATTGGCAATGTCCTCATAGGATGATTCAGTTATTTCCATTCTTTTCCTGAGTTCATCCGGAGCTTCATTAATTGCAGCATTGACAGTTTGTTTTGTTTTTCTGCTAATGGGCGAAACAGGTTGTTGTTCCCTGATAGGCGGTGGTACTTCAGGCGGCGGTGCTTCAGATGATGGCGCTTTGGCTGGTGGTGTTTCAGTTGATGTTGCTGCAGGAGCACTCTGCTGTGCTGCTGCGTGCATTTCCTGAGTTTTTCTTTCTTGACTCTTCAACGAAACAATGTAATGGAAAACGTCTGTTCTCAATCCTAAGCGCTGTGTGGCTTCATAGACATCATGTGCATCAACTGCGGGTTTTTCCCTTTCAAATGCGACACTCAGTGATCTGTCGCACAATGAGTTGATGGTTCGCGGTGTTCCACCCGCGTGAAATGCAATGGAAAGTGCCTCCCATCCGGTATCCGATATGAGATCGGGGGTGCCGCCAGCAACCTTGATGCGATGCGAGATATATCTTTTGACGGCTTCGACATTCATCCTCCCCAGCGTTTCAAGTGCGGCAATCCGCTGTTTAAAGGGCTCCATCGTCGGTCTGTTGATCATTTCCAATAATTCTTCCTGACCGAGGAGCAGCAATTGAATGAGCTTAATGGACCCTTCTTCAAGATTGTTGAGCAAACGGACACCATTGATCACATCATCTGACATCAAATGCGATTCATCGATGATGATCAGACATTTCTTCCCTTCGGAATTGATCTTTAAAAGTGCATTGCGGATATCCCGCATCACAAAGGTTTTTTCGGATGAAGAGGGCTGCAATCCCAGTTCCTGAGCCAGGAACAAATAGAGGTCGCTACTATTTGCAGGTGGTTCTGCCATCCATATTAATTTGATGTTTTCAGGAAAATCAGCTTTTATCATCTGACTGAGCGTCGTTTTGCCGGAGCCGATTGGTCCGGTTACAACGATTAATCCTCGTCCGCTTTGTAAAGACCCGGATATCTGCTTGCGGATGCGTGCATGGTCGCCCTGATCATAAAAAAACAGTGGATCCGGTACATTCTCGAATGGGAGTATGTTGAGGTTAAAGTGTTGCGCGTACATGTGCATTAATTTTCCCCTTCTTTAAGCATAAGCTTTACTTCGACTCTACGGTTTGCTGCTCTACCTTCTTCTGTATTGTTAGTGCTTATCGGGCGGGTGTCGCCATACCCAATGACGGAAATTCGTTCTTGCGGTATGCCACGAGAAATCAATATATTCGCAATCGCTTTCGCCCTGCGTATTGATAGCTCCATGTTGCCATTGTGTAACTTACCCGTCGGTATATTGTCGGTATGTCCCTCTATAATAATAATGCTGTTTGGAAATACTGATATCTCACTGATTAATTTCTCAATCTTGGAAGCGGCAGCATCGTTGATGATATCCTGACCGGAACGAAATGTTTGGCCGCCAAAGACTGTCAGGATGCGGGGATGATTTGCGAAATCTGTGGCTTTAATGCTTTCGCTAATTTTTTCTGTTGTTATTGGCTTGTCTTCAGGCTTTGTGCTGGTTGTTTCCAAGTCTGTAGCAATAGCACTACCGGCATCCTGACGTTCCGCTGAATTTTGGGTTATAGCACTTGATTCAACGGGTGCATCGCTGGGATGATCTGGATAAGCAGGTGTGTAAACTGGTGGTGTATTGACCAAAGGCAAATCTGCTAAAGGGATATTGGCCAAGGGTGTCTGAACCGAGAGTTCCGATGCCCTGAACACGATGAAGGCGGATAAGGTAAAAAATATCAGGGATAGTCCAATCATAATGGAGCGCATAATCAAGTACTCGATTTAATATGTTTTAAATGAAAACAGGTATCAACGGACTAAAGCCGGAATATTTTAGCGTATTGAGCGGTGCTTTGCTTATATGAATGAGTTAGTCATCAAGGGTTTTAAAGTTAATTGGTAAATTTTCAACTACAATTGAATTTGCATTCTTAGAAATCACGCGAACTGATGGATTGAAACTTGCGAACTTAAAAGGAGAGTGATTTTGAATCAGAGATCAAGTAGTAATGCCATTGGCACCAATGAACATATCATTACCGGTACCAACGGTTGGATCATGTTGCTGATATTGTTGCCGGCACTCGCGTTTGCAGTTTTCCTCGTTGCTATGCCAGGTAGTCCTATTAAGTTGATTGGTGGAGCAGTGTTACTGGTAATAACGCTATTTTGCTGCAAAGGCTTATTTACGCTTGAGCCTAACCAGGCAGCCGTGATGATCTTTTTTGGCAGCTATGCTGGAACTGTATGCGAAAGCGGTTTTTTTTGGGTCAATCCATTTTATCGTAGAACGCGAGTGTCACTGCGTATCAACAATTGGAATACCCCGGTGCTTAAGGTCAACGATGAACGCGGTAGTCCGATTGAAATTGCGGCAGTGGTTGCATGGCGTGTGCAGGATACCGCGCGGGCGGTTTTCGATGTCGAGAGTGTACTGAATTATCTGCAAATCCAAAGTGAATCGGCAGTACGTCAGGTTGCCAGCAGCCATGCCTACGATGATACTGAAGTGCTCGAAGGAAAGCGTAAGAAAAGCTTGCGCACTGATTTGGACGCGATTGCCGGGTTGTTGCGCGAATCTATACAGCAGCATGTCGATGTGGCAGGTATCGTGATCGAAGAAGCCAAAATCGCCCATCTTGCCTATGCACCGGAGATTGCCAATGCCATGTTGCGGCGTCAACAAGCGGAAGCGGTCGTGATGGCGCGTCAGAAACTGGTTGATGGCGCAGTCGGTATGGTGGAGGTGGCACTGAAAAACCTCGAGGACAAGAAAATCGTATCGTTGACTTCTGATCAGCGTGCAGTACTGGTTACCAATATGATGACCGTATTATTGTCGGAAACCGGCGCGCAACCGGTAATTCAGATGGCGCAAACGACGCAATGACGGGCGCTTATGGTTTAAATGCGCTTCTCCGTCTGCTTGAGCGGCATGATATGATGCTTTTAACAAATTGATCTTAATCTAGGAAAAATGACGCTTTCTTTTCGATAATAAGCTATCAAGCTTTGTTGTAATTGTTGTGAGGAGAAACTGATGAAATTCACTTCGCTTACGCAGCGTTTCGCTGTTTGGTTTACATTGGTTTCCTTACTGCCAATATTGGTTATTGGCAATAGCTTGTTACATACCTTCGAAAAGGAAATTAAAAATTCCGCCATTCGAAATGTGTCTGCGATCGCTGATAAAAAGATTGAGCAGATTGACAGCTACTTGAAGGAACGCTTTCTTGATTCCAGCTTGGTGCGTGATTCCAGCACAACACATGAAGCCCTCATAGGATTTTCCAGAATTTTTGAACAAAGCGGTGTGGAATCCGATGATTATCGCCAGTTGGATGCCAGTTATCGTGAGAATTTCAAACGCTTTGTTCAGGAAGCGAAATATTACGATATATTTCTGATTTCCACTAAAGGCGATATCGTCTACACGCAAGCGCATGAATCTGATTTTGCAACTAACTTACTCACAGGCCCCTATCGCGATACCGGGCTCGGTAAAGTTACCCGGTACGCGCTGGATAATTTAAAAAGCAGTATCTCCGACTTTGAACGCTATGAACCGTCCAAGGGTGCAATCGCGGCATTTGTTGCGACGCCGGTAGTTATAAACGGAGAGATTAAAGGCGTATTGGCGCTGCAAATCTACAGTGAACGCGTATTCGCAGTGATCGCAAATAACGTTGGGCTTAGCAGCAGCGGTGAAACCGTTGTGGCACGGCTTGAAGATGGTGATTCTGCTTTAGTCATGGCACCGCTAAAGTACGATCCTGATGCTGCTTTGAAACGCAAAATTCCGCTCGGTACACCGACTGCTGAAGCCATGCAAAATGCTTTGAATGGTAATTCCGGTGGTGCGCTGACGCTGGATTATCGTGGCAAGGAAGTGGTTGCCGCCTGGCGCTACTTGCCGCTCATGAAATGGGGCGTCGTGGTGCATATTGATGCCGATGAAGCATTCGCCTCGGTGTATAAATTGCATTTTATCGGTTTGGTAATTTTGGTTTTGACATTAGTGGCTGCCCTATTGGGTGCTGTATTGTTTAATCGTCGTGTTGTGGATCCTTTAAAACACTTGAATCAAAGTGCCTTGGAAATATCGGCAGGCAATTTACATCAACGTGCTGCGATTGAAGGTTGGGACGAGATGAGGCAACTCGCAGACACGTTCAACAATATGGTGGAACGACTGGATGCCAGTAATCAGCAACGCAACAAAGCTGAAGAAAATCTGCTGCAACTGAATCAGGAACTGGAATGCAGAGTTGCCGCGCGTACCGATGATTTACAGCGCGCCAATACAGCTTTAGCCATTAAAGAAGAAGAAATGCGCTCTGTCGTTGAGCATATGGTGGACTGCGTGGTCACTACCGATGAAATAGGTACGATTCTTTCCGCTAACTTGGTGATGGGAAAACTATTCGGTTATAGCCATGATGAAATGATCGGACAAAACATCGCAATCATCGTGCCAGAACCGGATCGTAGTATGCATATCGGTTATATGGAAAATTATTGCCGTACCGGACATGGTCAGGAATATGTCGGTCGCCCCTATTTATCCGGTACGCATGGTATTGGCCTTGGCCGTGAAGTTGAAGGCGTGCGTAAGGATGGAGAACGCATTGAATTGTATCTGGCTGTCAGCGAATATTTTGTTGGCGGAAAACGGCATTTTACCGGTGTGATGCGCGATATCCGTGAGCATGTGCGCATCATGAAGGATTTAAAACAGGCCAGAATTGAAGCCGAGCAGGCCAATAAAGCCAAATCGGCTTTTCTTGCCGCCATGAGTCATGAAATTCGCACGCCCATGAATGGTGTGATCGGCATGGTTGATGTGTTGAGGCAAACCAGTTTGAGTGGTTATCAAATGGAAATGGCTAATTTAATACGCGATTCAGCGTATGCCTTACTCGCCATTATTGAAGATATTCTTGATTTTTCCAAGATTGAAGCAGGCAAGCTGGAAATAGAAAAAATTCCCATGCGCTTGGCTAGTGTCGTGGAAAATGCCTGTGGCATGCTGGCACATTTGGCATTGACTAAGAAAGTGGAGTTGACCCTGTTTATTGATCCTGCAATTCCGGAAAATGTATTGGGGGATCCGCTACGTCTGCGCCAGGTGCTCATCAATATTGTCAATAATGCAATCAAGTTTTCCAGTAGACCGGAAAAAAACGGCAAAGTATCGGTGCGCGTGCTATTGGCAGAATCTCATCCTGATCAGGTCATCATTACATTTCAGGTGAGTGATAACGGTATCGGTATGAATAAGGAAACGCAGGAAAAGCTTTTTAAATCCTTTTCACAAGGTGACGCTTCGACCACAAGACGTTTTGGCGGAACCGGACTCGGATTGGCTATTTCTCACCATCTGGCGGAATTGATGGATGCGGAAATAGCCGTGCAAAGTGAGCCTCAGCAAGGTTCCACCTTTATTATACAAATGCCATTTAAACCGTTGCCGGCTACGTCGATCACTGATAGTAAGATTGACGATCTGACTGGTTTGAATTGCTTAATATTAGGTGACATGGATGGCTTAAGCAGTGACCTGGCTGTTTATCTGAAAAGTGCCGGTGCAACTGCCGAACAGGTGTCTAATCTGGATTCAGTGCGTCAACTTATCCAAAATCTGGTTCCCGGTTTGTGGCTCATTGTGATCGATGCCGGACAACAAACGCCGTCCATTGAGGAATTACGTAAGATATTTGCTACTCGTTCCAATGCATTAGGGCGTACGGTAGCCGCTGAGTCTACCGCGATACAATCTGACATAGAACCGCACTTTATCATTATCAAGCGCGGCCGCCGCCGGCAAGCGCGCATTGAAGATATCGATATCGTCACACTGGATGGCGATGTGATGTATCGTCAATCCTTGCTTCGCGCAATGGCCATTGCGGCGGGAAGGGTTGGATTAAGTGAGGGAAAAACATCATCCTCCGATGCACTCAGCAAATCCGGACCCGCGCCCGTTTCGCGCGAAGATGCTTTGCGGCAGGGCAAACTGATTCTGGTGGCTGAGGATAACGATATTAACCAGAAAGTGATTAAACAACAGCTTAACTTACTCGGTTATGCTGCAGATATTGCAAATGATGGCAGTGAAGCATTAAAACGTTTGCAGAAGGAGAATTACGGTCTATTGCTGACAGATTTGCATATGCCGGAAATGGATGGTTTTGAGTTGACAAAGAATGTTCGTGCGCAAGAAGCCGGCGGCCAGAAACATATTCCCATCATCGCATTGACTGCTAATGCGCTGAAAGGTGAAAGGGAACACTGTCTGAATACCGGTATGGATGATTATCTGAGCAAACCGGCACAACTTGAAGATTTACGATCAATCTTGGAAAAATACTTATCCGGCAATAAAGCTGCTGCAGATGCAAAGTCAGCACCCCAACCTGCCGTGACCGCTTCCGAAACTGAATCAGTTACGATGCCGGTGGATATCCGTGTTCTTGAACAACTGGTAGGCAATGATCCGGAAATGATCAAAGACATGCTGCAGGATTATCGCACCAGCGCGGAAAAAACAGCTGCAGAACTACGAATTGCATATCAAGCAGGACAATGGGCGACAGTTGGTTCACTCGCACACAAACTCAAATCTTCATCACGCTCAGTGGGTGCGCTGGCATTGGGTGAATTGTGTGCAAGCATGGAGCAGGCAGGCAAAAGTAACGACGCAAAGGTATTGACAGAATTGTTACCCAGTTTTGATGCAGAGATGGCTACAGTTGAAACATATTTGGCTGCATTGTATGAAAAAAATGCATGAGATTTTACCAGGCTGTTGAAAAATTATTTGCGTGCCGCTACGGTGTTAAAAACAGGCTCAACATGCTGATTGCATGCATAAACTGCACTTTATCACCTGTTTTTGCCTGGTATCGACCGCCTCGAAAACGTTTTTCAACAACGTGGTAAGTATGGATCTTTTGATAATAATCGACCAATAAAGACTACACGGAATCAGCTATTAATCCACTGCTTACTCTGTTTTTCCATTCTGCTATCCAATCGAAAAAATTGGCAGCCTGTAATGGCCTTGAAACAAAATTTCCCTGTGCTAAATCACATCCCGTTTGACGTAAGAGTTCCCAATCATGCTGATCTTCCACACCTTCCGCTACAGTTTCCATACCTAATTGTTTTGCCACGGATAAACTGGCGTCATATATGGCGCGTAGCGTGTCATCCGCCCACGCGCGGTGGACAAAACTTTGGTCAATTTTGAGTTCATCAAAAGGAATATCCCGCAATTGGGCTAATGATGAGTGCCCGGTACCGAAGTCATCAATCGACAAATGAAATCTTTTGAGACGCAACCGCGTCAGAATTTCGAGTGGAACCCGTGCATCGGCGCCCATCACCTGACTTTCGGTCACTTCCAACACGATGCCTTGTGGTGACAGACCTGCCTGAGTGACCAGCTTGACTACGAGATCCTGGAAATCCAGTGATGCCAGATTATCCATGGAAACATTAATCGCCACGCGCAGGTTCAATCCATTTTCACGCCATATTTTGGCTTGCGTCAAGGCGTTGGTCAGGACACAGGTGGTCAGTTCATTAATCAGATGATTTTTTTCTGCAATACCGATAAAGTGATCGGGAAATACCAGACCATCGGTTGGGTGATGCCAGCGCACCAGTGTTTCGACACCAATCACTTCACCGGTCTCCACAGATACTTTCGGCTGATAATAATTCACTAATTCATGATTGGAAATGGCAGACTGTAATTCTTCCGCACTATAAATTTTTTTATTGGATTGCGGTTTATTTTCTGAAGAATGAGGTTCCCAATGACTCATTACTTCAGATAATTTGTCGGGATTAACGGGTTTATGCAGATAGCCAAGCATCGGTATTTTATGCGCATGAACCAATTTCTCGGCAGTTTTCAGCATACGCTCATCTTCACCGCTGACCAGAATGAGATCGCCATGATATTGCCGGTCGACCAGATATCGCACAAATTCGATGCCGTCCATATCCGGCATGTTGAGATCGAGTAGAATCAAATCGGGACGAGTATCAGCATCATCAATTCTTTTGAGCGCATCGCGACCATTGTCACAAGAACTGACAGCGGTATAGCCCTGTTTGGCAAGCATGCGAGTCAAGAGCTTGAGCATAAAAGTGTCGTCGTCAAGGATCAGGATCTTAATGGTGGATGTGCTGTTCATGACTGTTTTCGAGTAAATAATAGAGAAAGAATATACGATACGACACTTTTCACAGATCATACACTGTGTTTCTATAAAGATGATAGTGATTCAATAGTGTGGGCGATTTAATGAAGTGCAAGACCGCAAGCCGTTGTTTCTGTCAATTTCAACATTTTGGTGTTTTTTCTGGCAGCTTGTTTATGGCTGCTTCGTTTTTCTGTCGATACTTCAATGCTTGCCATGCTGTTCTGACATCCACCAGTTCGTGCGGGATCAACAGTGTAATCGTGATTTCTTCAATGGCTGCATACAGGCAAAATAAAGCAGCGAATCGGAACGGCCAGTCGGATAGGCCGGTAAAAAGCAGGATATAACCTACCACAGTGACCGCGACGGCGAGCTTTACACTCCACGTGTGATAGCTGCTGACAGTATGAAATTTGATGAGACCGATACAAACCGGCAGTGTGAAGCTTAAGACAATGATAATGAAATAAAGCTTTTCCCGTAGTATGATGTCCGGCCATAATATCCAGGCACAGATTGCCATCGTTGAATAGATGATGAAATCACCCCAGCTGTCAAGGTGCGAACCCAGCTGGGTGATTTGATGCAATATTCTGGCGAGAAAACCATCCAATACGTCGGTAAACACTGCAAATACTAATACGCCCATGAACCAATACGGCTGCTGAGTGAATGCAAAATAAAACAATACCGGTGCCATGAATATCCGTATCAGGCTTACCAGGTTGGGCAAATTAATTATTTGATCTTTAGTATGGTTTATCATGATCATGCCTAACTAAAATTCAATGGTTGCTGCGCAGTCGAGAAGAAATAGGGTATAAGGAATTCATGGGTAGTATGACTTGCAAAAAACGCAAAAATTCTGAAACGCTATGTCCGGCACATCGATAAAAGTTCTGACTTACAATATTCACAAGGGATTCAGCGCGACTAACCTGCGTTTTATTCTGCACGAGATAAAAAACTCACTACGCCATATTGATGCGGACGTTGTTTTTCTACAAGAGGTACATGGTGAACGCAACATATCCAAAAACCGCTTTGATGATTGGCCTAATAACCGGCAATTTGAATTTCTGGCCGACCAGGTTTGGCACCATCATGCATATGGAAAGAACGTGATTTATAAATCAGGACACCATGGTAATGCAATTTTGAGCAAGTATCCCTTTATTGAATGGGAGAATATCAATGTTTCCATGTTGCGATCGGCCAGTCGCAGCTTACTACATGGCACAATTCAGATTCCTGGGACCAACCAGAAAATCCATATTATTTGCGTTCATCTGGGTTTGTTTGAACTTGAAAGAGAACGTCAACTTTCAATGCTGGCCAAGCGCATCAACTCCCATGTTCCATCGGATGAGCCGTTGATTATTGCCGGGGATTTTAATGACTGGCGTGGTCGTGCTGAATATTATTTGCACCAAGACTTGGGAGTTCAGGAAGTTTTTAAACACGCCCACGGTGCTTATGCTCGTACTTTTCCTGCCTGGTTGCCTATATTATCGATGGATCGTATTTATTTTCGCGGTCTTGATATTGTCAACTGCATTCATTTGTATGGTCAGCCGTGGCGCCGTTTGTCTGATCACACGCCATTGCTCGCCGAATTTAAATTGGTTTAGCGTATCTTCTTTATAGCCAAGTGAAAACAAAGATGATAAGAGGAATCAAGAGTGGATCCCAAGTTGCCATTTTAGGGCAGGACAATTTTACTAAGAGAGATTTATTAGATTGACCCTCGGTAAAGCCAAGGGTCAAGGATATTGCTGATTTGAGCGATTAATGTTTAGATTCGCGCATATGTTTCATGGCTTCTTCGGAATGCTTAGCTGATTCAGCACCATGACCCATTTCAGCATGTTTAATCGCTTCTTCTAAGTGCTTAACAGCTTCATCCATATGTTTATGGGCATCGGCATGTCCTTTACCTGCTTCTTTAGCATGCGTCAAGCTGTCTTTTGCATGCTGAAGCGCTTCTTTTGCATGCCCCATTTCGCCATGCGCTTGGGATTTCCCAGCGTGTTCCATCGCTTCTGAAGTATGCCCGGCATCAGTTGCCCAAACTTGGGTGCTCATAAACAATACTAATGTTCCTGCTGCAATCGTTGCTGATATAGCTCGCATGACAATGACTCCTTTTTTCATATTGATATATTAAAAATGTGAACACTTGCTGCAAACTGTACCGATCAATCCAACACGAGAAGGCATATCACTTTCCCAACAGCTCTTTCTCCATTGACCAGCACATGATTTACTTATATCACAGATCGTGGAAAAAATAATAGTAGACGACACCATTAATTTCGTATGAACAGCAGCAAGCTACAATGATATGTGGCGGAGTCAGTGCACGATTCTATCTTTAGTGTCTGATGAAAAAGAAGTTATACCTTTTTCCTGCCATGGGTTCTCGATATCCCAAGCATGTACCTGCTTGAGAATTTCCCCGATTAATTTATGCAGCTGTGCAGCACTGAGTACCAAGATAATTTCGGTGGTTTTGCTTGAATCCAGGAATTCAAGTTTGATTTTCTGATCACTATCGGTCGATTCGCCTTTGGTTAAATTGATGGTGTGAATTAGAAAAGATTCGATCTGATGATTGGATTGTATTTTTCCATACGTAACGGCTACGTTCTGTTGCGATATCTGATGATGCAGGTGATTGATTTCCCACTGCTGTTCGGATGTCTTGGGCATAGCAGCAGTATACTGTTGAGAGAGCCAGTTAGGCAGTTGAATTAGTAAGCCTTTAAAAAACTGGCGTGTCATGAGACCCAGTAACTGTTTCTTATCTTTGCCGTTGAATATTAAGCTAAGTCTGTCCTGTTCTTTGTCATAGAAAGTTGTAATGGAGTCTGCGATAAATGCCATAAGGGTTTTCGTTGATGTAATACGCTTTATTTTACTATTTAATTCGGGGATATCGAAGAAGATAATGTAGTTTGTTCGGACAAAAGGGACTGCGGAGATAGCCTTGTTTAAAGGGATGTTAAGTTGCTGGAAATATCGAAGCAATAGAGTGGCAGTATTGAGAATTTATATCTGTGGGTAATTTCGACCGGAAATTGTTGTGTTGTTTCTAACAATTCCGGCCGAGATGATGATTCAACAAGTAAGTATTCCACATGTTTGCCCAATCACTTGGGTTGATTAAAAAACAATGGTCCAACCCGGTTGGTTTGCTTGTTGTTTTGTATAAGAAACGCCATGTACTTTTAATCCATTCTGGTTTAAAAGTGTGATGATCCCGCCTTTATTGGATAAAGTCATAGGAGGTTGAATATCAACACGCAGTGTCGCACTTGGATCCAACTGACCGCTTAACGGCATTTTTATTTTCTGTTTATCTGCTAAATGCCAACCATTGAGGGAAATAACGCGATCGCTGGCATTCAGTAAATGTACCCATTCTTTTTCAGGGGATTGCTTGGAATTGACCATTGCTGCGACAATGCGTATCAATCCATCTTCAATGTCATCAACAATTGTATGGCCTGTTGTATCATCAGTATGCCAACTTTGTGACTGGAATTTAAGAAAAACAGCTGTCCATTGTTGTTGCAGCGGAAAGTGGAACAGCAGGCCGCCATCCTGCCATACGCCATCGTCTGCGATAAAACTTCCGACATTGCCCTGGTTCATGTGAATATCATGAATACCGTTACCTGGCACAAAACCGAAATATTTGTCCGCTTTGTTGCTTTCCGGACCCCAGCGTTCACCTCAGACATATTTTTCAACGAGCTTGTCAATCGATGCAAGCGGGATAGGCTTTGGGACAAGTCGCATCCAAGCCGCCAGCGGGATCGCCGGTTTGAAGCCCATTGAGCATTTCCAACACCTTGGGAAAATATCCTGGAGCGCGTGTCCAGAAAATATAATTAGCTTTCAATCTATCACGGGCGAAAGAAAATAACTCTGCAACAGTGGGCGCTTTACCGGTTTTGTCGTGCCGCGTATTCGCATAGTTTGTCTGCATAACTGAAGGCGTCAGAGGTACTATGCCGGAGAGTTCAGGATAATGATGATAAACACCTTTTGGCGCATTGGATTGATTGTGGTGTAATCCCGGTTCGTCGATAAAAACATCCGGACCACCCAACCCGGTTCCCATTTCTTTTAGCTTACCAACGAATGATTTGAGCATCGGGCGCGGATAGTTGGTGAATTGATACGTCATGGTATTAGGAAAGGATTTGCGCAATTGTTGATTAATGTTGAGCAAGCCACTGTAATAATTATCTAATTGGTTATTGGATATTTCCACCATCGGTTGTCCAAAGGCTGTTTCTGTCAAACCGATTCCCTCGAAATACGGGTGAGCATTGAAGCGTTTTCCCAATGCATTCATGAGGGCAGCTATGCGATCCTGTACGAGAGGGTTCCACAACTTCAGGTTGTATCCTCGAATAGTTTTTTTGCCAAACGTACTAAAAGGAAACACACCGTCGTCATACTTTTTCTCTTTCAGATAGTCGGGTACGAAAGCTGATTGCGGATCGAATGATTTGGTTTGCAGCAGAATAATCAGTCGTTTTTTTTGAGCGGCAAGTTCGGCAAGATGCTGTTCAATGGATGTAAAGTCATACACATTCTCTTCCGGTTCCAGCTCTGCCCATTCATAGCGAATTTGTATACCACGTAACGCCGGTGTTTTTTTGAGTTCTCGATATACCTGCGCCATATATTTGGGATCATCCTTACCCTTACCCATCAACGTGTAGTAATGACCTGGATGCCATTTCACCGCAGTAGCGGTTGAGGTGGTTGTCTTGTCGGCGGCATATGCTACACCGCAGGCAATCCAAGCGATGCCTATCACGAACAGCAATGCGATGGATATCGCATGCTTGTGTTTCACTGTATTCAGGTGATGATCATTACACACAGGTGCTGGGGAGGTATTGATTTTCATATGCAGGATCCTTGTTAAAAATAAGTTTTACGCTTTTTCTTCTGTGTGATGAGCAATCGATGCCTTGAATGGTAGAGAAGTGCATTTTTTACCTCCCAAGTTACTCACTGTAGAAAATAATTTAACCAGAACAATCACAACAATCAATCGTGGAACTGGGACAACGGTGACAATCGCTGGAATAAGTATAAAGAAGCATTATGAATAAAAGCAAAATCCATTTTCAGGATAACATCAGTTCGTTTCAATGCAAGAAACTTCGGTTATGTAAAAATACCGAAATGTCTATTTATACCTTTATCATCAGATGAATAGGGCTGGGTGTATGAAATAATATATTGAATTATATGTAAATATTCTATGCTGACAGCAATGATATCGCTGCAATTTTTTTCTTGATTTTGTGTCTTATATTTACATGAATAATACAAAGGGGGAGGAAACATTATGACAACGATTCGTTCACCGGCGGTGGCAGGCTTGTTTTATCCCGCTGATGCATGGCAACTTAAACAGGATGTGCAGCACTTGCTTGCAGAAGCGAGCGTGCATGATTTAAAACCAAAGGTATTGATCGTTCCGCATGCCGGGTATATCTATTCGGGTGCTGTGGCTGCGGCGGCGTATGCGAATCTGAGTGCTGTCGCTGCGATCATTCAGCGCGTGGTGTTGCTTGGGCCTGCACATCGTATTGCTGTACGTGGTTTAGCTTTGCCTGGCGTGGATGTGTTTGATACGCCGCTGGGCAGCGTGAAGCTGGATGTGGATTTGGTGCATGCGATTGCATATTTGCCGCAAGTGACTGTCAATAAAGAGGTGCATGCGCTGGAGCATTCACTGGAAGTGCAATTGCCGTTCTTGCAAAGCATACTGGACGAGTTTACCTTGTTGCCATTGGCGGTCGGCATGGCAGCGGCGGAAGAGGTGGCTGAGGTGTTGAATTACGTGTGGGGCGGGCAGGAAACTCTGATTGTGATCAGTTCCGATCTTTCGCATTATTTACCGTATGCGACAGCGCAGCGCGTGGACAGTGAAACGGTTCAGTCGATACTGCAGTTGCGGCACCCTATTGAACATGATCATGCGTGCGGCAGTATCCCCATCAATGGGCTGATCATGGCAGCTCAAAAACATCATCTCACGCCGCATTTGCTGGATTTGAGAAACTCCGGGGATACGGCGGGATCGCGGAATCAAGTGGTGGGTTATGCAGCGATTGCATTTAACGAATAGGGGGAACAAACATGTCACTTGAGAAAAATGAGCAAGGAAGAATACTGTTGCACATTGCGCGCGCCGCTATTTCCCGTGCTTTGCACGTATCTTGTGCGCCTGCGGCAGTGAACGAGAATATGCCATGGCTTTCCCGGCCGGGAGCCACGTTTGTCACCCTGACGCAATGGGATGAATTGCGCGGCTGCATCGGTTCGTTGCAGGCTTGTGATCCGTTGATTGAAGATGTCAGCAATAATGCGGTATCAGCAGCACTGTACGATCCTCGTTTTATGCCATTGGCGGCGGATGAGTTAGATACGGTCAGCGTGGAAGTGTCACTACTCTCTGAATTACAACCGATGGATTTCAGCAGTGAAGCCGATGCGCTGGCACAATTGCGTCCGAATATTGACGGCGTGGTGTTTGAGTATGGATCTTATCGCAGTACCTTTTTGCCTCAGGTATGGGAAAGTCTGCCGCAACCGCAGCAATTTCTCGCCAGGTTAAAGTCGAAAGCCAGGTTGGCTGAAGATTTCTGGGCTGAAGATATTCAGTTATCCCGGTATACCGTGAGCAAGTGGCGTGAAGCAGATTATTGCAAGGAGCATGCGCATGGATGAGCCGATTAGTGGCGTTGAACAACACCCAGCCAAATACTGGCACGCGTTGGATGACGGTCGGATTCAATGTGATTTGTGTCCGCGTGATTGCAAATTACATGAAGGGCAGCGTGGCGCCTGTTTCGTCCGTGGTCGTGTTGGTGACGCCATGGTGCTGACGACATACGGGCGTTCGTCCGGTTTTTGTATCGACCCCATCGAAAAAAAGCCATTGAATCATTTTTATCCCGGTAGCAGCGTTTTGTCGTTTGGCACGGCAGGCTGTAATCTTGCCTGCAAATTTTGCCAGAACTGGGATATTTCCAAATCACGCAGCTTTGACAGGTTGCTTGATCAGGCCAGTCCGGAAGCTATTGCGCAGTGTGCGGAACGGTATGGCTGCAAGAGTGTGGCGTTTACTTATAACGATCCGGTGATTTTCGCCGAGTATGCAATGGATGTGGCCGATGCCTGTCATGCCAGGAACATCAAAACTGTCGCTGTAACGGCGGGTTATATTCACGCGCAACCGCGACGTGATTTTTTTGCCAAGATGGATGCCGCCAACGTTGATCTCAAAGCATTTACCGATGAATTTTATGTCAGGCAGACCGGATCGCATCTGCAACCTGTGCTGGAGACATTACAGTATCTTAAGCATGAAACCAATGTGTGGTTTGAGTTGACGACGTTACTAATTCCGGATCTGAATGACTCAGCCCAGGAAATCAGCGCGATGAGCGAGTGGATCGTCAAAGCACTGGGTACCGATGTGCCATTGCATTTCAGCGCTTTTCATCCGGATTACAAACTCAACGATAAACCGGCTACACCGGCTAAAACGCTGATTCAGGCGCGCAAGATCGCACTGGATGCCGGGTTACGGTATGTGTATACCGGCAATGTCCATCATGTGGCAGGCGATACAACGTATTGCCCGGCATGCGCAACGGAACTGATTGTGCGCGACTGGTATGAAATCAAGCAATATCGCTTGACTCAGGATGGTCGCTGTGACAATTGTAATGCTACGATTGCAGGCCGTTTTGGACAATTTGCCGGCCAATTCGGCAGGCAGCGTATCCCGGTCAGGGTTGGAGCAGTTGCATGACAGCCGTGAAAATCCCAGTCGATGCCGTTGAATTGGCTGGTGAATTGGTATTGCCGCCTGCTGCATCCGGTGTCGTGCTGTTCGCGCACGGTAGCGGCAGCAGCCGTTTCAGTCCCCGCAACACCTTTGTTGCCAATGTATTACAGCAACAGGGTATCGGCACGTTGCTGTTTGATCTGCTGACACGTGCGGAAGACCAGAATGATGCGATGCGTTTCGACATCGATCTGCTGACGCATCGCTTGCTTGCTGCCACTGCCTGGCTCCAGGCTAATCCTGAAACAAAGATTTCACCTGTTGGTTACTTCGGTGCCAGCACCGGTGCCGCCGCAGCACTACAGGCAGCCGCTAAGATGGGGGGCGCAGTTGCCGCCGTGGTATCACGCGGCGGGCGCCCTGATTTGGCGGGGGAAATTGCGCTAGGTCAAGTGATTGCGCCGACATTGCTCGTCGTTGGTAGCGAGGATCATGGTGTGATTGAGCTGAACGAACAAGCTCATGCGCTGGTGAAATGTGAGAAGAAACTCGTGCTTGTGCCTGGAGCGACACATTTATTTGCAGAACCGGGTACGCTGGAGCAGGCTGCGCAGCTTGCCGCCCATTGGTTCTTAAACTATCTGCATTGAAGCTCGTGCTATTAACTACTAGGAAATATTGCGTCAATTATTTGATTTTCTATTAGAAATCATCTTCCGGCAACTGAAAATCACTGGTGTCGATATCAAACATTTCTAATTCATTATCTACTTCGGTTTCGAACCAATCTTCAGTAGCATTTCTCTTGTTGCTTTTAGAATCATGTTTATCAGTACGGTAATACGTAGCCATGTCCTGGGACTGGTGTTTATCGTTGATAGGAATGAGCTGGTTTTCAAGCGTAGATTTCTCAGTATGTATCCCAAGTGTTTTGTTGCGCATTTGATCGTTCTCCTTGTTAGCTAACTGGTCTTAAATTGGTCGATAGCTATACTGACCAAAAACACCGATGAATTCTTTGATATTAGTCAATGAGAGCCCATGTCATCGTCTTGAAGATCATGTAAATAACGATATTTATTTACGGCAGGGAACGGGGATGACTACCAGTAAAAGCGAAATTCTGAACGGTGGTGCGGGAAATGACGCCTTTGACACGGCAAGGGTAATGACATTTACATCCTAGGGCGCGGTTACGGTGGTGAAACCGTAGTCGAGAATGATACTACTGCGGGCAACGCCGACATGGCACAATTTCTGTCGGGTATCAACGCGAATCAAATCTGGTTCCAACATATCGGCAATAACCTGGAGGTCGGTGTGATTGGTACCGCTGACAGACTGGTGATCAAGGATTGGTACTTGGGTTCGGCTTATCATGTCGAGCAATGCAGAACGACCGATGGTCTGACACTGCAAGATAGCAAAGTCGAGAATCTGGTGACTGCAATGGCTGGTTTTACACCGCCTGACATCGGGCAGGCCACACTGCCACCGGCTTATGAATCAACCCTGGATCCGCTGATTACGGCCTTCTGGTTATAGTCGTTGTTCCCCTCCGCATTTGCGTTTCATGCAAGTGCGCGAATTCTTCAAGTGCCGTGGCCGAATTTAATAAGCTGTTGGAAGTCGTTTCTGAGGCAGCCGATGCCAGGCAAAATAGGCGATAAGGCGTAGCTTACGCGTGATAAATGAGTATTTCGAGCCTGTTTTTAACACCGTAGCGGCAACGCAGGTTGATGTGATTTATCAAAAGAAGAAGGTGAGCGAGCCAATCATTTTTCTGACCAAGCAAACGCTTTAGTAATGGATGGGGTTTTTATATGAGAAGCCTTCTGAAGTTCCTCGGTAGGTCCGAGAATGGCGCAAATCCTTTGAAATTCATTGCGAATAATGGCCGGTGATTGCTGTAGGTAAGCAGCAAGAATTTTTGTATTGGTGGTTTCCAGAATAAGGCTTGCTTCCAGTAGGCGGTGCAGGGAAGGGGGTAACATTTTTTTGCCATCCAATGATTCAATGAGGTGCGCTGCATGCATTTTTGCACGCCTGAGCTGGCCGGCTTCATAAAACCAGGCGCTATTTTTTTCATTGCTACTACTGGAATGACTGCTGCCGGCATCAAGGCTGATTTGAGTTTCGGACTGTCTCATGTGAATTCACTCCTCACGTACGGTAATAGTTCCAGGATAGCAAGGATATATGACAAGAATATAACAAAAGCGCATCGACTTGCTTCCAATAATTCACTGTAGCTTGGTAAAAGTGAAATTACAATGCGGCAAATTGCCGCTGCATTGCAGACGCTTACACCAGCTTAAATGCCGGCACTGAAGATTGTGTGCCGGCACTGTTTAATGCAGCTTGAATGGCATCATCCGCGGTTTCCAATAAAATAAATTGCATGGCCGTTCGCGTTGCCTCGGGTACGTCACGCAGATCCTTTTGGTTGCGCGCGGGCAGCAAAACCGTTTGCAGTCCGGCGCGCTGTGCCGCCAATATCTTTTCCTTGATACCGCCTACCGGCAATACCAATCCGCGCAGACTGATTTCTCCGGTCATGGCAACATCGTGGCGCACCGGTCGATTGGTGAACAACGAGGCGAGTGCGATGAACATCGCAACACCTGCGCTCGGTCCATCTTTTGGAATGGCGCCTGCCGGAACATGCAGGTGCACATCAATGCCATCAAACAGCGACACCGGAATATTGAGATCGCTGGCGCGCGCCTTGATCAAGGTAAGTGCCGCTTGTGCACTTTCTTTCATGACATCGCCCAGTTGTCCCGTCAGAATCAGTCGCCCGGAGCCGTTGACCCGCGTGGCTTCAATAAACAGAATGTCGCCACCCACCGGTGTCCAGGCCAGACCCGTAGCGACCCCGGGTAAATCCGTATGCAGCGCCAACTCATGCTCAAATTTCTTCGCACCTAAAATGGTATCCAGTGCTGCTTCATCAATATGCACCTGTTGCTGTTCGTCTTCCGCAATGCGCAAGGCCGCGTGCCGCATTACCCGGCCGATTTCCCGTTCGAACTGACGAACGCCGGCTTCCCGGGTGTAATCCGCAATAATACTGACCAGTGCTGCGGGTGTCAGCGTGCACTGATCTTCACGCAAACCATTCGCTTCGCTCTGGCGCTGTACCAGATACCGCAGCGCAATTTGCAGTTTTTCCTCTTGCGTATAGCCGGGTAAATCAATAATTTCCATGCGATCTCGCACCGGTGGCGGTACGTTGTCGATGACATTCGCGGTGGCAATGAAAATCACCCGGCTCAAGTCAAACGGCACCCCCAGATAATTATCGCGGAAAGTCGAATTCTGCTCCGGATCAAGAATTTCCAGCAGCGCAGCAGACGGATCGCCCTGTATGCTGGCGGTCATTTTGTCGATTTCATCGAGCATCATGACGCAGTTGCGCGCCCCAGCCTTGCGCAAACTTTGCACGATATTGCCCGGCATGGCGCCGACATAGGTGCGGCGATGGCCGCGCATTTCAGCTTCATCGTGCACGCCGCCTAATGACACGCGGACAAATGGCCGCTGCAAGGCACGCGCGATGCTTTGGCCCAATGAAGTCTTGCCCACGCCCGGCGGCCCGACAAAACACAAAATAGGTGCGCGGCCTTGGGGTTTCAATTTTTGTACGGCGAGAAACTCGATAATGCGCTGCTTGATGCGCTCCAGCCCAAAGTGATCGGCTTCCAGGATTTGACGCGCGGCATTCAGGTCGATCGGTGTTTCTTCAGGCAAGCGCCATGGCAATTCGGTCATCCATTCCAGATAAGTATGCAGCATCGAGTATTCGCTTGAAGCGCTCGGCATGCGCTGCAACCGTTGTAATTCCTTACGCGCTTGTGTTTCGATGTCGCTGGGCATGCCGGCATCGGTAATTGCTTGGTCCAATTGCGCAATTTCCTGATCATCTTCACCGTCTTCACCCAGCTCTTTTTGGATCGCTTTTAGCTGTTCGCGTAATAAATACTTACGTTCGCGATCTTCCATTTGTTCTTTGGTGCGTTCACCGATTTCCTGCGATAGCCTTAACACTTCAATGCGGCGAGTCAGAATCTGCAGCACCTTCTGCAACCGTTCTTCGATATCAATGGTTTCAAGCAGCATTTGTTTTTCACTGATTTCGGTGTCGAGCAGGCTGGCAGTGATGTCGGCCAAGTGTGATGGTGTGCGCGTCGCTTGCAATGCGTGCGCAAGTTCTGCCGGTACGCCCGGCAATAACGACAGAATTTCGATCGCGCGCTCGCGTAGCTGCAATGTCAGTGCTTCCGTTTGCGTTGCGATATGCGTCGATTCCTTGATGCGTTTTATCCGCGCGGCAATGAATGGATAGCCTTCGATGATCTCTTCAATCTGAAAACGCTCCATCCCTTGGCATACGGCATGATGCGTGCCGTCTTCCGATGCAATGTGGCGCACGACATTGGCGATCGTGCCGATGCTGCACAATGTGTCAAATCCCGGATTGTCGACGGTGGCATCCTTCTGCAAAACAATGCCGATGGGTGTTTTGGATTGCAGTGCATGCTCAATGGTGGCGATCGACTTGACTCGACCAACCGTGATAGGCATTAATACATGAGGAAAAAGCACAACGTTACGCATGGGTACCAATGCGATGACATCAGCAGGCAACTCAAATTGGGTTGTGGCAGATTGTTCCATAGCAACTCTTCCTCCAGGAATTTAACAGCTGGTTTTAATATTCTTATGGAATATTTGAGTGCTTAGCTAGAAATTCAAGTGAAACCCTTCGATATTATTTAGCGCGCCCGCTTAGTGAACCCGGAAACCCCATCTCACTGAAGTTTCCCGGTTGCCTGGAATTAACCCCCATTATGGGCGATGCCGTATTTCCTTTTTCTGTTCATACCTCACCAATTTGGCGAGATCAAGCAGTTCTTCGGATACTATTTGTAATGCATCATCGAGAGTCAGTATACCGACCAGTTCACCGGTTTCATCCACGACCGGTAAGCGCCGGCTGGTCTTGCGGCGCATCAACTCAATCGCATCATGCGTTGAGGCGCTTTCTTTTACTGTGAATACTTCCGGCGTCATGATGTCACCGACGGTGATGACGGTTTCATCCAATTCCGTCGCCAAAACTTCCACCACAAGATCGCGGTCAGTCACAATGCCTACCGGTATTTGACGATCATTATGCTTGTCGACAACGATGACAGCGCCCACATGATACTGACGCATCAGCTTGGCTGCTTCCAGAACGGTTGCATCCCGTTGAATCACGATTACTTCACGATTGCAAATTTCACCGACAGTCATAATCTTCTCCTTTATTTTTGTACAAAAAACCAGCTGAATTCATGGCCTAATGTGACCAATGTGCGCGCAACAGGTTTTCTGCCGGATTATAATGAAATTCCAGATTGCCTTGATAGGCATCATGGATAGCTTCACCGATACCACGTGCAAGATGAATATCGGTGGTTGTTATCAACATTGTGTTATTTTCTTCTTCCATCGCCATGATTCGCTTCAATGGATGTTCGGTTTTTTCTTTTGTCTCTATGTTATGTATCAGATTGATGATTTCATCGTGATGAACATACAAAAAGTCACCCTCTAAGGTCAAAAACCCGGCCGGATTGTGATCGAGAATGCGTTGGCAAGCTGGGCAATTGTGTTGATGTGCATCAGCGGGTGCCTTCAACCACTGCCACCGTCCGTGATGAAATACTGCGTTGCACTCTGGACAAATTGTCGGTTCCAGAAGTTTGCCTTTAATTTTGTAAGTATCGTGTACTTGCTCCTGAAAAATACCATCTCGACGGGTAATCTGACGAAAACCAGGGGGTGTGCTTTTTGTACCCATAACAAATCTCCTTTAGTACAAGGCGTTCATTTGTTGATAGAAACCATATTCATTCGCTTGGGTGTATTCAATTGACGATTGAAAATTCTCAACTCCCATTAAATCTTGCGCGCTTTAACAATTTTGTCAAGCACGCTTGGCAAATTCTTACGTCTTATTCTGTACCGTTTTGGAATGAGTTTGTAGTTGGGCGAGAACGTTGTGGCGATTGTTGCCGCACCCAGTCTTTGAAGGTCTCACGGTAGAGCCGTGGTATTTTATTAATCAGAAGCTTATTTGTGTGCGAACGGAAATTGCTGACAGATTATCGTTCCGTCCTGGTGTGCCCAAGCCGGTATGGCCCATCTGGGCTTGCGACAGGTAATAGTTCAGCATAAAACGGACACCCGGATAAGGGTACCAGTTGACACCGAGTGTGATGACCTGAACCTGGCATTTTGAAGTACCCGTTCCACAGGGATTTGCAATGAGATTTTGATCGATATTTTCAGCAAGATCATAGCGCCCGGCAAATTCCAGTGCACCCCATTTACCGCTGGGTTGGGGTTTGCCAAAAGCGCCGCGATCTTTTCTATAGACGGCATGTTCTCCTGTTACAAACCAACTTGCCTGCACATAATATGCATGAATGGTGGAATTCCTTAAGTTGCCGCTGACTTGATGCGTATTATCCAACCGCGACAGTGCATATTCTCCTTGCAGCGTGAGCGGACCGATAGCGTAGGCGGCTTCCGCAGAAAAAGTCGATTGACTATTGCTATGCGGTGCACCCAAGCCTGTTCCCGCGACGCCCAAGGATTGTGTGACGCCCTGACGTCCGCCATAAATGTCGACTATCCTGGCGGACAATGAATCTTTATGGGTGGTGTCTCTGCTGATAGAGAATCCAAGATGAAGAATGTTGCCTTCTTTATCGATTGGCAGCCAAACAGCGCGACCGCCATACGTGACGCCTTCAACCGGCAAACCAAAATGAGAAAGACTCATGACATGAATGCCTACGCCAAGATTATCTCTGACCATGGATCGATAACCGATGCCGGTTAAGAATTGCCGTCCGCTATAGATTCCGGTCGATGAAGTCGACGGGCGTTCCATCAGAGTAATTTCATTGGAACTGGTTATTTCTTCCAAGCCGCGATAGGGCTTGAATTGTCCGAGTGTCAGTTGACCCGGGCCTAGTTTGGTGGATACCCAGGCTTCGCGCAGGCTGTGGGGGAATGGGCTGATGGCATTCACGGCAAAGTCGTTTTCAAACTTAAAATTGATGCTGTGAATTTTCCCGGTTACCGTCGCATAGGTTCTGCGCCAATTAAATCCATCGCGATCATTGCCACTTAGCAGTTGACTGCCGAATGGCGGATAATTGGGGTCGGCCTGATCCGGGTACAATACGTGCCCATCGAAATGTCCGCGGCCGTTGAGTCCTATCTCAAAATTGCCATCATCACTCTTGATCCTGGGGCCGCCTTGATAGGTGATATTGAATGCGTAGCATGACGCAGTGCTTAGGTTGATCAGCATCACGATACCACAAAGTTTTATTATGCTTTCCATGCTTCATCTGCTCGCTGACACGTGCTATCACCTGACGAATAAAACGTGTCAAATTATATAGTAACTTCTTGAGACGAATGCATGGCGTTGTCGCTATTGCAATGGATTAACTGCGACACAGCGTTCACCCACCCAGCGGCCAACAGTTTCAGCCGTTGCAAAGATCGGATTACCGCTTACGGTGCTGTCGAATTCGGTGCTGCCAGAGAAGCTTTCGGGACTGGCAAATGTACCGTGTGCGGATCCAGTGCCCTGGAAATGTTGGTTTGTGCATACCAGATCCATTTTGTAGCTGTTGCCAGTGCGCGTGGCATTTTGCACGGTACAGCCGGAACGATTTTCATAAAAATAAGTAGGGATTTCCTGTTGTGCCATTTCCGGCGTGATACATAGGTGTGAAGTGGCTGCGCCATTGTCGATTTTTGGCAATTTGAGGCCATAGCGATTGGCGAAGTTATTCAATTGTTGCATGTGTTCAGCGGGAATATGCGGTACCAACGCCAGCAAATCTGATTTGGTCGTGATTTCCCATAACCCGGGCCGGATGTGCTGGTGTGCAAAACTGGAGGTGATGAATATCAGGCTGAATATGATCGAAACAAAAAGTGTACGCATTGAATTTCCTGCCATTGAACAATGAAGTCGTCCGTATTAACAGGCTGTTGAAAAACTATCCGCGTTGCCGCAACGGTGTTAAAAACAGGCTCAAAATGCTCATCAATTACGCGTAAGCTGCACTTTGTCGCCTGTTTTTGCCTGGCTCGGCTGCCTCAAAAACATTTTTCTACGGCCTGTTAGAACGATTGGATGTGTGTAAGTTTAGCGGATATACCGGAGATCTTCTGTTGTTTATTGTCCATCACACGATTAAAACTACCGGTGAATTTTTCCACAACGATAGATAACGAATCATGTAATATAACTTACAGGAATGGGATGCTTTATACATTTATGTACAGACGAGCTACTCTGTCCTTGCAAGACTAAGTTTGAATTTTACGAATATGTATCGGAGCATTAACAGCCTGCTAAAGCTGGAATAAGTTGAAGGTGGTAGTACAGGGTATATCAATTTATTTATGGAGGGTTTTAGTATGAAAAAGACTACTTTATTGGCGACTGCAATCGCTGGGTTAAGTTTTTCGGGGGTCGCTATGGCCGAAGTTTTTTCATTTATCGAAATGCCATTGACAGCGAGTCAAGAGGCGGTCACTTTGCCCACCCCTGCACCCGCTCCGAATTCGAACGGGTATGGCAGGATAACAGCGTTCTACGACAGCAATACCAAGGTGTTAACGTACAATATTAACTGGAAACTGGTAGATGGTGCCGTACCTCGAACGCACGCCGCAGGTAATAATCATATTCATGGGCCTGCAGAAGTGGGTACTTCGGCTGGTATTGCTGTTTCGCTTCCTGATTTGCCCCTGACAAACTCAGGCAATGTATCAGGTTCGATAACACTCACAGCTGAGCAAGTCTCTGCAGTTGAAGCTGACTTGATAGCGGGCCGGACGTATTACAACGTGCACAGTACTCTTTTTGGCGCTGGTGAGATTAGAGCACAGTTAATTCCGAACGGAGCGAGTGCAGGTCCTGTGTTCCAGAATTCCACACTCACACTCTCGAATGTTCTCGTACCTGGGGTAGAGGGGGCACAAACTTATGATGCGGTGCTCAATTTCACTAACGGCACTTTTGTTCTGACGACAGCAACGCCAGTACGTTAAATGCTGTGTATTTTGTACGCACTTTTTTAATTCCCCGCCGCTTGCGGCGGGGTGATTCATTGAACAAGATTTGAAAGCGGCGGCTCAACATATGGATTGCACTTGCATCTGTTTTTAACTAAGCGTGTGGCGCTGACAAGCATTGCTGTTTCATAGCTTAGTAATATCGATTTTTTTCATTTGCAGCATGGCCTGCATCGTTTTTTGGGATTTTTCAGAATCAGGACTGCCGAGTAATTCGCCTAAGACCTCAGGGACAATTTGCCAAGAAACACCGAATTTATCTTTCAACCAGCCGCATTGCTGCGCTTGCTCGTCACCACCTTCGGAAAGCCTGTTCCAATAATAATCTACTTCGTCTTGTGTTTTGCAGAATACCTGAAACGATATGGCTTCGTTGAATTTAAACGTCGGCCCACCATTGAGCGCGGTAAATGTTTGCCCATTCAATTCAAATTCCACCGTCATGACGGAACCTTCCGGCTGACCGTGAAACTCAAAACCTGCTTTTCCATACCGGGAAATCTTCTTGATGCTGGCGTTGTTAAAAATTTCCGTGTAAAAATTGGCCGCTTCTTCGGCTTGGTGATCGAACCATAAACAAGGGGTAATCTTTTGCATAATGTTATACCTCACCAAAAATGTTAAAACCGCACCTATTTGTTTGAGTGCGGCTAATCGAGCACTCTAACTCATTGTTTCCTTGTATAAGTGGTTTCCAGCATCTTCATTTCCTTGCCACCATGATGAGTGCCATACATCACAAACTCCTGAGTATTATTATCCACAATCTTCCAGATGGCGCGATGCGTCATGTGTCCTCCGCCTACTTCAGCATGTTGCCCGATGAAGGTAATGGTCTTGCCATCATCACTGGCTGTGCCATCCATCATAAAAATGCCCGTACCCATCGTAGCGATCCATGTCGAAACATATTGTTTGAGAAGATTGTCATACCCAATTGTCCAAACGCCTGCGTAAGGCTTTCCGTGCATGCTGCCGCTGTTTTCCTGTTGCAGGAAACGTCCGTCTAATAATATTTTCCCATCAGAGGAACCGGTTGACTCTACAGGTGGTTTCTGGGGGGCCATCCATTCTTTAGTCTTGGTCGTCCAGCTACCTGCGAGGCTTGCCAATAGCTTGTGAGGTTCTCCAGGCGTGGCCAGTTTTTCGTAAATTGCCATCATTTCCTGCATATCCATCGGCTTATGTGCGTGCTTGTCATCTGCAATGACAGTGGAGGTGAATAGTAATGCACAAGAAAGTGTAAGAATAAGATTTTGATAACGCATTATTTTCTCCTTATAAAAGAACTGAAACCTGCAATAATTAAATCAAGCACAACCTGCGCTAGCCGCTTGCTGAATTTCGTCAGCACTGACATCGCGAACATGCGTGGCAATCGACCATTGGTGTCCGAATGGATCTTCGATTCTGCCGTAGCGGTCACCCCAGAACATATTCTCGACGGACATGGCGACTTTTGCGCCGGCTTTGACGGCCTGAGCAAAAACCGCGTCAACATCTTCAACCTGCAAATGAATCGTCACCGGTGAGCCCTTTAATGCAAGCGGTCCGACACAGCCCCATTGCGGATTCTCGTCGACCAGCATTACCAGCGAATCGCCGATTCGGATACAGGCGTGCATAAGCTTGCCGTTAGGGCCTGGAAGCCGCATCATTTCAGTCGCGTTGAACGCCTGCTGGTAAAATTCGATGGCCTTGGCGGCATCGGCACAAATCAAGTGCGGGGTGACGGTATGCATACCGTCAGGAACAGGTTTTACTTGTGACATAGAAACTCTCCTTTAATGAATGATGGGATAAGTAAATGTATGGATAGGAATTCTTAGCCATGCTTGCCGGCATCCAATTCGCGAAACCGTTCAACAGCATCACCCGGCTCAAAATCATCCAGCTCAAACAATTGCCGCACTTCAATTTCAGCATCACAGCCTTCACCAACAGGATTGGGAAAGCGTTTACTCCATTCAATGGCTTCGGCTTTCGACGCCACCTTAATCAAAGTGTAACCGGCGATCAGCTCTTTTGTTTCGGTGAACGGGCCATCGACTAAAATGCGCTGATTGCCGCTGTACCGGATACGCCAGCCTTTTGAACTGGCTTGCAAACCGGTTGCGTCCAGCAATGCGCCGGCGGCAGCCAATTCCTCATGGAATTTTGCCATTGCTGCGATGAGCTGTTCACTGGGCATGACACCGGCTTCGGAATCTTTATTGGCTTTAACAATGATCATATAACGCATGTTGCTATTTCCTTAGTCTTTGAGGATTGAAAATAAACCCAATCTTATTATCGATATCTTGTATGACAGTAAGATTTCATTCATTAGTCGAACAAGAAACGGATAAATCGACAATCAGAGAAAAATTTTCTAGGAGTCTGTCTGACTTAAGCAATCGCAGCGAACTAAGTGGGAGAGTGCGTGCAGATTTTCTTGATTTTTAGGCGCATAGCGAGACTATGCAACGAAAAATAGAAGAAATATGAACCACTATCCCATTGGCGCAGTAGATTGGCCTTAAGTCCGACAGACTCCTAGTTACTTTGCTGCGCCATTTCCCGGATCGGTCGTATCGGTCTGACTTCGATGCTGCCGACCTGCGCCGGTGGAATTTGGGCAGCCAGTTGGATGGCTTCGTCCAGATGTTGGGCTTCAATGAGATAAAAACCCGCCAGTTGTTCTTTGGTCTCGGCAAACGGCCCATCGGTGATGTTGACTTTGCCATTACGCACCCTGACCGTCGTAGCGGTATGTACCGGTTGCAGCGCTTCTGAAGCCAGGCAATGCCCGGATTGGCGGATTCTTTCGTCATAGGTGAGACAATCGCTATCCGGCAAGGCGTCCAGCATGCTTTCTTCACAATAAACCAAACATAGGTATTTCATCGATGACTCCGATTGATAAGATGATTTTTTGAACGCGGGTGATATCAACCCAGACCCAGTACATCCAAGGTTTGCGGATCATTGGCGACCGGCCGAATTTCCACGCAGCCGCGCGATGCGCCGGGTATTTTCGCTGCGACCTGGATGGCTTCATTCAGATCGCGTGCTTCAATGACATAATAGCCGCCAAACTGCTCTTTGGTTTCCGCAAACGGGCCGTCCGTGCTGGAAATTTTTCCTTTGCGTACCCGGATCGTAATCGCGGTCGATGGCGGCAGCAACCGGTTACAGTCGACAAAATGCCCGCTTGCACGAATGCTGTCGGTAAACTCCCGGTATTCTTCATATTGCCGGTCTGCTTCGGTTTTGGGCATTTGCTCCATTACTTTTTCGGCGCAAATCAAGCAAAGATATTTCATGGCGTGTTCCTTGAATTGAATGAGAAATCTGATTAGTCGATTGGGATGGCCTGAAATCGACACTGGATTTATTTATTTCTTAATTCAGCCAGTCTTTTTTGCAGAAAACGCCGTTCGGGCTCTTGTTGTGCGAGCTGTAGTGCTTGCTGATAAGCCTTGATGGCCGGTGCGGTCTCACCCAGCCTGCGATAACAATCTGCCTGCGCAGCATAGATCCAATGATAATCCTTGAGCTGACCTTGCGCGATGAGTGTTGCGATCTGCGTTAATCCGGCGTCAGGTCCATCGCGCATCGCTATGGCAACGGCGCGGTTTAATGCGACCACCGGCGACGGATAAATGTGCAGCAAGACATCATACAAAGCGACGATTTCCCGCCAATCCGTGGCATCGGCGCTGGGTGCCTCGGCGTGGACGGCTGCGATCGCCGCTTGCAGCGTGTAGGCACCGAAGCCGGACATGCTCAGCGCTTGCTTCACCAAAATCACGCCTTCAGCGATTTGATCACGATGCCACAGCGCGCGATCTTGCTCATCGAGCAGGATCAAATCGCCTTGCGCGCTGGTGCGTGCCGCACGCCGCGAATCTTGCAGCAGCATGAGTGCCAGTAATCCGCGGATTTCCGCTTCCACCGGCAGCAATTCCATTAACAACCGGCCGAGACGGATCGCTTCGGCGGAGAGATCGTGCCGCGTTAATTCCGTGCCGGACGAGGCTGAGTAACCTTCATTGAAAACCAAATAAATGACTTGCAAAACGGCGTCCAGGCGTTCGGTAAGCTGCTCGGGCTGCGGGACTTCATAGGGTATGCGGGCCTCACGGATTTTTGCTTTGGCGCGTACGATGCGCTGCGCGGCCGTTTTGGGCGCTATCAGGAACGCGCGCGCGATTTCTTCGGTGGTCAGGCCGCAAATTTCACGCAAGGTCAAGGCAATTTGCGCTTCCGGCGACAAACTCGGGTGGCAGCAAGTAAAAATCAACCGCAATTGATCGTCTTGCAGGTTTTCATCACTTGCTTCATCCGGGTTTGCGGTCAAGGCCTCGTAATCTTCTGGAATTTCTCCGAGCGCATCAAAGCGGGCATCGCGCCGGATTTTATCGATGGCCTTGAAACGTCCGACCGACACTAACCACGCGCGGGGATTACCGGGTATGCCTTGTTGCGGCCACTGCTCCAACGCAGCCTTGAATGCGTCATGCAGGGCTTCCTCAGCCTGATCGAAATCACCCAGCAAGCGTATGAGTGTCGCCAGCACACGCCTGAATTCGTTGCGATACAGCTGCTCCAGGATTGCGGCAAAGTCTTGCGGAGATTTGTCGTCCAACTTGATTACCTGTCCGTGTGATCATTAAAACCAAAACCTCAATGTATCACAGGAAAATTTTAATGGAACCCGTTCTCATGGACCGTGAGAGATTGGAGATTACATTTAGCAGGTCTGTTAATTTTTTGAAAAGAGTAAATCCCATACGCCGTGTCCAAGCTTCAACCCTCTTTGTTCAAATTTGGTCAGCGGTCGGTATTTCGGTCGTGGCGAATAGTCAGTGGCAGTATTGGATAATCGGGATTCATGACTCAGAACTTGCAGAATTTGTATGGCGTATTCTTCCCAGTCGGTGGCCACATGAATATAACCGCCCGGTTTTAAATGTTCACACAAGCGGGTAACCAATGCAGGTTGAATCAGGCGGCGTTTGTGGTGCCGGGCTTTAGGCCAGGGATCGGGGAAAAAGATGTGAATGCCGCTCAAAGACTCGGCAGGCAGCATATGTTGCAGTACTTCGACGGCGTCATGTTGAATGATGCGCAGGTTGGTCAATGCAAGTTTCTCGATCTGATTGAGTAAACTGCCGACTCCCGGTGTATGGACTTCAATCGCCAGATAGTCATTGTCAGGGTGCGTTTGGGCGATGGTGGCGGTGCTATCGCCCATGCCGAAGCCGATTTCCAGGATTTTAGGCGCTTCGCGGCCAAAAACCTGATTAAGATCCAACAGGCTTGGGCTGAATGGAATGCCATATTGCGGCAGCAATATTTCGCAGGCGCGACGCTGCGCATTGGATATACGCCCTTGACGAAGAACGAAACTGCGTATGGTTTGTTGCATGGATAAATAAGATGGCAGCGGTGGATGAAACGATCAGGCGGATTTGTTGGTTGCCGGTTTGGCTGTGACCGTATCTGAGCGGGCGATTACGCCATCCACTGGAGAACTGGGGCTGGCGCTGTATAATTTTTTCGCCATGCGTCCGGCCAGATAGGCTTCGCGTCCGGCTTCAACCGCTTTGCGCATGGCTGATGCCATCAATACAGGATTTTTTGCTGCGGCAATGGCGGTATTCATCAATACGCCGTCGCAACCCAATTCCATCGCAATGGTGGCGTCCGATGCCGTACCGACGCCTGCATCAACCAGCACGGGGATTTTGGCATTGTCGATGATGATCTGCAGATTCCATGGATTTAGAATGCCCATGCCGGAACCAATCAACGAAGCCAACGGCATGACGGCGACGCAGCCCATGTCTTCCAATTGTTTGGCAATAATCGGATCGTCCGAGGTGTACACCATCACCTGAAAATCTTCCTTGATCAGGATTTCAGCAGCTTTGAGGGTTTCCACCATGTTCGGGTAAAGTGTTTTGGGATCGCCCAGCACTTCCAGTTTGACCAAGCTGTGACCATCCAGTAATTCACGCGCCAGACGTAAGGTGCGCACCGCGTCTTCTACGGTATAACAACCGGCGGTATTGGGTAATAAGGTGTACTGCGAAGGCGGCAAAGCATCCAATAGATTCGGCTCATCAGCATTTTGCCCGATATTGGTGCGCCGGATCGCGACGGTAATGATTTCAGCACCACTGGCTTCAACGGCTGCACGGGTTTCGTTGAAATCTTTGTATTTGCCTGTGCCGACCAATAAACGCGATGCATAGGTTTTACCGGCGATGACTAAGTTATCCATGAAATTCTTTTTTTGTATCAAAGTATATTTACTGAAAGTGGAATTTAACCGCCGCCCACTGCTACAACAACTTCCAACTGATCGCCATGACTCAGAATTTGTTGCGAGAATTGGCTGCGCGGGATGATCTCGCCATTGCGTTCGATGGCGATGCGTTTGCCGTGCAATGCGAGATGGTCGATCAGCTGCGAGACGTTGATCGGCGCTTCAAATTGCTGCGGTTGTCCATTAATGGTGAGTTGTATCATGGATGATAAAGCTGGGGTTGATATTTCAGGTTAGCCTGATGAACAATCAAAAATTAAGGTGAATTTTATCATGCAGGGGGTGGGGTATTGGAATAATTTAACTGAACTGTCAATCAAAGTCGTTATAGTCATGGCAGCAATGTATGACCTAGGAGCCTGTCGGACTTAAGGTTAATCTACTGCGTCAATGGGATAGTGGTTCATATTTTCTTGATTTCTCGTTGCATAGTCCAGCTATGCGCCTCAAAATCAAGAAAATCTGCACTCACCCTCCCACTTGGCTTGCTACGATTGCTTAAGTCCGACAGACTCCTGGGGAATCTCTGGATTACCCGCATTTGTCATTCCGAACACAGTGAGGAATCTTTTGGAATTAACACGATAGATTTCTCGCCATGCTCGAAATGACAGTTATTTAAAGACTCCTTGGCTGTTAGAATCAATCAACATTGATCATTGGCAATCCTAATTTTTTGGATTATAGTGCCTGAAACTGACTTTATAGTTCGCGAATTGCCGTTTTTGTTTAACAGGTTGTCTACTTATTTTAAGTTTTGAGTAACAATAACAATAGGATAGTAAATGCTGGTAGAGAATATACGACATCGCTATGGAATTATAAGACAAAGAATGTCGTATAATTACGTTGGGCAAAAGGAGAGCGCTCAATGGCCACAAAGCTGTTCCTGAGCCACGCCCACGATGAGGCTGACCTCGCATTGAGCTTTGCGAATTGGCTTGAAAGGGCGTTTTCTAGTCCGGTGGAAGTCATCTGCACGTCACGGCCAGATCACCGGGTCGAGGCCATGGTGACAGAAGGGATCGTAAAGCATCTCCGAGACTCGAAAGCGGTACTGTCGCTACTGACGCCTGAGAGCATCCGCGGCCCCTGGATGTACTACGAGATGGGGGCGGCACATGCGCTCGAGTTGGGGTTCTTCCCATGCCTCGCTCGCGGCTTGCGTTTCTCCGACTCACCTCCGCAGGCCCGGGAGTATCAAGGCGTAGAACTCTACTCTGCTGACAGCGTAGCCAAACTGGTTCGCGCTCTCGCCGATAGGCTACAACTTGGTCTTGCAGACACGATCGACGCTGAGGCTATAGCCCATAGATTGAGCTGACGAAGAAAGCCCAACGAACTGTTTCAGATATTCTTTACGTTTTGTAAACACAAATCCCAATAAGGCGATCCTTCAAACCGCTTCACCAGAAAATCGACAAATGCCCTGACGCGCTGGGAGAGATGGCGTGTTTGCGGGTAGATGGCATAGGTTGTCAGTGGTGCAGCGTGAAATTCCGTCAATAGTGGTTGCAATGTGCCATTGTCTATTTCCTGGTACACGATAAATGTTGGCAACAACACGATACCCAATCCAGCCACGGCGGCATCGCGGAGGAATTGGCCATCGCTGGCTTTCAAATAGGGAACAATTTTCGTTCTGACCAATTGTTCTTTGGCATCGTACAAATCCCAGTTTTCAAAGTTACTGATCAGGTTATACGCCAGGCAGCGATGGTTGCTGAGTTCTTGCGGTGATTGTGGCGTGCCCATGCGTTCGAGGTAAGCCGGGTTGGCGCACATGACGGCTTGGATGGGGGCAAGACGGCGGGCAATCAGGCTGGAATCCGGCAGATTGGCGATGCGGATGGCCAAATCAAATCCTTCTGCCAGCAGATCGACCTGGCGGTCATTAAAATCCAGGTCGAATTCAACGTCTGGATGAATTTGTAAAAATTCGTGGATGGCAGGACCCAGATGCATCAGACCAAAGCTGAGCGGCACGGCTACTTTCAGGCTGCCTTTTAATGCGCCATGAAATTGTGAGGTGGCATGTTCGGCTTCGAGAATATCGTCGAGGATACGGACGCATTGTTGATAAAAGGTGCGCCCGCTGTCGGTCAAATTCATTTGCCGGGTGGTGCGATGAAATAATTCAACACCGAGGTGCTCTTCCAATTCTTTTAAGCGCCGGCTGACGACAGATTTTGCCATATTCATGCGATCCGCCGCGGCGCTGATGCTGCCGGCTTCAACCACGCGCACAAACGCATTCATGTTTTCATAGCGATCCATTAGCGACTCCATTGTTGCTTATACAAGAACAACTATTTCTCATAACTGCTGTTTATTCTTATTATCACAACAATGATAATACTTCCAGCAGCTACGACATAACAATTTTATGGAAAGGAGAAAATGATGGATGCATTCGTTAACTCGTCACGATTAATTCCCGCAATAGCGGTACCGGAAGGCGCCGGTGTCACGGTGTACCGCACGATTGGTTCGCCTACATTGCGTAATTATGATCCGTTTTTGTTATTGGATCATATCAGCAGCGATAATCCGAATGATTATATTGCGGGTTTTCCGGCTCATCCGCATCGGGGCTTCAGCACATTTACCTATATGATCGATGGTCATATGGAACATCAGGACAGCATGGGCAACAGCGGCGATTTGGGTCCTGGTTCTGCGCAGTGGATGAAGGCCGCGAGCGGTATTATTCATTCCGAAATGCCGAAGCAGGACAATGGCTTGATGCGCGGATTTCAATTGTGGATCAATTTGCCCGCAGCGCACAAAATGGATCATCCGGAATATCAGGAATTTTCTGCGGATGCTTTTCCAGTGGTAGAAACGTCTGATTACTCGATGAAAGTGTTGATCGGCAGCATAGGCAATGCAACAGCGCCCATCGTGGATAATCTTACCGAGGTGATTTATCTCGATGTGACTGTCAAACCCGGCAAACGGTTTCACCATACATTTCCGGCCGGGAGCCGCAGTTTTATTTATGTGTTTGAGGGTGGGGGAAGGAATCATGGAGAAAGTATATCGACTCACTCATTGGTAATTCCGGATGCGGAAGATAACACGCTCGATTTCATCGCAGGCTCTGACGGCGCGCGCATGGTAGTTGCGAGCGGTAAGCCGATCGATGAAGCCATCGTGCGTTATGGCCCGTTTGTGATGAATACCCGGGAGCAGATCGATCAGGCGGTGCGCGATTATCAATCCAATGATTTTGTGCGCAATCGCGCCTGGGTCAAGCGTGATCACTGAAAGACGAATAACAAAACATCAATTAATCAGGAGATTTTAATGGAAAAAATAACGCAACTCATCGCACGAATCATGCTCGGTCACATTTTTCTAATCGCCGGATTGCAAAAGATAGGCGGTTATGAAGGCACGCAAGGTTACATGGAATCGGTGGGGCTACCGGGTATGTTATTGCCGCTGGTCATACTGGTGGAAGTAGGCGGCGGCATGGCAATCATCGTTGGATGGCAAGCGAAGCTGGCAGCGATCGCATTGGCCATATTCACGCTCGTTGCAGCGGCAATTTTTCACAATAATTTCTCGGATCAGATGCAAGTCATCCTGTTCATGAAAAATATTGCGATAACCGGCGGGCTTATGTTGTTGGCTGTTTACGGGGCAGGAGGGTACAGCATTGACAACCGCCGTGCTTAGAAGGTGAGCTAGTGATTATGTGGAAGGTTTCAGTTAACGACCTATTCATCGTGCGGTAACTGCTCGCGCTGCAATAGAAAAACAAATTCATCTCCGGCGCTGGTTTCCAGCCAGGTAAACGGTAATTTGGGGTAGGCTCGCTCTAACGCTGCCCGGTTATGGCCAATCTCAACCACCAGGATGCCATCGTCGGTTAAGTGCCGAGCAGCTTGCTGCAGGATTTGGCGGGTGGCATCCAGTCCATCCGCGCCGCTGGCCAGTGCGTTCTGCGGTTCATGCTGGTACTCCTGCGGCAATCGTTCCATGGATTCGGCATTGACATACGGCGGATTGCTGATGATCAGATCGTAGTGCTTTCCTTGCAAGGCTGAGAACAGATCGGATTCGATCAGGTCAATCCTCTCTTTCAGCCCGTAATCTTGTACATTCTTATGCGCCACGGCCAGCGCCTGAGCGGAAATATCGACGGCATCCATCTGTGCGTTCTCAAAAGCGTGCGCCATCAGGATGGCCAGACAACCCGATCCGGTACATAGATCCAGCGCCGTAGTGATGTAATCCGGTTCGGTGATCCAGGGTGCAAGTTGTGTTTGCAGCAATTCGGCAATGAAGGAGCGGGGTATGATCACGCGTTCATCCACATAGAAACTGTAATCTCCCAGCCACGCCTCATGGGTAAGATAAGCCGCAGGTATTTTGTCCTTGGCGCGGCGGTCGATGATGTCCAATACCTGGCCACGTTCGCTATCAATCAAGCGCGCATCCAGGAATGGCTCCAATTGATCCAGTGGTAAGTGGAGGGTTTTCAGAATAAGATACGCAGCTTCATCATAAGCATTCGATGAACCATGGCCAAAATGCAGGCCGGCTTGATTGAACCGGCTGACAGCGAAGCGTAAGAAATCCCGGATAGTGAGCAGTTGAGGCGAGTCTTGAGTGGTCATTAGAAGATTGAAAGAAATAGAGTGTTAATATTAACAGCCTGCTAAAAATGGTTAAGAATGGCGGTTTGCAAAGATGCCTGATGACCGATTCGCAGCAATGTAGCATAAAAATCCGGTGATGAAAGTATCTCCGGATATTTGATGAATTCTTTTTAGTCTATTATTTTGAACGAGACCCGATCGAAAGTGAACGCGGATGACGATGGCAACTTTATGCGCATCGCGTTAGAGTTGGCGCGTCAGGCGCAAGATAACGGTGAAGTGCCGGTGGGCGCCGTGATTGTGCAGAATGGAATTATTGTCGGGCGGGGATATAATTGCTCGATTACTACTACCGATCCTACCGCGCATGCCGAGGTGATGGCGATACGCGATGCCGGCAGTCGTCTGGCGAATTACCGGTTGCTGGGGTGTACGCTCTATGTGACATTGGAGCCTTGTGCCATGTGCATTGGCGCTATGTTTCATGCGCGTATCCAGCGTCTGGTGTATGCCGCGACGGATCCGAAAACCGGCGCTTGCGGTAGCGTCATTGATCTGCCGTCAGAGGCGCGGCTTAACCATCATGTACAAGTAACCGCAGGCGTCATGGCATGTGAGGCAAGCGCGCTATTAAAACAGTTTTTTGTGCAAAGACGCAAAATAGCCGGATAAGGTGATGATGAAAATAACCATTAGCATTGCTACCCAACAGCTTGATGTATTGAATGAGCAAGGAGAAATCATCAAACGATATTTGATTTCATCGGCAAAAAAAGGCACTGGTCAGGAAAAAGGGAGTTTTTGTACGCCGTTGGGAAAGCACATCATTCGTGCCAAGATTGGCGCTGGACAGGCAGTGAATACCGTTTTTATCAAGCGGCGACCAACCGGTGAAATTTATAGTCCGCAGCTAGGTCAGCAATATCCGAAAAGGGATTGGATTTTGACGCGCATTTTATGGTTGTCGGGTTGCGAGCGAGGCTTTAATCGATTGGGCTCGGTCGACACGATGCGCCGCTACATTTATATTCATGGCAGCCCGGACAGTGCGGAAATGGGTAAGCCGGGTTCAATCGGATGCATCCGTATGCACAATAACAATTTGTTGGAACTGTTCGATTTGGTAAGAGTCGGAACTCATGTTGAGATTAAAGCCTAATATACTTCCAAGTAAAAATATTACACAGCACTGTCGGATTGATGGAAAATGAGCAACTTTAGTAATGAATAGTGGGAGAAAACGATGAAGTTTCAAACAAGAATTAACAAACAGAGCGGATTGATTTATTTTGTATTGGCGTTAATTTTATCCTCGCCCGGCATACTGTTGGCAGAGGAAATCGGTAGTGTTTCAACGGTGTTTAAGGTATTGGGAGCGAATGATAAAATTGTCGTTGAAGCATTTGACGACCCTGAAATTCCAGGGGCGACATGCTATTTAAGTCGGGCAAAAACAGGCGGTGTTAAAGGAATGGTGGGTGTGGCTGAAGATACTTCGGATGCTTCCATTGCTTGTCGTCAGATTGGTGCCATTTCACTACCGGAAAATGTGAAGAACGGCAAAGAAGATGGTAATGAAGTTTTTAAGAAAAGCACATCACTGCTGTTCAAATCACTGCAGGTGGTGCGATTTTATGATGCCAAGAGAAATGTGCTGGTGTATTTGGCGTATAGCGACAGGGTTATTGAAGGATCGCCTAAAAACAGCATTTCAATTATTCCGATTACGCCATGGCATTAATAGGATGATCTCCTATACCAACCCAGTATAAATATAGGAAAAATAAATTATTTTCATTGATGGTATTTAACAGTCGCTAATACTATAATAACAGGCTATTTTTACCAATTGATTAATTTGACTAATATTATCCTCCATGCAGTTATTTGCCTTTGGTATCAACCATAATACTGCGCCGCTGGACGTGCGTGAGCAGATTACTTTTCCTGAAAATACAATGGAACACGCATTGCATGATCTGGTTGGACGCAACCCCATCAAAGAAGCTGCGATCGTGTCCACTTGTAATCGCACGGAAGTGTACTGCTGTACTGATAAGCCCGAAGACGCCATGATGTGGCTGGCAGATTTTCACCATCTGCCGACGCGTGAACTGGATCCTTATTTATACAAATTACCGCGTGAGAAAGCCGTGAAGCATGCATTCCGGGTTGCCAGCGGATTGGATTCCATGGTGCTGGGCGAACCGCAAATACTGGGGCAGCTAAAAAGCGCCGTGAAATCTGCAGAACATGCCGGTACGCTGGGTTTGTTGCTGCACAAGCTGTTTCAACGCACATTTTACGTGGCCAAGGAAGTGCGTACCTCAACCGAGATCGGTGCTAATTCGGTGTCAATGGCCGCCGCCGCTGCACGCTTGGCCGAGCGGATTTTTGGCGATATTGGCGAGCAGCGTGTGCTGTTTATCGGGGCAGGGGAAATGATTGAGTTATGCGCCAATCACTTTGCCGCCCGTAATCCAAAGAAAATTACCGTGGCGAACCGTACCACGGAGCGTGCGGAAGCCTTGGCCAATCGCTTCAATGCACAAGCCATTACACTGAGTGATTTGCCGGAACAGTTGGCATTACACGATATCATTGTGACTTGTACGGCAAGTCCGTTACCGATTCTGGGTAAAGGCATGGTAGAGCGTGCCATCAAGATCCGTAAGCATCGCCCACTATTCATTGTCGATTTGGCCGTGCCGCGCGATGTTGAATCTGAAGTGGCGGAGCTGGATGATGTGTTTCTCTACTATGTTGATGATTTATCTGACATCGTGAAAGAAGGATTGGATTCGCGTCAGAATGCAGTCGCCCAAGCTGAAACGATCATTGATTCAAACGTGGTGGATTTCATGCGTTGGATGTCAACGCGGGAGATGGTTCCAACCATCCGTGCATTACGTGATCAGGGCGAACGCTATCGCCGGCACGAACTAGCCCGTGCACACAAACTGCTGGAGAAGGGCGAAGATCCGAAAAAAGTTATTGAAGCAATGAGTAATAGTCTGACCAATAAATTCTTGCATGTGCCTTCGAGTGCATTGAATCACGCAGCGGCGGATGAACGTGAGGAATTAGTCGAGCTGATCAATCGACTGTACCAATTGCATCGCCCGCAATGAACAAAAATATCACGGAGCGGCTCACTCGTTTGAGTGTGCGTTTGGAAGAATTAAATCAATTACTGAGCAGCCAAACTGCGACCGCAGACCTCGATAATTATCGCAAGCTCACACGTGAGCACGCTGAGATCGTTCCCATTGTTGAACTCTATCGCGCCTATCAGCAAAGCGAACAGGATATGCAGACTGCACGGGAAATGCATGCTGATCTGGAAATGCGCGCTTTTGCCGAAACCGAGATACAGTCTGGCAAAGAAAAACTGGTAAGAATTGCATCAGAAATACAAAAACAGTTACTCCCGAAAGATCCTAATGATGAGCGCAATATTTTTCTGGAAATTCGTGCGGGAACCGGAGGGGATGAATCTGCCTTATTCGCGGGTAATCTGTTTCGGATGTATTCGCGCTATGCGGAGAGGCGAGGCTGGCAGGTTGAAATCATTTCACAAAGTTTGTCCGATATTGGCGGTTATAAGGAGATCATCGCTAAAATTATAGGCCAAGGCGCCTATTCCCGGCTTAAATTTGAATCGGGCGGTCATCGTGTTCAACGTGTGCCGGTCACTGAAACGCAAGGGCGGGTGCATACATCAACCTGTACCGTGGCTGTTATGCCCGAAGCGGATGAAGTCAGCGAAGTGATACTGAATCCCTCTGAGTTGCGTATCGATACATTTCGCGCTTCCGGCGCGGGCGGTCAGCATATCAACAAAACTGATTCGGCAGTACGCGTAACCCATCTGCCAACCGGTATCGTGGTGGAATGTCAGGATGGACGCTCACAACATAAAAACAAGGCACAGGCGCTGAGCGTACTGGCGGCGCGTATCCACGACAAACAGATGCGCGCGCATCATGCAGAGCAAGCGGCGACTAGAAAATTACTCGTAGGCACCGGCGAACGGTCGGAGCGAATCCGCACGTATAATTTTCCTCAAGGGCGCGTGACGGATCACCGCATCAATCTGACACTTTATAAAATGGATCAGATCATGGATGGTGATATTGATGAGTTGTGCTCGGCGCTGGTGGCTGAGCATCAGGCGGAACTGCTGGCAGCTTCAGTACAAGAATAATTCACATGACGTTGATGATGTGACAGTGCATGATTGATATGCAACTCGTTGCCGTTACCATTACACAAGCATTAACAGAAGCTTATCGCGCTATCGATAGAATAGATGCGCGCATGTTGTTACAGCATGTATTAAATGTCGACCATGCTTTTTTACTGACTTATCCGGACCAAGTGCTGGTGCCACAGCAGATTGAAGATTTTTTTCGCTTGGTTAAGCGGCGGATTAATGGTATACCGGTTGCCTATTTGACAGGGGAACGTGTATTTTACGACCTGACTTTTAAGGTTACCGAAGCGGTTTTAATTCCCCGTCCTGAAACTGAATTGCTGGTTGAATTGGCATTGGAGCGGATACCTGTTGACCAACCTCTCAAAGTGCTCGATTTGGGAACGGGAAGCGGTGCGATTGCGATTACCCTGGCCAAGCATCGCCCTCAGGCGCAAGTCATTGCAGTTGATGTATCGGCGGATGCGCTCGCTGTTTCTCGGTGGAATGCCAAAAATTTGCAAGTGGACAATCTTAGCTGGGTCATGGGAAGCTGGTTTGATGAACTTTCGGCGCAGAAATTTGATCTGATTGTATCGAATCCGCCGTATGTGGCAGAAAATGATCCTCACCTGCGGCAAGGTGACCTGCGTTTTGAACCACAGATTGCTTTAGCTGCAGGTAGCAATGGTGTGGCGTGTATCCGACATATTATCGAAGTTGCACCTAAGTATCTTGTGGACAGCGGATGGTTATTGCTGGAACACGGTTATAATCAGGCCGATGAATGCAGGCAATTGTTACAGAATATGGATTTTAGTAATATTTGTTCCTATCCGGATTTGGCTGGCATAATGCGCGTAAGTGGCGGTCAGATGGATGCTTCAACATAGGCGGACAATGTGTTTTGGGCATGGAATTTAATGACACTGTTTTTGTACAAATACAAAAAACTTTTTAGGAATAACCTCTTGGAGAAATGAGCACTATGAATGTTGAAGATTTAATCGCACAACAAATTACCACCCATCCAGTAGTTCTCTATATGAAAGGCTCATTGGAGCAGCCTCAGTGTGGATTTTCTGCAAATGCGGTGAATATTCTTAAAGCGTGTGGTGTTGATAGTATTTATGCGGTTGATGTACTGGCAGATCCGGAAATCAGGCAAGGCATTAAGGATTATTCAAACTGGCCAACGATTCCTCAGCTATATGTCAACGGTGAATTTATCGGTGGCTCGGATATTGTTACTGAAATGTACCAGAGCGGGGAACTGCAGAAATTATTTGAAAACTGATTTCGATTACATAATTTAACAGGCTGAAAAACGTTTTCGAGGCAGCCGATACCAGGCAAAAACAGGCGAGAAAGCGCAGTTTATTTGTAATAAATGAGCATTTTGAGCCTGTTTTTAACACCGTAGCGGCAATGCAGATAGTTTTTCAGGCTGTTAATGGCGGCTCAGTTTATTCATCAATGTGAGTAAACTGAGCCGTATGATTTTCAATTCATGGCGGTAGCAATCACCCAATAGCGCGCAAATTTGCCGATCGCAATAAAAAATAACGCCCATAACCAATTGGTGCGCAACCATCCCGCAGCAACACATAATAAATCACCAATGAGTGGTGCCCAAGACAGCAGCAATATCGGGGTGCCATGCCGACGTACCCACTCCAGACCGCGTGAATTCCCATTCGATTTTTTCAACAGAGTTTTTTCATCCGGCAAGAATCGGCCGATCAAATACGAACTCATGCCGCCCAATGTATTGCCTATCGTTGCCCAAATAAGCGCTTGCCAGTGAAGTTCAGGGTATGTCAGCAAAACACCCACGAGCACAGCTTCAGATCCGCCAGGAAGCAATGTGGCAGCCAGGAAGCTACTGGTAAATAATGCTAACAGGCTTGATTGCTCGTCCATAAGATTATTTGAATTTAGAAAGGGCGATAGTTTAACTGGATATTCTGTAACGTTATGAAGATATTGCAGAGGTAAACGCGGCGCGAAACTCAGACATCATCGTTTTGATGGTTCCGTGTTGAAGCTCTATTCGTACATTGGGTAATGCACCAAAATATATAACTTCGCCAAAAAAGTAGTTCTATTAACATGAGAGACTGAAGTGAAAACTTCATATCTTGCGTTTAAATTTCTAGTGTTTGGAATTTACTGTTGAAAAAGAAATTATCGCTGAGTGCTATACTAAATGGATATGCAAAAATAATACATATAAATTCAATATCATATTGTCTTTATTAACGGAAGGACAGTTCTCAATAATGCAGATATTAGCATGCAATTTGTAACCAACGGCCCGGATATTCCCGAAGCGCTATTGCAAGCACACGAGGAAGGTCGTGTAGTGTTCTTCTGCGGTGCAGGGATTTCATATCCGGCTGGATTGCCTGATTTCAGGGGGCTGGTGGACAAAATCTATTGCTTTGTCGGTACGACTCCCAACTTAATCGAACAGGAAACTTACAAAAAGAAACAGTTTGACGCTGTGCTGAATTTACTGGAAGAACGCTTGCCCGGGCAGCGGCAGGGATTGGAAATGCGCAAGGCGTTGGCAAAGGCGCTGCAACCCAAGCTTCGTCGCCAAGGGGCAACCGATACGCATGTTGCATTGCTGCAACTGGCACGCAATCGTGCGGGTGCACTGCAATTGGTGACAACAAATTTCGATCGCGTTTTCGAGCAGGTGGCCAGGCGAACCAAGAGATCGTTCACTGCCTATGCAGCGCCGATGCTGCCGATTCCGAAGAACAGCCGCTGGAACGGACTGGTGTATTTACATGGTTTGTTGCCCAAAAAGCCAGACGATAGTGCGCTGCAACGCTTGGTACTCACCAGTGGCGACTTTGGTCTGGCCTACTTGATCGAACGCTGGGCGGCACGCTTCGTCAGCGAGCTGTTTCGCAACTATGTGGTCTGCTTCATAGGTTACAGCATCAACGACCCGGTGTTACGCTATATGATGGACGCTCTGGCCGCCGACCGGATGTTGGGTGAAGTTACCCCACAGGCTTACGCACTTGGAGACTACGAGCCTGGACAGGAAAGCAGTAGGACCAACGAGTGGAAAGCCAAGGGTGTTACACCCATTCTCTACGAAGTACCGTCGGGTAACTACGATCATTTAGCACTGCATGGTACCTTAAAGATCTGGGCTGAAACTTACCGTGACGGTATTCTCGGAAAAGAGCGCATCGTGATGGATTACGCTTTGGCGCACCCCTCAGCCAGTACGCGGCAGGATGATTTCGTGGGCCGAATGCTCTGGGCGCTGTCACATGAATCTGGATTGCCCGCTAAATGCTTTGCTGATTTTAATCCGGTGCCTCCGCTCGAATGGCTCGAGGTTTTCTCTGAAGATCGCTATCGGTATAGCGACCTGAGCCGTTTCGGTGTTCCGCCTTGCGCGGGTGAGGATGATAAGCTGCGTTTCAGTCTGGTTCGCCGCCCTGCGCCTTACAGCCGCACACCGTGGATGGTTCTGGGTTCCGGTGGAACGGAAAACAGTCAGTGGGATGGCGTGATGTTCCAGTTGGCCCGTTGGCTGTTGCGACATCTCAATGACCCGGCATTGATCATTTGGTTGGCACAACGGGGCGGCCAGTTACACGACCGCTGGTTATGGCTAATCGAACATGAGCTGGACCGCTTCGCACGCCTGGAGCGTGAAGAAAAGGCAACCGAATTGGAGGAAATTCGCATCAACGCCCCGAACGCTATTCCAAGTTCACCGATGCGCACACTATGGCGTTTAATGCTGACGGGTCGGGTGAAATCGCCGCGGCGCGATTTCGACCTCTATCGCTGGGAAGATAGATTGAAGCGTGATGGATTGACGACCACTTTGCGGCTAGAATTGCGTGAATTGCTGGCACCCAAAGTTGCGTTAAAGAAACCGTTCCGCTGGGGATTGGGCAATGAAGAGACCGATGCGACTGAGCGCGTCAAACAGTTGGTAGACTGGGAACTGGTGCTAGCCGCTGACCACGCGCATTTATTTCTTCAAAATCTTACTGATGAACGCTGGTGCACAGCCTTGCCGATACTAATGGATGATTTCCAACAACTGCTGCGTGACGCATTGGATTTGCTGCACGAGTTGGGTGGTGCTGATGACCATAGCGACCGCTCGTATTGGGATTTGCCGTCGATCAGCCCGCATTGGCAGAATCGAGGTTTTCGCGATTGGGTGACATTGATCGAATTGCTGCGCGATTCGTGGTTGGCAACACGTGAAAGTGATTCGGAGCGCGCCAGGCAGATTGCGTTGAATTGGTTCAATTTACCGTATCCGACCTTCAAGCGATTGGCCCTGTTCGCCGCCAGTCACGACGGTTGCATTGCTTCCGATCAATGGGTCGAATGGCTTGTGGCCGATGATGCTTGGTGGTTGTGGTCTGTGGATACACAACGGGAAACGATGCGTTTACTGGTGTTGCAAGCAGCAAATCTCTCGCCGGAAGCTAGAGCCAAACTGGAAGCGGTGATTCTCGCTGGCCCGCCAAAGACCATGTGCAGGGATGACACCGAACCGGACTGGTGGGTTCGTCATGTACTCCATACTGTGTGGCTACTCTTGGCAAAACTTACCCATGAAGATGCGTTCCTCAGCCCGATTGCCCGTTCGAAGCTTCGGCAAGTGCCGCCCGGTCGCTCTGACTGGAGAATCGAGCGTACAAATGAGCGCAACGAGTTTTCGCACTGGATGAGTGGCACCGGAGATCCAGGCTACGAAGCTAGTCGCGATGTCGATATCGCACCCTGCAAACGGCAAGATCTCGTTCAGTGGCTCAAGGAACCATCGTCAGAGCGCGAATACTACGAAGATACGTGGCACGAGACCTGCCAGAAGCACCCTGCGAATGCTGGTTATGCGCTGGCCGATCTCGCCAACGAGGGGGTATGGCCTCGCGCTCGATGGAGTAGTGCACTCTATGCTTGGTCGGAAGGTGGGCGCGCTAGGAAGACTTGGCGATGTTTCGCACCAGTGATGCAAAAGATGCCTGAGGGAGAGCTTCAGGAAATTGTGCAGAGCCTAACTTGGTGGCTGCAAGCGGTGTCAAAGTGTATTGATCGGCACGAAACAATCTTGTTGGATTTGTGCCGAAGAGTTCTGAAGTTGCCGTTGAAGTATGGCACTGGAATCCTTCGCGACGGAGAACCAATAAACGAGCCTGTTTCAGAGGCCATTAATCACTCGGTTGGTAACGTCACGCAGGTGCTGCTGAATCTATGGTTCAAGCGTGAGCCAAATGACAACGACAAATTGCCGACGAACATTGAACCGTTCTTTACTGATCTTTGCGATCCGACTGTTGAGCAATTCCGCCACGGCAGGGTGCTGCTGGCATCACGACTAATTGCATTGTTTCGCGTTGACCGGCCCTGGACGGAGACACACTTGTTGCCATTATTCGATTGGACTACTCATCCAGCCGAGGCGAGAGCGGCATGGGAAGGCTTCCTTTGGTCTCCGCGCCTGTACCGTCCACTATTGATCGCATTCAAGACCCAATTCCTTGAAACCGCTCAGCACTACGCCGAGTTGAGCGAACACAGCGGTCAATTCGCGACATTCCTAATCTATGCGGCATTGGATCCGGTAGAAGGATATTCGGCACGGGATTTCCAGACGGCCATTGGTGCATTACCTCAAAAAGGATTGCACGAGGCAGCGCAGGCGCTATCGCAAGCGCTTGAGGGTGCCGGGGAGCAGCGAGAAAACTACTGGGGAAGTCGCGTTCAACCGCTCTGGCACCAGATCTGGCCCAAGTCGCGCGATCTTGCGACCAATGGCATCGCTGAGTCCCTGTCCCGATTGAGCATTGCTGCAGGAGCGGAATTTCCTTCAGCCTTGACGGCCGTGTGGAACTGGTTGTGTCCCATTGAGCACCCGCACTACATCTTGCAGCGGCTTAATGAATCCGGCTTGTGCGGTCGGTTTCCAGACGAGGCACTACGGCTACTGGGTGCGATAATCGATAGTCAACCATGGATATCACGAGAGCTGGAGCAATGCTTAAAAGAAATTTCTCAGGCATTGCCTGAACTGGAGAGAGATCATCGATATCAGCGATTAATGGAACATGCTAGACGGCTTAGTAGTTGATTATCTAAAATATTATGAATTTATGGTGCTGAATTTTTAGCAGTCTTTTGCCCAACCACGATAAATTGCTGGATATAGGGAGCGGTTTTGTCAGGCTTTCGCAGTGCCAGATACAATTTCTGAAATAATCCTTTTTTGCCAATCCGGATTCTTTTGAGTCTCAGGTCTTTGTTTTTAATATCGGCGAGCCATTCCGGTAGTACGCAAACGCCACGTTTGAGTGCGGTCATTTGTAGCATGATTTCGAGCGATTCAATTTTTTTGATTTTTTCCGGAGCTAAGTGCGCTGGTGTTAAGAAATGCGTCAGAATATCCAATCTTTCCAGCGGCACAGGAAAAGTCAACAAAGTTTCCTGACTCAAATGTTCTGGTGTAAGTTGTTTAATGTCTGCCAGCGGATGGTCGGCAGATGCGAGCAATACCAGCTGGTATTCCGCCAGAATTTCATAATCGATATGTGCTTTTTTCACCAGATCGGGCGTGATCAACACATCGATATGATGATTGAGTAATCCTTCCAGGCCTGAGAATTGGAATTTTTGCACAATGTCGATATCGATATCGGGCAGTTGCTGCATGAATTGTCCGATCATTCCGGTGAGCCATTCAAAACAGGGATAGCATTCAACGCCAATGCGTAAAATCCCTTGCCGGCCTTCGCTATAGGCTGCAAGCGTTTTTTCCGCCTGCGACAAAACTGGCAGAACCTGATTGGCTACTTCCAATAGTAATGTACCCGCCTGGGTCAGACGCAAACTGCGGCCCTCACGTTCCCATAGTGTTATCCCTAACTTCTTTTCCAGATAACTGATTTGATGCGATAAAGCAGGTTGGCTTAGGCATAGCGCATTGGCAGCTTCGGTCAGTGTGCCATTGGCATGCAGCGCCTGAATGATTCTAAGGTGACTGTGCTCAATCATCTATGAGAAATCCTTATTGGAATGTCAAAACTTATCATTATTATTCATTACTCATTATTCGTACAATAGCCGGACTATTATTAATCGTTGAGTGGTGATGGAATCATGGTAACAACACATAATCTTGGGTTTCCAAGGATCGGTAGCAATCGGGAATTAAAATTCGCTTTAGAAAAATACTGGAAAGGCGCGCTTTCTGAACAAGCTTTATTAGAAATGGCAGCAGCGCTGCGAGCGCAGCATTGGCAAGACCAAGCCGCGCTCGATTGGATTCCGGCAGGCGATTTCTCGTTATACGATCATGTGCTGGATACCAGTTTTATGTTGGGTAATATTCCGTCGCGTTTCGGTACCTTACCCGGCAATGAAATAGACAGCTATTTCCGTGCGGCAAGGGGGCGTTCTGTCAGTGACAATGCAGCTTGTTCCTGTGTTAACGCCGGTGAAATGACGAAGTGGTTTGATACCAACTATCATTACATTGTGCCGGAATTTGATAAGAATACGCGATTCTCATTACATGCCGGTCATTTGCTGGAACAAATTCAGCAAGCGAAGCAACTGAATTATCAGATAAAGCCGGTTATTCTCGGCCCGGTTACTTATCTATGGTTGGGAAAATCCAAAGATGGCTCAGATAAGCTGGAGCTGCTGGATGATTTGCTGAGTGTCTACGCGCAATTGTTACATGCGCTCAAGAATGCGGACATTCAATGGGTGCAGATCGATGAGCCGGTATTGGTCATGGAGCTGACTCAGGAATGGAAGCATGCATTAAGAAAAGCGTATTATCAGTTGCAGGCCACATCCCCCAATCTGTTATTGACGACTTACTTCGGACAATTGCAGGACAATCTGCAATTAGCCTGTGAATTGCCGGTGAGTGGATTGCATCTGGATACCACCACAGCTTACGACGAAGTGGCCAAAGTCATTGATTGGTTGCCCAGTCATAAAATTCTATCTTTGGGTGTCGTCAACGGACGCAATATCTGGAAAACCGACTTGACGAAAACACTGGATTGGCTGGAACCTATCCATGCGCGCTTACAGGATCGTCTCTGGCTGGCGCCTTCATGTTCATTACTGCATGTGCCGGTCAATCTGGATAGCGAGCAGAAGTTGGATGCGGAAATTCGGTCGTGGCTGGCATTTGCTGTACAGAAATTAAGTGAAATTGAATTATTGGCAAACGCGCTTGATCATGGCAGAGACAGCGTTGCGACAGCACTGTGGGAGAATAGCGCGGTGGTAACCAGCCGCAGACAGTCCAAGCGCGTGCATCAGGCAGCCGTAAAAGCGCGTGTGCTTGAAATCGATGATGCGCTGGGTACGCGCCAATCGCCGTACCATCAACGTACCATCGTGCAACGGCAAAAATTTCAGTTGCCGCTTTTTCCGACGACGACCATCGGATCTTTCCCGCAGACCCAGGAAATCCGCCAAACACGGCGTGATTTCCGCGAGGGTAGGTTGTCAGAGTCAGCGTATCGTCAGGCAATGCGGGAAGAAATTGAAACTTGCGTGCGTGAGCAAGAAGCATTGGGGTTGGATGTCCTGGTGCATGGCGAGCCTGAACGTAACGACATGGTGGAGTATTTTGGCGAACAATTGGCGGGCTATGCCTTTACCCAGTTTGGTTGGGTACAATCCTACGGATCGCGCTGCGTGAAGCCACCGATTATTTACGGCGATGTGTTGCATTCACAAGCCATCACCACGGAATGGATTCAATACGCTCAGTCGCTCACCAGCAAACCGATGAAAGGCATGCTGACGGGTCCTGTGACGATGCTGAATTGGTCCTTTGTACGCGATGATCAGCCCCGTGCAGATACATGCCTGCAATTGGCGCTTGCGATACGCGACGAAGTGCTCGCTTTGGAAAAAGCGGGTATCAGAATTATCCAGATAGACGAGGCCGCATTGCGGGAGGGCCTGCCGCTAAGAAAATCACAATGGAACGATTACCTGGACTGGGCGGTTCGTGCATTTCGCGTGACGGCCAATGGCGTCAGCGACGAAACGCAGATCCATACGCATATGTGTTACTCTGAATTTAATGACATCATGGAAGCCATCGCGCGCATGGATGCGGATGTGATTACGATCGAAACTTCCCGCTCGGATATGGAGCTGCTCGATGCATTTGATCAATTTCATTATCCGAACGAAATCGGCCCGGGGGTGTATGATATCCATTCGCCCAATATCCCTTCCATCGATTCAATCATCGAATTGATGGAAAAAGCCGCGCAACGCATACCGGCCGAGCGGTTGTGGGTGAATCCGGACTGCGGGCTGAAAACACGCAATTGGGATGAAGTGAAGCCGGCGCTGCGCAATATGATTGCTGCCAGCCGGTATTTATCAACCGCTGCGCGGGCTGGCTAGATTTGACTTGCTAGCGTTATTTAGCGATGATATGCAGCGTATTTTATCTATCTCGGTTTAACAGGAGTAATCATGACAACTAATACCATACTCAAACAAAAAATCAATGCCATTATCGGTGAGAAGCATCTGCTCAAGCATCCTTTTTATGTTGCTTGGACCGAAGGCAAACTGACCAAAGAGCAACTGCGTCATTACGCCGAGCAATATTTTTACAATGTACTGGCTGAGCCCACCTATTTAAGTGCGGTGCATTTCAATACACCGCATATCCATGCAGAAACGAATAGTGGGGATATCAGCGTACGGCAGGAAGTATTGAGAAACCTGATCGACGAAGAACATGGTGAAAAGAATCATCCGGCATTATGGAAAAACTTTGCGTTTGCCTTGGGTGCAAATGATAAAAGTTTAGCGAATGCCGCCGCATTGCCGACGACAGAGAATCTTGTTGCCACATTCCGGGATATTTGCTTAAACCGTCCGTTTTATGCTGGACTCGCTGCACTGCATGCGTTTGAATCACAAGTGCCTGACATTGCCGCAGTAAAAATTGATGGCTTGGCCAAATTCTACGGCATGAAAAATCCTGAAGATTATGAATTTTTCTCGGTACATGAAAAAGCCGATGTTTATCATTCGCAAGCTGAGTGGGCTATCATCGAGCGCTTTGCCGACAGTCCGGAAAAGCAGGCAGAAGTGCTGGCTGCTACCAAAGAAGCGTGTGACGCATTGTGGGGTTTCCTGGATGGTATCCACGAAACGTATTGCGCCAATCTGATCTGCGAACAAAAAGAAGCAGCGACAGTACACTAAGCATGTAAAGCTTACGGCAAGCTCAACACGAACGATCAATTACGTCTGTGCTGAACTTGCCGAATTAACATAACCACTCACGGCGCCATGCGTTAACTGTCATGGGAGCCAATTGATAACACCGCGCACGATCCGTTCAACCCACATGTCAACGCACGATAAATGTTGTTCCATTGCACCTTATTTCAAGATTGCAGATGGTCAGCATGCCAGCTTCAAAAATCTTTGCGAACAATTTGTTGCCAGGGCAAGTAAAGAGCAGAAATGCCTTTATTACGGATTCAGTTTTAATGGCGATGAAGCGTATTGCCGTGAAGGGTACGAGGATGCAGAAGGATTGTTGATGCATCTGGATAATGTGGGTGATCTGCTGAACAAGGCACTCAGTATTGCTGAGCTTGTGCGCTTGGAAATCCATGGACCTGAACAAGAATTAAAAAAACTGTATGAACCGCTGGCGCAATTCAAGCCGCAGTTTTTTATTCTGGAATACGGGTTTCGTCGGTAACTTTGCTAACCTAAGATAAACGATCAGCTATTGCTGCGGGCATTTTTGATACCTGTTTCAATGGCATCCAGCATCATGCCTGCGACATTGAACCCCGTTTGCTTGGTGATTTCCTGCATACCGGTCGGGCTGGTGACATTAATTTCCGTCAGGTAATCGCCGATCACATCCAATCCAACCAGCATTAAGCCACGTTCGGCCAATTCCGGTCCGAGTGATGCCGCGATTTCCTCGTCGCGTGCAGATAATAATTGCGTTGTTCCAGTACCGCCGGCGGCCAGATTGCCGCGTGTTTCACCAGGTTTTGGAACGCGTGCCAGTGCATAAGGCACCGCTTTGCCGGCAATCAGGAGGATGCGTTTGTCTCCTTGTGCAATTTCGGGAATGTAGCGCTGCGCCATGATGGTGCGTGTTCCATAGTGGGTGAGTGTTTCGAGAATCACATTGATATTGTGATCGGCACTGTGAACGCGAAACACGCTGGCGCCGCCCATGCCGTCCAGCGGTTTTAGGATGATATCCTGATGGTTGCTGAGAAATTCCCTGATCAAATGCGCTTGACTGGTGACCAGGGTGGGAGCGATAAACTGTGGAAATTGTGTAATGGCCAATTTTTCATTGTGATCGCGGATGCCGCGCGGACTGTTGATGACCAATGTGCCTTGTGTTTCTGCCAGCTCCAATAAATAGGTGCTGTAAACATATTCCATATCAAAGGGCGGATCTTTGCGCATCAGAATCGCATCGAATTCATATAAAGGCATGGCCGACGTGTCGCCGGTGTGATACCAGTGGCCATCCTGATGGGGCGTATCCGTTAAAGTCAGAGCACGGCAAAAGCCCATGACAGTATTATTCATCAATGCAAGATCATGCTGATAGAGTACGTGAATCTGATGATTTCTGGCGATGGCCTCGCAGATCATTGCGAAACTTGAGTCTTTACTGGTTTTGATGGAATCCAGTTGATCAATGATAAAAGCGAGCTTCATGTTTGCTTCAATCAGGAATTCTAGAATTATCTTGTTCTAATTCTAGTGCCGCAGCCAGCAAAGCAAGGCGTGCAACCACACCGTATGCGTAAAACCGATTGGGAATGGAGTTGGGTTGCGCGGCATTTTTGGGTACTACACAAGTGGTTTCAAATGCCAGCGGAACAAAATGCATGCCGGGAGCATTCAGGTTTTCATCGATGCCGCGCCCGGTATGTACCCGGTAAAACCCGCCGACGACATAGCGATCAATCATGTAGATGACCGGTTCCGCTACAGCCTGGTTGATATTTTCAAATGTATAAACACCTTCTTGCACCAATACATTGGAAACCTGTAATCCTTCCTTCACCACGGCCATTTTATTGCGCTGCTTGCGGTTGAGTTTATAAATATCCGCGCCATCCTTGACGGTCATAATGCCCATACCGTAAGTACCTGAGTCGGCCTTGACGATGACGAAAGGATCTTCCTTGACGTCGTATTGTTGATATTTTTTCTTGATAACCGAGAGAATTCGATCGACGGCGCTTACTACACAATCTTCTCCCTGTTTTTCGCGGAAATTGATTTCACCACACGAAGTGAATCGCGGATTGATCAACCAGGGATCAATGCCGATCAGATCGGCAAATTCCTGTGCGACTCGGTCATACGCGGCAAAGTGATTGGATTTTCGGCGTGTTGCCCATCCTGCATGTAAAGGCGGAATAACGATCTGATTCAGGTTTTGCAGAATTTCCGGGACGCCCGTCGACAGATCATTGTTAAGCAGTACCGCGCAGGGATCGAAGTTATTGACACCGAGCTTATTATTCTTGCGTGTGATGGGTTCGAGGGTGATGGTTTGTCCATCCGGCAAATCAATTTTGGTGGCAGTGGTGATTTCGGGTAACAAAGTACCAATGCGCACATTTAATCCGGCATGCAGTATGATATTTTGCAACGTGGCGATGTTTTGCAAGTAGAACGTATTGCGGGTGTGATTTTCCGGTATCAATAGCAGGCTGTGCGTATCCGGACATATCTTTTCGATGGCGTTCATCATCGCCTGCACGCATAACGGGATAAATTCCGGGTTGAGATTGTTGAAGCCGCCGGGAAACAGGTTAGTGTCAACGGGCGCCAATTTAAAACCACTATTGCGTAAATCGACCGAGCAATAAAAAGGCACCGTATGCTCACGCCATTTGGTTCTTAACCAGTGTTCAATGGTTGGCATAGCATTGATGATACGATTTTCAAGATCGAGGATGGGGCCACGCAGGGCAGTAGAAAGATGAGGTACTGGCATTTCCGTATGAAGTATTAAACCAGCGCGATTATAGCATTATGTGCTGAATAGATTGTGGTCAGTCCGATCCTAAAGTATCGTATGACTTTACTTATATTGGGTCAGATTAACTTACTATTTATGCTTAATCCGCTGCAACCTGTTCTTATTTTGCTCGCTACCGCGGTATTGGCCGTCGTTGTTTTCCGTTTGTTGCGCTTGCCGCCCATGCTGGGTTATTTGCTTGCAGGTGTCATCATCGGGCCCCATGCTTTGGGGTGGATCGCTGAAAACGATGAAACACGCCATCTGGCGGAATTTGGCGTGGTATTTCTGATGTTCAGCATAGGCCTTGAGTTTAGTTTGCCTAAGCTTGTTGCCATGAAGCGTATCGTGTTTGGCTTTGGCACTGCACAAGTTGTCATCAGTATTTTATTAGTGATGGCTGTCGCTTGGGTGCTTGGATTGGATTGGCGCGTTGGATTTGTGCTGGGAGGCGCTTTGGCGATGTCTTCGACTGCCATCGTCATTAAGATGCTGGCAGAACGGCTAGAGCTTAATTCCGCGCATGGCAGACAGATCATCGGGGTATTGTTGTTTCAAGATCTGACGGTTATTCCATTACTCATTATTCTTCCCGCATTAGCAACCGAAATCGATAGTGATACCAACGATCTTCTGATTGCTATGCTGAAGGTAGTGATTGTGCTGACAATCATCTTATTTGTGGGGCAGAAACTCATGCGCCCCTGGCTGCACCTAGTTGCCCGTCAGAGATCATCGGAATTATTCGTGTTGAATGTGTTATTGATTACTTTGGGGTTGGCATGGCTGACCCAATTAGCTGGCTTGTCTTTGGCTCTGGGTGCATTTCTCGCCGGTATGCTCATTTCTGAAACGGAATATCGTTACCAAGTGGAAGATGATATCAAACCGTTTCGCGATGTTTTACTGGGTTTGTTTTTTGTGACGATTGGCATGCTATTGGATATACACGTAGTCGTTGAAAATTTTCTCTGGGTATTTGTTATTCTGGTAGTGCTCATTCTAGCCAAAGTGGTCATGATTACCGGATTGTCGCGTTTGTTCGGTACCGATTTCAGCGTGGCGGCTAGAACCGGGATGAGTCTGGCGCAAGCGGGAGAGTTTGGATTTGTGCTGCTGGCACAAGCCGGTGCAAGTGGGTTGATTGGAAATGCAGTGCTGCAGCCGGTGCTTGCGGCCATGGTGTTGTCGATGTTTATCGCGCCCTTCCTGATTGAGTATAGCGAACCGATAATGCAACGCTTTTACAGCTCTGAATGGATGTATCGAGCCATGCAGATCACATCAATCGCGACTCAGACCATGGCAACGCAGGATCATGTGATTATTTGCGGTTATGGGCGCAGCGGCCAGAGTATCTCACGGATATTGGAGCAGGAATCCATACCGTTTATCGCTTTGGATCTTGATCCGCAGCGCATACGTGAAGCGACCAAGGCAGGGGAATCGGTTGTCTATGGTGATGCAGCGCGGCGCGAAGTGCTCATTGCCGCAGGCTTGATGCGTGCGAAAGTGTTGGTGGTGAGCTATGCCGATACCGTTTCTACCTTAAAAATCCTCAGGCATGTCCAGGAATTACGCCCGGAATTGTCCGTAGTGGTTCGGACGCGCGATGATACGGATATTGATGTGTTGAAAGAAGCAGGCGCAACGGAAGTTGTCGCAGAAATCATGGAAGGAAGCTTGATGCTGGCATCCCACGCGCTCATGTTTGTTGATATATCAACCGGGCGTGTTTTGCGGCGCATAAGAGAAATTCGTGAGCAGCGTTACAGTTTATTGCGCGGTTTCTATTATGGTGTAACTGATGAGGCAGACGATGGTAGTGAAAAGATATTTCCGCGGTTATTAACGATTACCCTGATTCCAGGTGCGGCGGCCATCAATAGAACTTTGGGAGATATAAATTTGGCAAGTCTGGCGGTTGAAGTGACTGCGGTCAGAAGACGCAATATTCGCGGTTTACTACCGACTAGTGAGACAAGATTGGAAGCAGGTGATGTGATGGTACTTAAAGGTACACAAGAAAATTTGGCTGCTGCTGAGATGAAATTGCTACAAGGTTAATAACCCTGATTTCATTGTGATAGTAGGCTATTAAGAATGGACAGTTTTTCTCAGAAAGTGTATAGTCGCGCTTCCGCCCTTTGCTCTTAAAGGGCAGGTGTTGATGTAGCCTTAACGGTTATACAACAGAATAGAATGGCGCATAAAAAGAAGCGCAAAGTTCATCATTTATGGAGGGAGATATGATTAAAGCTGTTCAGGCAGTTGTAGGATTAGGATTGCTTTGTTTTGGCGCAACTCAAGCTGTTGTGGCCGCTACAGACATTTCTAAATTACCACGTGTAAAACAAGAATTGGTGGCTCCACCGAATGTACCTGTGCATGATCAGGTAAGCAAAGGACCTAAGATTGTTGAAGTACGCATGGAAACTCAAGAAAAACTGGTGGAAGTTGCTCCTGGTGCAAAAGTATGGGGATTGACTTTCAATGGTAGTATTCCTGGTCCGCTCATCGTAGTGAATGAAGGCGACTATGTTGAATTAACATTATCTAACCCAAAAACCAGTACGCTGGCACATAACGTGGATTTCCACGCAGCAACAGGTGCATTGGGTGGCGCCGGTTTAACGCTGGTACAACCTGGTGAAGAAGTTGTTTTGCGCTGGAAAGCAATTAAACCGGGCGTATTCGTTTACCATTGCGCACCAGGTGGAACCATGATTCCATTCCATGTTATTTCTGGTATGAATGGCGCGATTATGGTATTGCCAAAAGATGGTTTGAAAGATTCCAAAGGCAAACCATATAAATACGATAAAGCTTTCTATATCGGCGAACAAGATTTCTATCTGCCTAAAGATGCCAGCGGCAAATTCAAATCCTATGGCTCACCAGCTGAAGGTATGGCAGATATGCTGGAAGTTGCCAAAGGACTCGTTCCAACACACGTAGTATTTAATGGTGCTGTTGGTGCAATTACAGGTGACAATGCGCTGAAAGCAAAAGTAGGCGAAAAAGTACTGTTTATTCATTCACAAGCCAATCGTGATTCCCGCCCACACTTGATCGGCGGCCATGCTGACCTGTATTGGGTAGGTGGTTCATTCACCGATGTGCCTCTAACCAGCCAAGAAACCTGGTGGGTTCCAGGCGGTGCAGCAGTTGCTGCAGCGTATGAATTCAAACAACCAGGACTGTATGTATACCTCAGTCATAACCTGATTGAAGCTGTATTGCTGGGCGCTGCGCTGCATATGAATGTTGAAGGTAAATGGGATGATGATCTCATGACCCAAGTTAAAGCACCAAAGAGCTTTGATGCAAAAGCTGCAATGGATCACTAAGATTTATATAGTGTAACTATTGAAGTGATATTAAAAGGCCTCAACCGTTGGGTTGAGGCCTTTTGTTTTTGGTATTTACTTACGTATCCCGCTGAAACTTATGCCAATTAAATCCCATATTCGCACCATCCCGCATTATCCACATCATGGGATCATGTTTCGTGATATTACGACCTTACTGAAGGATCCCATTGGACTGCGTACGACAATCCAGGAAATTTCCAAGCGGTATCAACATACTGAGTTCAGTAAAGTTGTCGGGATTGAGTCGCGCGGTTTTATCATTGGCGCACCGGTAGCGTATCAGTTAAGCAAAGGTTTTGTTCCCATTCGCAAACAGAATAAATTACCGGCAGAGACGATTGGCCGGGATTATCAATTGGAATATGGCACCGATCGTATTGAAATACATGTCGATGCCATTCAGCCGGGCGATCGTGTGCTGCTTATTGATGATTTGATTGCAACAGGCGGAACAGCGGAAGCGGCGGTGAAGCTCATCCATGATATGGGCGGAGAGGTCGTGGAATGCTGTTTTGTGATTGATCTGCCGGATGTAGGGGGGAGGGCGCGCTTGGAGAATTTGGGATGCAAAGTATTTGCGCTGTGTGAATTTGAAGGTGGTTAGCGACCTGTCAGGGGCAGTGAATCAATGATTATGCAGGGCCGATAGTATTTTCTCATGGATGCCACCAAAACTGCCATTGCTCATAATTACAATATGATCACCGGCCTCGATGACAAGCAAGATATTCTCGATGAGTTGTTCCAGATCATCATAACAACTGACTTTCTTATCCAAGCTATCCAAAGCGGTTTTTGCCCACTGAGCGTCGTGGGTAAAACAGAAAATGTAGTCAGCCTCGAGTAAGCTGTCTGCAAGGCTATTTTTCCATACGCCCATTTTCATGGTATTCGACCGAGGTTCAAATACCGCGATGATTCTTTCCTTGCCTACATGTGTTCGCAAACCATTTAATGTGGTTTGAATGGCGGTCGGATGATGTGCAAAATCATCATAAACTGTAATACCGTTGATTACGCCACGTTTTTCCATGCGACGTTTGACATTTTTAAACTGCGTCAATGCTTCAATTCCAAGCTGAATCGGTACACCGGCATGCCGCGCAGCGCCGAGTGCGGCCAACGCATTCATGCGATTGTGCTCGCCCAATAAATCCCAGCGCAAATGACCTTGATGGATTTCATTAAAATAAACACCCATCTCGGTGTTTGCTGACAACTTTGAATGCCAGCCGGTTTCTACTCCAAACTCCTCGACGGGAGTCCAGCAACCTTGTTTTAAAACACGTTTTAAATTTTTATCTGTTCCATTGGATATGATCAAACCATGATTAGGGATGATTCGGACAAAATGGTGAAATTGACGCTCAATCGCTGACAGATCTGGAAAGATATCGGCATGATCAAATTCAAGATTATTTAAGATGGCTGTCCGGGGATGGTAATGAACAAACTTAGAGCGTTTATCAAAGAAGGCAGTGTCATATTCATCAGCTTCGATGACAAAAAAGGGCGAAGTGCCATCAGTGCTTGCTGCGGAATGGCGGGCGGGTAACGATGTGTTGCCAATTCTTGCTGATACGCCAAAATTTTCAGGGATACCGCCGATTAAAAATCCCGGATTTAACCCGGCATAATCGAGAATCCAGGCCAACATCGAACTGGTCGTCGTTTTGCCGTGCGTGCCGGATACTGCCAGTACCCAGCGATTTCTCAGAATATTTTCTGATAGCCATTGTGGCCCGGAAATATAGGGTAAATTTCGATTGAATATTTCCTCCATCAATGGATTGCCGCGCGTCACAACATTACCGATGACAAATATGTCCGGTTGCAGTTGGATTTGCTCTGCTGAATAACCTGATATCAATTCGATGCCTTGGGACTCCAGCTGCGTACTCATGGGCGGATAAACACTTTGATCGCAACCGGTAACCTTATGTCCGAATTCGCGTGCGATGACTGCAATTCCGCCCATAAAGGTGCCACAAATTCCAAGTATGTGAATATGCATGATTTACTCTAATAGATTTGGATGGATTCTTAATCGAATAACAAATATGACCGGTGTTATTTTAGAATTATAATTGATTAGGCGGGTCCGTATGGATTGTCACTATTGATTTCTGTAATTGAACAGACTGGAAGATTGTGTTGCCGGTAAATTGCTCTGTATCTAGGTCATTAATTCTTCGTGGAAAATAAGCGTCATGTGAGTCCAAGGTATCGAGGCAGGTTTGCGCCGTCGCCTACGGGGCCGCTGCATTTCGGTTCATTAGTGGCTGCAGTGGGTAGTTATCTTGATGCTAGATTCAACCATGGTGATTGGCTGGTGAGGATTGAGGATCTTGATTGGCAGCGAGAAATGCCTGGTGCCGCCAGTGGAATTCTACATACGCTTGAAGCACTGGGTATGGAATGGGATGGCGATGTGATGTATCAGAGCCAGCGTTCCGAGGTTTACCGGAATGCAGTGGATACTTTGAATACACTAGGACTCATCTACCCCTGCAGTTGTTCGCGTAAAGAGATTGCTGATTCCAGCATCATGGGTGTGAGTGGGCCGGTGTATCCTGGAACCTGCCTTAGAAATCCCGCTCCTGATAATAAAGTACATGCGCTTCGTGTGCGAACCGGCAATGATGTCATCGAATTCAATGATAGGCTGAGAGGATTGTATTCTCAACGATTGAGGCATGATATTGGTGATTTTGTCCTGCGCCGGGCTGACGGCATGTATGCGTATCAGTTGGCAGTGGTCGTAGACGATGCTGAGCAACAAATAACGCATGTAGTACGTGGTGCGGATTTGCTGGACTCTACGCCACGCCAAATATTTTTGCAGCGGTTGCTAGGCTATGCGACGCCAAGCTATCTGCATTTGTCCGTTGTGACCAATGCGCTGGGTGAGAAGCTTAGTAAACAAACCAATGCTGCGCCAATCGATGTATCCAATGCGCTCACGCAATTGGTGGATGCGCTACATTTTTTAGGTCAGGAGCCACCATTAGAGATGATAGAAGGTGATATTGCTTCCTTCTGGCGCTGGGCCCAAAAAAACTGGCGAGTCGATCAGATTCCGCGCTAATTGTCATCAGTAATGTATGGAATTCCCAGTGATATAGTGATGAAAACGAAACTGTATCTATGCGAGGTTGTGTTAGGCTACTATAGAGAAGAGACTAATATTCTTCGTACATAGTGAGTAAGGAGTCAATGTGGCTTTTTTGCCGTTTTATATATCGAAACAAAAGCGATTGAAAGTAGTAATAATAGGCGGTGGGTATGCCGGTATTGCCGCATTAACGACCCTGTTGCGCTATGCACCTGATACGGATATCACCATTATTGATCCGAGGGAACAGCATATAAAAATTACGCACTTGCACGAAACATTTCGCTATCCCTTAACAGATCTGCTGGTACCCTTTACCGATATAGCGAGTCGCTATGGTTGCCGGTATATAGCAGCTTCAGTACATTTTGATCAGGACGAACTCCAGAAATGTCAGGAACAGAAGCAGCTGATCCTGGATAAAGAAGTCTTGAGTTTTGATTATCTATTAATTGTTTCCGGTTGTGAAAGTAGCGCCACAGATCCTACCGACAATGTGCTGGGTTTGCAGGATTTCACCATTGCAGCCGGCTCTGATTTATTGACAAAATTACTTAACAAAAATAATCAATCTGAGCAATCGATCTCTGTTGTGGGCGGGGGGGCGACAGGCATACAGTTCTTATTTGAGATCAAGCAATTTCTGCAGCGAATCAAAAGCAACGCCGAGTTACGTTTGATCCATTCGGGCGAACATGTGCTGGAGCAATTTCCCCATGGGTTTAGTACTTATGTGCAATCTCGCATGCAGGATATGGGCATTGCTTTTTATCCGAATACCTACTATTGTGGACAACAATCCAACAAAGTTTTGCTGGCAGAGAAGCAAACGGAAAAGCAATTTGAATTGTCTTCCAGTTTATCCATTTTGTTTTTGGGTAAGAAAACACAAAATGTTTTTACTGCTAACGCTTTTGGGCAAGTTATAGAAGATAAGTCACCTTTATCCAATATTTTTGTGGCTGGTGATTGTTCTTATTATCAGTCCTTAGGTTCTAATACATTAACCGCGCAATCTGCTGTTCGTAAGGGTAAATTAGTCGCACGTAATATATTGCGACATTCAGGTTTTCCCGGATTGCTTGAGCCATACCTTCACCGTGACTTAGGTTATGTAGTGAGCCTGGGGCCTGCGGATGCTGTGGGCTGGCTGGGTTCCGAAAGCAATTTAATAACCGGTATGCCGGCGTTGGCAATTAAAGAACTCGTTGAAGCACAATATGATTTATTATTGGTAGGAATCGATACTTACCTGGTTTAACAAACGCTACGCAGGAGACATGATTATGCTTGGTTTGTTCAAAGACAGCCCTGTAGTGGGGAAGGCCAGCACAATAATTCAAAGTCCAAGTGATAGGCTTTTCAATTTTATCGGAATTGATCTGCTGGTTAACTATCCGAGATGGTCACCAGAAGTCAAGGATCTGGAGAAGCTCACCGATGGCCCTATAAGACAAGGAGTGATCTGTCGTCAAGTGCGCATCGATCAGGGTAATCGGTCCGAATCAACATTTAAGATCAAGACATTTGACCCAGGAATGCGCATTTGTTTTGAGGGTGTTTCGAATCCATACCGCTGTGATTACATGATTGAGCCTATCAATTCTACGGATAGTCGCCTGACTTTTATTTTTGAATTATTAAGCCTCGATTTACATGTGAGACCATTTGAGAAGCTGGTACGAATCGCTGTGCAGGATGGTACCGAGAGAACAGTAAGAAATATCAAGAAATTAATTGAAGCAGAGCAAGTTGACTCGAAATAATGGAATCATATGCGCCTGCGGTCCTTTTTTATTTTTATTTAGCTAGCAATTGATTAACCTGGAGAGAAAATCATGGATTTTATCGTTGAGAAAGACCCTGGATTAATTCCGCAAGTATTGTCCAAGATTCTTGATTCATGCGTAAATGGAGTGTCACTAGCTGATCCTGATCAAGAAGATATGCCACTGGTCTATGTTAACAAAGCTTTTGAAACCATAACCGGCTATACGCTGGCGGAAACAGTGGGTAGGAATTGTCGTTTTTTGCAGGGAAAGGAACGCGATCAAGCAGCAGTCAGTCAATTACGGGAAGCAATCAAGAATAAGGAATCCGTTGAAGTGACATTACGCAACTATCGTAAGAACGGTGAGTTGTTTTATAACCATCTTGTAATGTCGCCGCTTTTTGATTCTAAAGGAAATTTGCTGTATTTTCTGGGTGTTCAATTGGATGTTACGCCACGCATTCGCGCAGAAGAGGAAATCAAGGCACTGAAAGAGCAATTAGCAAAGTTTAAGAAATGAGAGCGCTTTACTTCTGAACCGTTCAACTGTACTGGCTCAGAGCAAAATCTCCAATGAGAGATTTCCATTGCAGATTTTGCTCTGATGAATTGTTAATGGTCACCGACAGCAATTTTTAAACTACTATTGACGTGATCTTGATTAAATTTGATTTTCTTTGCAGTTCTCTTGTTGTCAGCTAACTGAACCACAGTGGTTGCATGCTTTGCATTGCCATGTAGAACATTAAATATGGAAATTGCACCCACCAGTTCGCTGGCTTGCTGCTCAAGAGATGCCGCTGCGGCAGCCGCCTGCTCTACTAATGCCGCATTTTGTTGCGTTACTTCATCCATTTGTGATACAGCCTGATGGATTTGTTCGATACCCATACTTTGTTCTTTTGATGCTGAAGTGATGTCGGACATGATTTCAGTCACATGCTTGATTGAACTGACTATCTCGTCCATTGTTTTACCTGCTTTATTAACCAATGTGGCACCTTCATCAACTTTTTGTACAGAATCGTCAATGAGTGCTTTAATTTCTTTAGCCGCCGTCGCGCTCCGTTGAGCAAGATTACGAACTTCTGTTGCTACCACGGCGAATCCCCGACCTTGCTCACCGGCACGCGCTGCTTCAACGGCGGCATTGAGCGCTAAGATATTGGTTTGGAAGGCAATGCCGTCAATGACATTAATAATGTCGGAGATCTTGCTGGAACTTTCACTGATTGATGACATCGTCGCGATGACTTCCTGCATCATCGATCCTCCTTTCGCGGTAATATCACTGGCAGTCAAGGCGAGCTGGTTGGCACTCATTGAATTATCAGTATTTTGACGCACAGTTGTTGTGAGTTCTTCCATACTTGAAGCAGTTTCTTCTAGCGATGAAGCTTGCTCTTCGGTACGTTGCGATAGGTCCAGATTACCTGATGCAATTTCTCCGGATGCGAGACGCACTGATGTTGCATTTCTCTGTACATCCAGTACGGTAGCTCTTAAATTGATACCCATTTGGTTGATTGATTTTAATAATTGACCAAATTCATCGGTGCGGTTTATTGTAATTTTCTGCGTTAGATCACCGGAAGCTAATGTATTGGCAATAGTGATCGCTTGTTTTAGCGGGGATAGTGTGTTTTTTACCATACTAAAAGTAAGATAAAACATCAGTGCTATACCCGTTATGGTTGTTCCAGCGATGATGTTGCTGAGCAATGGAGCGGCTTGTGTTTGTGTAAGGCCCCACCAACCAATACTACCCACAGCCAATAAAAATAATGCGGGGATGCCCATGCAAAGACCAATACGTTTTCCGATCGTCAAATTAAAAAGAGTCGCAATTTTGCCAATTAAGTCAGTGCGCACGACCTGGCCTTTTTCAATCTTTAAGTTCTTGGCCTGGCCTTCCAAGAATTTTCGATAGATGGGAGCAGCTTGCTCTATGCTTTCACGAGATGGTTTGATCCGAACCGATAAGTACCCTGTTATTTTCCCATTTTCTAACAAGGGAGTCGCATTGGCATTTACCCAATAGAAATCGCCATTTTTCCGGCGATTCTTGACGAGTCCTGTCCAAGGCAAACCCTGCTTTAAGGTATTCCATAAATCCTCGAATGCTTCGGGCGGCATATCGGGGTGGCGAACAATATTATGCGCTTTTCCCATCAACTCTTCTTCTGAGAATCCGCTGGCCTCTATGAATGCTTGATTAACATAGGTTAATCTTCCCTTGGGGTCGGTTGTCGATAATAATAACTTATCTTCATCAATGAGATATTCTATATTGGTAACCGGAAGATTTACTCTCATATCCTATCCTATCCTTTTATGATTTTGTTTCAGTAAGGTAAGGTTTAACGGAATAGGAATAAATATATTATGTCGGTAATTTCCTGTTTTGTATTCAGTATTTGCTTATTATAAGCATAAGAAGTGTCTGATAATTGATGTATAAAATGCATAACATGGTAATTTGTAGTCTTCTCAACACTTAATGCTGCTCTTTTGTATCTTGCTTAAACTAAAAACTAAGATGTGTGCTTGCTTTTCATTGATTACGGATAGATGAAGAATTTGTTTCCGAGCCAGCAGTTTTATTTGCATATACGCTTGATACAAATTGATATATTTTTCGGATACTGATGAATCAAATCGAATAGGTTTTGAGGTTGAATGATTAATCGATCATGGTCAGAAATGACCGATCTCAGTTGATCAAAAGAAGTAATAAATAGTAAGAATGTTCCTATGGTCTTTGGATTTCCAGCCAGATACTATGGAACGTTATTTATATTAGCTGCTCGATAATTAGGAATGTATCCTTGATATCAGCGTAACGATAAGAAACAGATGCATAAACAAGATCCTGGGTTAGTGCAAAATGAGTTTACGTAAAGAATCTGGTTATGGTAAGCGACCGTTATCGGATCAAATCTTTCATTCAGTGATGAATCAATTTGACGATTTCAAAGAAAAATCAACACCTAAAATTACAGCTCATAAAACGCAATGTATTCCCAATTTATTTCTTGATAAGAATAATCTTACAAGTATGAATAAGGCCGAAAGCCAGGATAACTTGGTTAAGTTGGCGCATTTGTATGAAATTTCCCGAGCGATACACACAGCGCAATCAATCGATGAGTTGTGTCAGCAAATTGTTAAGAATCTGAGCTTGGCATGGCGTCAATGTGAGTATATTTTTCCTTTTATCGAAATTTATGATAAGTGTTTTAAATCAGATAACTTTACGCATGCTTTAACCCACAAATTTTCTGCGCCGATTATTGTGAATGGCAAGACGTGCGGACAAGTGTGCTTTTTCTATGAAGATATCAAATCTTATCAAATGGTCAGATAGTGAAGATTCTATATTTCTACAAAATATAGCAAATGATATTGGATTATGGTTAGAGCAGAAGCAACGCTATGATGTGCAAGCAGTACTCTTGAATGAAATCCAGTTGATTGAAAGTGCAATTAATGAGCATGTGAGCATAGCGATCACCGACAAGAGTGGCAAAATAAAATACGTCAATGAAAAATTCTGTGCAATCTCTAAATATTCGGCAGAAGAATTGTTAGAGCAAGATCATCGTATTATTAATTCCGGTTTTCATTCTAAGGAATTTATGCGTGCTTTATGGGACACTCTCACGGCAGGAAAAATTTGGAAGGGAGGGTTTAAGAATCGCACGAGAGAAGGTACTTTTTATTGGATAGATGCGACCATTATTCCACTGCTCGATCGTACGGGATCTCCCTATCAATATGTTGCACTCTGGACGGATGTCACAGGATATAAGCAATTAGAAGAAAAAATGGAAGGGCAGGTCAAAGAATTGGCGCGTTCTAATGATGAGCTCGAGCAATTTGCTTATGTCGTGACGCATGATTTACAGGAGCCGCTTCGAGCTATTAACAGTTTCGTCCAACTACTGAAGAAATACTGCGATCACCAATTGGATGAACGTGCTAATGATCTGATCTCACATGCGGTAGCAGGAACAAGTCGTATGCAGATGCTGATTGATGATTTACTAACCTATGCGCAAGTGAATGCAAATCAAACCTTGACGGAAGTTGATTGTGAGAAATTATTAGGTAATGTATTAACAGACTTATCGGTCATCGTCAGTGAATGTAATGCGGTAATTACACATGATCGACTTCCTGTGGTTAGAGGCATTCCTTTTCAATTTATTCAATTGCTTACTAACTTGATCAACAACGCACTTAAATTCCAAAGAGAGCAGCCACCTAAAATTCATATCGGCGTAGAAGAAGATCATGGCGAATGGATCCTCTCGGTAACTGATAACGGGATTGGTATTGAGGAGCATATCTAGAACGTATTTTTCGGGTGTTTCAGCGATTACATAGCCGTAGGGAATATGCCGGTACGGGTATCGGCTTGGCAATTTGTAAAAAAGTCGTGGAGTATCACGGTGGAAGAATATGGATTCAATCGGAACCGAATGTTGGCTCAACCGTTTATTTTACAATTCCCAAATTTAATTAATCATTCACATGCGTTATAAAAAAAACACTCGCCCGAATGTGATTCTGATGATTGATGATAATCCGACAGATGTTTTGTTGATCAAGGAAGCCTTTGCATTTTGTGAGGGAATTTATGAGATTTATGTCGCTGAAGATGGGGTACATGCCATAGAATTTCTAAAGCAACAAGGACAATATCATGAAGCACCCCGCCCGGATATCATTTTATTGGATTTGAATATGCCCAGAAAGAATGGATTCGAGGTGTTGACCGAAGTAAAGGCAGATCCTGATTTTAGAAGTATTCCTACTTTGATCTATACTTCGTCTGTGGTAAAGGAAGATATCAGGATTGCTTATAATAGTTACGCGAATGGCTATGTCAGAAAATCGGTGGATTTTGACGAATGTATTAAGATAGCAAAATCAATTAAGGACTTCTGGTTTTCTGCTTCAATATTGTATGAGCCATAATTTGCCATGACGACATCTAAGATTAATATTCTGTTAATTGAAGATAATGAAACTGATGCATTCCTGGTGCAAAGTGACTTACAGCGGGCCATGGGTGATCAAATCAGCTTGGTTCATGCAGAGCGATTAAGTTCCGCACTTGAATTACTTCAACAACATTCATTTGATTTAATTTTGTCAGATCTTACTTTGCCCGACAGCGACGGTATTACGACGATTAATCGATTGCGGGAAAGTGCTGCGGATATACCCATCGCAGTATTGTCTTTTAGGGATGACGAGAAACTTGCAATAAAAATAATAAAAGCGGGCGCACAAGATTATCTGGTGAAGGGAAGTCTAACGGAGGGTGTTTTAGCACGTGTTATCCGTTATTCGATTGAAAGAAAGCGCATAGAAGAAAGTAATAGAAAAGCGCAAAAGCGGTTTCAAACTATTTTTGAGAAAGCACCGCTGGGTATTGCGCTGATCAATTTACAAACTGGAAAATATTACGATGTCAATCCAAAGTATGCGTCCATTGCAGGTAGAGGTGTGAATGAGCTTTTGAGTATCAACCAATCCGATATTGTTCATCCGGATGATTTACCGTCTTACAAGGATGACATAGCGCACATCATCAATCAGCAGTTGCATGACTCTAAAATAGTAAAAAGAATCTTGCGTTCGGATATGTCTGTTATTTGGATTGAAATGTCAATCGTACTATTTGAAATGATTGGAGACTTGGAAGTATGTTATTTGTGTATGATTGAAGATGTCACTGAACGGAAAAGGATGATCGAGAATCTGCGTCATTTAACAACACACCTGCAAGATATTAGAGAAGAAGAAAGAACTCGGATAGGCCGTGAAATTCATGATGTGCTGGGAGGAACGTTGACCGTCTTAAAAATGGATTTGGATTGGCTCTCAAAAAAAATAAATACTGAGCCTATGCATGAAAGAATTATGTCACTTTATCAATTAACTGGAGAAGCTATTGAAACCGCACGCAGGGTTTCGGTTAATTTGCGTCCCAATGTACTGGATCACTTAGGGTTATATGGTGCCATTGAATGGTTGATACGTGAATTTGAGCAGCGGACAAATATTAAATGTTCGCTTGAATCAACCATACCAAATGTATCATGTATCAATAAGCATCATGAGACCAGTATTTTTAGAATTATTCAGGAAGCATTTATCAACATAGCACGACACGCCAAAGCGACAAAAGTAGATATTGAGCTTCTTGAAGATCAAGATGGTTTGGTGATTACCATTAAAGATAATGGTATAGGCATCACTGAATCACAATTGCTGAGTCATGGATCTTTTGGAATAATTGGCATGAATGAGAGAATGCAACAATTAGGTGGAAAACTTGAAATAGTCGGCTCACCTGTGGAAGGAAGTATGGTAACACTGAGAATACCTGTGGCGACTATTGGATTATTTGAGGAATCAATCAATGATTAAAGTTCTGATTGCAGATGATCATGCTTTATTTCGTGATGGACTGAGAAGGATTTTTAGTGAAACAGAGGATATTGAAGTTGTTGCAGAAGCGGTTGATGGCAAGGATATTCTAAAAAAAGCCCGAGAATGCGAGTGGGACATTATTTTGCTGGATATTAATCTACCGGATATCAATGGCTTGGATATTCTAAAAAGAATCTTATCGGTAAATACTGCCGCGCGTATTTTGGTGCTGAGTATGTATCCCGAAGAAGAATATGCGATTAGAGCCATCCGTTCAGGTGCTTCAGGCTATTTAACTAAAGATAGTCCGACGGATCAACTGATTAATGTGATTCGGCGTCTCGCTAAAGGGGGTAAATACGTAAACCCTGAGCTGGCGGAAAAACTCCTGTTTAATCCAGTTCTGGATTCGGCAGCATTGACACATACGACTTTCTCAGATAGAGAACTCCATGTTTTTAAAATGATTGTTTCAGGAGAGTCTTTGACAGCCATCGCCAATAAATTATCACTCAGTGTCAAAACGGTGAGTACTTATCGGTCTCGAATTCTGGAAAAAATGAATATGAAAAATAATGCGCAATTGGTTCGTTATGCTATTCAGCATCGATTAGTCGAGTAACCAACCGGCAATATTAAGTTTTTCTGGCAAATACTCTGAGTATCACGTGCTTGAGTATCGCTAATTTGCCATGAAAGAAATGCTCGGCACCTGGTATAAAAACGATCGGTTGTGATGTGGGTGCTGCCCATGTAAGGACTGCATCCGGCAATACGATATCATCGTCATCACCTTGTATGATCAAAGCGCATTGTGTGGTTTTCGGCACTGCCGGTGCGTTCAAATTAACCACCGATGGTGCAACCAGAATGAGAAATTCGGGGTTAAGCTTTTCCGCAACGTGCAATTGAATTGCGCCGCCGAATGAGAATCCTGCCAGAAGTAGCGGTACATCGGTTACATGATTGCTGAATTGACTGCGAATTGTCTGAGTGACTGTAATCACATCGTCTATCTCGCCGCTACCATGATCAAACGCACCTTCGCTCTGACCTACACCACGAAAATTAAATTTCACCGTAATAAATTCGAGTTCCAGCAAGGTGTTGAATAGTGTATGCACCACCTTATTCTCCATGGTTCCGCCGTGCAGGGGGTGTGGATGAGCAATGATGGCGATACCCTGTGGAGCCGATTCCGGTTCTCCCAGAATGACTTCGAGTTTGCCTGCGGGGCCGTCAATGAAGAATTTTTGAATGACAGTAGAATTCACGTGATCACCTGAGAAGTTCGTCAAGTGGGATCCGATTTTAAATTTTCAGACGCTCAACAATGTTTCCCTTGACCAAATGTTCATCGATGATTTCGTCGATGTCTTCCTTATCGATATAGGTATACCAAGTTTCCTCGGGATAAATAACGATGATCGGACCTTCGTCGCAGCGGTCAAGGCAGCCTGCATTATTGATACGGATTTTCTTCTTGCCATTCAGCTTTAACGATTTAATACGCTGCTTGGCATAATCCCGTAGCTCCTGGGCGCAAAAATTGTTACAACATTTGGCATCGCCTTCACGCTGATTGGTACAGAAAAAAACATGATATTGATAATAACTCATAGCGCAGTGTCATAGAAAAAAGATTGATATATCGCTAGCTTAGCGCAATTTGATTTTTGTCCAAATGCGACCGAGAAAAAGTTTTGCAACTACTCTATGTATTTGGATTAATGAAATACCTGCCAAGCCAACAATCCGGTCAGCAAGATCGCAATGAGCGCCAACAAGCGATTTTGACGCTTCTCTTCAATGACCAGATCAGCCATCTTCTTTTCCAACTCGTGATTGCGATTTTCAGCAAAAGCCTGGTGTATCAGGCGGGGAAATTCCGGCAGGATAATCGCCCAGTTAGGTATTTCTTTTTGTATCCGGCTGGCAAATCCGCGCAAGCCGATCTGTTCAGCCATCCAGCGTTCCAGAAAGGGTTTGGCGGTTTTCCACAGATCCAGGTCAGGATCCAGATCACGGCCAAGACCTTCAATATTAAGCAATGTTTTTTGTAGTAGAACCAATTGTGGCTGGATTTCGACATTAAATTGCCGCGACGCTTGAAATAATTGAAACAGCACGCGTCCAAATGAAATTTCTTTCAACGGTTTGTCAAAAATCGGCTCGCAGACAGCCCGTATGGCCGATTCAAAATCATCTATGCGGGTATCTTTGGGCGCCCAGCCGGCTTCAACGTGCGCTTGTGCAACCCGCCCGTAATCGCGGCGGAAAAAAGCCAGAAAGTTTTGCGCCAGGTAATTTTTATCTTCATCGCTGAGTGTTCCCATAATGCCGAAGTCAACTGCAATGTACTGACCATTTGCGCCAACAAAAATATTGCCCGGATGCATGTCGGCATGAAAATAGCCATCGCGGAACACTTGTGTAAAAAATATTTCCACCCCGACACGTGCCAGTTGGGGAATATCAATGCCTTGTTCTCTTAATTGATCGACATGGCTGATCGGTATGCCTTTGACGCGTTCCATCACCATTACGCTGCTGCGGCAGTAATCCCAGTGGACTTCGGGTACCAGCAGTAGGGGAGAGTCCAGAAAGTTGCGGCGCAATTGACTGCAGTTGGCCGCTTCACGCATCAGGTCAAGCTCATCATCCAAATGTCGGGCAAATTCTGAAACGACTTGGCGTAATTTCAGGCGTTTGCCATCCGCCCAGAGTGTTTCCGCCAACCAGGCACCCGTATCCATCAGGGCGACATCGTGCGCGATAGTGGGGGCGAGATTAGGGCGTAATATTTTTACAGCCACTTCGGTGCCATCATGCAATACGGCAAGATGGACTTGTGCGACCGATGCGCTGGCTATCGGTGTTTCATCAAACTTGAAGAATACTTCGTTGATTTTTTGGCCATATTCTTTTTCTAATGTGGATAAGACAAATTTAAAAGAAAAGGGCGGTACCTGATCCTGCAGCTTGGCTAATTCATCGGCGATATCTTGTGGTAACAGATCGCGCCGGGTGGACAGCATTTGGCCGAATTTAACAAAAATCGGGCCTAACGTTTCCAGTGCGAGCCGTAATCTTTCCCCGCGTGGATTATCCAGCTTCCGCCAGAAAGTCAGTGTTCTTACAATGACCTGTAAGAATCTCAATCGACTGTGACTCAGAACAAATTCGTCTAATCCGAACCGGAAAGCAACAGATTGTATTTTTAGAAGGCGGAATAGGCGCATGGATTATATCGATTTGTTGACTGGCATTGGAATTTAACAGGAGCAGCTAACATATTACGAGTTTATTTTTATTCATAATCAAAATTCATCTGTTTTGCTGTTTGAAGAGATAAATGCGTTGTGTTTAATTATTTGTCGGTTAAGGCATGTTGCTGAGTTAATCTATCTAAACGTTGTTCTAGTTTCTCGATATTATGTTGTAGATTTTTCACTTCTTGAATAAATTGATTACTCGTGGCGCGCTTTGTTAAGAAAATATTTTCTTCTGTCCAATATTCAGCCAACGCTTGAGAAATACGGTCAAAATTTTCTGTTTGCCATTGTACGAGATGTTCGCCTGTATTGGCGATGCGATGTGCAGGGATGTCTCCTATGACTTTACTCAGGTCATGCTCAATAATCATGTTGAGATTAATTTGCTTGCCAATATTGATTAATTCTTCAGCAAAAGATTGATCGCCGGTAATTTTGATCAGCTCAAATGCAGCGGCCTCTCCGGCAAGTATTCTGGGCAGAATGAATGGAGACAAGGTGAGTGTTGTATCTGCACAAAAATTACTATCAATTTGCTGCGCTTCACCTTTCGCATTGATGAGTATTCTGAAATTAACCAAAGGAGGTATCTGAATACAAGCTGTTTGGCCAGTAAACGATTGTAGTCGCTCGCATGGCCATCCCTCGCTACGTAAAACATGATTAATGGGCGCTATCGCAATAGATGTTAGCATGATTATATTTAGGGTCTGAAGATTCTAATAATGAAGAGAGAAAATAATGATACTCATTTTATTGGATTTGGCATTAATGATACGTTTGCAAAATATCAGCATAAAACTAGCATTCCCTCGCTTCCTTCCGGTAGAGGCCCTTTGTGAGTATAGCACTATAATTATATGACTCTCTGTATCTTCTCACAGCCATGACAAGATAATCCCACTGTGTACTGTTTGGAGTCTTTGAATGCAATTGATAATGTTTGGATATGATTGCATTAATAACAGTTTTGACATTAGTGTGAGAAAAGTCACAGTCCTAATCGCGATATAGGGATATATTCCCTCTCTGTTTGCATCTTCAAAAATACTCAGTAGGTATTATAGTGAAGTCAGATTATCGCAATCCTCCCTCTACTGACGAAGGCGCAATGTAAAAAGGAGTGATGCTTTACTGAGGAAGATGTTTTACGTTGAGTCTTTTGATTGTGATGAATGATTTTATGACGAGGCCCTTTAATCCCTATTGCAAGCAATAGGGATTTTTTTTGATTGTTTAACAGGCCGCCGGAAAACTATCTGTGTTGCCGCTGCGGTGTTAAAAACAGGCTAAAAATACTCATTTATCACACATAAACTGCGCTTTATCGCTTGGCATCGGTTATCTCGAAAACGTTTTTCAACGCCCTGCTAATCGATGACTAATACAGGTGTAATGGCAAGGTGCTGAGTAATGGTGCTGGCAGCTTGTTTTGCAAGCATTTGATCTGGATAGGGGCCTGCGTGAATTTTATACAAGCCATTGTTTTTCGTGATGTTGACGGTTTTGTTGAGCGATGGAATTTTCTTGCGGATGTGTGTGAGAAAATTGTGTGCGTTATCCGGTGAACCAAACGCTCCCAATTGCAGATAAACCATAGCCATTGCTACATTGCTATCGGCGATAGGCGGTGTCGAGACTGGTGATTCAGAGACCGCCAGTCTGGTCGAATCACTATTGAGTACTATACTTTCTACCTCAACCTGGCTACTGCCGCCTGCCAGTATCCCCAATTTATAAGCCGCTGTATAAGAAAGATCGATTAAGCGATCAGATAAAAATGGACCACGATCATTGAGACGCACAATAATCGATTTGCCGTTTCCCAGATTGGTGACTCGGGCGTAGCTGGGTAACGGTAAAGTAGGGTGTGCAGCCGTCATCGCATACATATCATAGACTTCTCCCGATGCAGTATTGTTACCATGATAGCGGCGGCCATACCACGAAGCGACGCCACGTTCTCTATAAGGACGAAGCTCGGTCATCGGTTTAAAATATTTACCCAATGCAACATAAGGCTGCATATTAGCCTGACGCAGCGGTTCAATCTTGGGAACGGCATCCGGAACCAAGTGCAAATCAGGTGGCGGGTTATCACCCGGACCATCATCTAAATAATAGCCTCCGCCTTTTCTGGCAACTGAACCGGAACCGGAGTCTATTGCTGCAACAGTAGAGGAGTGCTGGTGTTTTAGCTTGCCGCTATATTGCGGTGTGCTGCTGCAAGCCGTCAGCAATGTGAAGATCAGTGCTAATGCTAATCCGGAAATCGGCGATGCGATTACAGACAAAAAATATTTATAGGTTTGCGGGAATATTAAATAAACGTTTGTCATGTCTTTATGAGCTTAGGATGTGTTTGAATACTCATCAAAATACCAAAACCGAGCAACATTGTCACCATGGAGGTGCCGCCGTAACTGATGAGCGGGAGCGGAACACCTACGACCGGAAGGATACCACTAACCATTCCCATGTTAACGAAGATATAAGTAAAGAAAGTCAGTGTAATTGAACCTGCAATGAGGCGCGTAAACTGCGTGGATGCATTGGCGGTAATCACCATGCAACGTCCGATCACCACCAAGTATAGCAGTAATAACAGCGTGTTGCCGACTAATCCGAATTCTTCAGAGAAAACTGCAAAGATAAAATCGGTACTTTGTTCCGGCAAGAAATCCAATTGTGTTTGCGTACCGTTTTGCCATCCTTTGCCGGTAACGCCACCGGAGCCTATCGCAATGGATGACTGAATGGTGTGATAACCTGCGCCCAGCGGATCTTGTGAGGGATCCAGCAATGTCATAATGCGTTGGCGCTGATAGTCATGCATGGTTGCCCACACAAGCGGAAAACTGCTCGCCGCCGCTATTCCTAATCCGGCAATGATACGCCACGACAATCCGGCCAGGAACAGCACATAAAACCCGCTGGCCGCAATGAGTATTGCCGTGCCCAAATCAGGTTGCTTTAGGATCAAAAAGACCGGCAGCATCAGTAGTATGGTGGCACCCACATAATCTCGCAAGCGTAACGTGATTTCATGCTTGTCGAAATACCAGGCCATCATGAGCGGAATGGCGATTTTCATGAGCTCGGACGGCTGAATTTTTGTGATCCCGACATCAAGCCAACGCCTGGCGCCATTATTGATTTCACCGAATAATGCAACACCAATGAGTAAGGCAAGTCCTGTCACATACATTGGTAATGCAAGCCGCCTGATTTGTTGTAATGGGATATTGGCAACCAGCCACATCACCACCAAAGCTACCGATATGTTGATTACTTGGTGACTGACTTTATTGATATTTGCACCCGTGGCGCTATAGAGAACAATCAATCCCACCAACATCAATGTGAGGATGCCGACTAACAGAAAACCGTCGATGTAGCGCGTGAAGTAGTACCAAATTTTTCTGAGTTCAATCATGGGCTGACAGAATATGTAAACAACCTGCTAGAGATGTTCATGCGCATGGTCTTCAACAGATTCGGTAAATTGCGCGATTGTTGCTTCAGGGAGTTGGCCCAATAGAAAATAATCAAATACTTGCCTCGCAATCGGTGCTGCTGTTGAACCACCCGTTCCGGTATTTTCAACGAGTACCGCCAAAGCAATTTTGGGATTCTCCGCAGGTGCATAAGCAATGAACATGGCGTGATCGCGGTGACGTTCATTGATGGATTTTTCATTGTAACGTTCACCCTGCTTGATGCCGATCACTTGTGAAGTGCCCGTTTTGCCGGCAAAGGTATAGGCGGTATTGATGCCGGCCTTTGCGGCTGTTCCGCCGGGGCGCGTGACATCTACCAATGCGCTTTTAACGATTTCAAGATTCTGCGGTTTTAGGTTAACGCTATAGAGTAGTTTGGCAGGAATATCTTCGATATCTCCGGTTTGACTGTTTTGTATTTGTTTGATCAGGCGTGGCAGATACGCCTTGCCATTATTAGCAATAACCATGGTGGCAAAAGCAAGTTGTAAGGGGGTCGCGAGATTGTAACCTTGGCCGATTGCGACAGAGATCGTGTCGCCTGCATACCATTTTTGCTTATATTGTTTCATTTTCCAGGCCGACGAAGGCAAAAGCCCGGAAACTTCACCTTCGATATCGATGCCGGTTTTTCTTCCTAACCCAAATTGACTGATAAAGCTATGTATATTGTCTATTCCCAGATCGTTGGCAAGACTGTAGTAATAGGTATCGCACGAGACGACTAGTGATTTATGCAAATTAACTCTGCCATGACCACCCGGTTTCCAGTCACGATAGCGGCGATCTACACCCGGTAATGAAAAATATCCAGGGTCGCTCATGCTATATTCAGCCGTGCGTTTTCCCAGTTCCAGCGCCGCTAACGCCATAAAAGGCTTGAATGTCGATCCGGGTGGATAAACCCCGCGTAATGCCCGATTGTTGAGCGGTCTGTCAATTGAATTATTGAGCAGATTCCAGTTTTCCTGATCGATGCCACCGATAAAAAGATTGTTGTCATAGCCGGGCTTGCTGACAAATGCAAGCACCTCGCCATTATTCGGATCCAATGCAACCAATGCGCCACGGCGGTCACCGAAAGCCTTTTCCGCGGCTTCCTGTAAGCCAAGATCCAATGAAAGAATTAAATTGTTACCGGAAACCGGCGGTGTGCGCGACAGAACCCGGATTGAGCGCCCTGCCGCGTCCGTTTCCACTTCCTCAAAACCCGTAATGCCATGTAACTGTTTTTCGTAGCTTTGTTCAATGCCTATTTTTCCAATATGATGAGAGCCACGATAGTTATTCAGTTCGCCGTTCAGTTCAAGTTGCTCAAGATCCTGGTCATTGATGCGACTGATGTAGCCGACTACATGCGATACCATTTCTTTTTCCGGATATTGACGAAATACACGTGCCTTTATTTCAATACCCGGAAATCGATAACGATTGGTTGCAAAGCTTGCAATTTCCACATCAGTAAGACGATTGCGGATTGGCAGGCTTTTAAATCGCTTGCTTTCCTTCATGAGTTTCTTAAAGCGCTGACGATCATTGGGTGTGATTTCAATGATGGTGGCCAATTCGTCCAGCGTGGCATCAATATCCGGAACTTTACTGGGTACAATTTCCAGCGTATATGCGGAATAATTTTGTGCCAAGGCTTTGCCGTTGCGGTCATAAATCAAGCCGCGATTGGGAACCAACGGTAAAATGGAGATACGATTGGCTTCTGCTAATGTGTGATAGTGTTCTTGCTGAGAAACCTGTAAATAATAAAAACGCGCATAGAGTACTATAAAAAATAGCAGCACAAATCCTGCACTCACCGCAAGACGCAAATGAAATTTATGCAATTCAATCGGATGATTTCGTAGTTCTACTTTATGCTTCATAAGGCATTAGGATCTGATTTTTGCTTCAGCGGTGTACTTAACAGCAGTGAAATAGGTGCCCATAATAAGGTGCCTGTTATCGTGGCAAAGAAGTAGTACCAAGTCGGTAGATCAGAGCCACCGGATACTGCAACTAAAACGGTTACTATCTGCATTACAAATAATATGAAACCGATCTGGGGCGCTTGTTGCATGACATTGAATATACGTAATCGCCGCCCTAGCACTAATGTAAGGTACACCACAATACAATACGCCAAGGCATGCTGTCCCAGTATACCGGTGTTGCCGACATCCATCATTAATCCCATGATAAAAGCGATGCTCATGCCCATTTTATGAGGGTAATTGATGCTCCAGTAGATGATTGTGAGCGCTACAAAATCAGGGCGAAATATCAATATATCCTGATGAAACGGTAAAAAATTGAACATCAGGGCTATCGCCAAACTAATGGCAATATATCCACCGCTGGGCGGTACATACATATCCTGCCCAAAGTAATCATCTATCCCTAACTGATTATTTCTAGTTCTTTTGCGATTCAATTTTAGGTATCTCGATAGGATTATCCGGAACTGACTGCGCTAGCGATAGAATTAAGACTTGCCGGTTTCTATCTACGCCGGCAATCGGTGTACTGATAATTTGAGCAAAATCATCGGCAGGATCACGTTCAATTCTGAGTACCGTGGCGACAGGAATCCCAGGCGGATAGACGCCGCCGATTCCCGAAGTTACCAACAGATCGCCTTGCTGGATATCAATATTGACCGATAAGTAGCGCAGCTCCAATTCGTCATTTTTTCCCATCCCTGAGACGACAGAGCGTAAATTATTACGCAAAACTTGTACAGGAACCGAATGATTTTTGTCGGTAAGTAGCGTCACTTCTGATGACCAGGGATAAAGCTGTGTAATTTGCCCAACGATACCTTTATCATCGATGACTGCCTGGCCAAGCGTAATGCCATGGTAACTACCTTTATTCAAAGTGATTTTATGATTGAACGGATCGCGTGGGGTATACAGGATCTCGGCGAGAACAGCCTTGGTTTCGGTGGCGGCTTCAATTTTACGGACAGCACCGAGCAATTGGCGTAATTGTTCATTTTCAGCCGCTAATGCATGCAATTTCAAGAGTTGCTCCCGATCTTCCATGTATTGCTGTTTGAGTTTTATATTCTCTTCCACGAGATAGAAGCTGGCGATGAGCTCTTCAATCTGATCATAAATATGGATGGGAATATAAGCGACTTTTTGCAATGGAAAAATGACTACGCCAATCGTTTGGCGTAGCTCAGGAAAATATTTGAAACGCAAATCTTCAGCGATGAGTAAACAGGATAGCAATACAAATACAAACAGCCGTGCAAGCGGACCTGGTCCATGTCTGAAAAACTGAGGAGCTGTTTTCATTACGTCCAGTATTTAAAAATCTGGTGTTATTTCTAATTCAATGTGTCAGTGAAAAAAGTTTATCGCCACGTTTGATTAATCACGGGCAAAAATGCCAATCGTACGATCCATATTTTCCAGAGCGATACCGGCGCCGCGCACTACACAGGTCAGAGGATCATCTGCAACAATCACAGATAAGCCGGTTTCTTCCATTAATAAACGATCAATGTCGCGTAATAACGCACCGCCACCCGTCATCACCATGCCTTTGTCAGCAATATCCGCCCCCAATTCCGGGGGAGTATGTTCGAGTGCGGATTTTACGGCACTGACAATACTATTGAGCGGTTCTGTTAATGCTTCCAGAATTTCATTGCTGGAGATGGTGAAGCTGCGCGGAATTCCTTCGGCGAGGTTACGGCCTTTCACTTCAATTTCCCGTACTTCAGAACCTGGAAACGCTGAGCCGATTTCTTTTTTAATGATCTCCGCGGTGACTTCACCAATCAACATACCATAATTGCGGCGAATGTAGTTAATGATTGCTTCGTCGAATTTGTCGCCACCCACGCGCACCGAATTGGAATAAACAATGCCGCCCAACGAGATGACGCCTACTTCCGTGGTACCTCCGCCAATGTCCACGACCATCGAGCCGGTCGGTGATTCAACCGGAAGGTCGGCGCCCAATGCCGCTGCCATGGGTTCTTCGATTAATTCAACCTTGCGTGCGCCGGCACCATAGGCCGCTTCACGAATGGCGCGGCGTTCTACTTGTGTGGAGCCATAAGGCACGCAGATGACAATGCGTGGATTAGCTGAAAATAAGCGGGGAGGATTTACTTTTCTGATGAACATCTTGAGCATTTGCTCAGTGACAGTGAAATCCGCAATAACGCCATCTTTCATGGGGCGAATGGCGGTGATGTTGCCGGGAGTACGACCCAACATCTGCTTGGCCGCGAGGCCGACCTGCTGAATCATTTTCTTGCCATTGGCACCGCTTTCTTCGCGGATTGCGACGACAGAGGGTTCATCCAGTACGATGCCTTGGCCATGGACATAAATCAGCGTATTTGCTGTACCCAGATCAATTGCCATATCTGTTGAGAAATAGCTTCCAAGAATACTGTTGTTCAAAAAATTAAACATAGTGGCAAAATCCGTTATTAATATTTATGATTTATTATGATGAGAATGAGTGAAAAAATAAAACCATCAAAAAATAATACGCCGGTTAAACCGGGCATGATACCCTAATACTTATTTAAATATAAGGTTGCCAATTGACATGACTCTCACTGTGAATGACGTGAAACGCATTGCTGATCTTGCATATATTGAGATTAATGAAAGTGAAGCAAAAGAAACTTTGATTCAGTTATCCGGTATTTTCAACCTGATTGAAACCATGCAAGCGGTGGATGCGTCGACAGTGGAACCGATGTCTCATGCCCAAAGTGTGGTGCAGCGTTTGCGTGAAGATGAAGTCACCGAAACCGATCAACGCGAATTATGCCAGTCGATAGCGCCACAAGTGGAAGCAGGCCTCTATCTGGTTCCCCAAGTTATTGAATAGCTTAAATTGTCATACGTAGCATTTTATATTTCCTTTATCCGTAAATCCCATGTTTAATGCCAGCCTTAAGCAGCTCTCCAGCCAACTTGCCGAGAAAAAGATTTCCAGCACTGAGCTGACAACAGAATTCCTCAATCGCATCAAAAAATTCAACCCGGAATACAATGCGTTTATTACAGTCAATGAAGACATAAGTCTCGCGCAAGCGCAGGCTGCGGACAAAATGCTCGCTTCCGGACAGGCAGGTCCATTGACCGGCATTCCCATCGCGCAGAAAGATATTTTCTGCGCCAAAGGTTGGTTGACCACCTGCGGTTCAAAAATGCTGTCGAACTTTATTTCACCTTATGACGCCGGTGTTATCGAACGTTTCAACCAAGCGGGTACTGTCAATATTGGCAAGACCAATATGGATGAATTCGCCATGGGATCGAGTAATGAAACATCATTTTATGGATTGGTAAAAAACCCGTGGGATGTCGCAGCAGTGCCTGGCGGCAGCTCCGGCGGCGCGGCTTGCGCGGTGGCGGCAAGACTGGCGCCTGCGGCGACCGGCACCGATACCGGTGGTTCCATTCGTCAGCCGGCTGCATTGTGCGGTATTTCCGGGATTAAACCGACGTATGGATTGGTGTCGCGTTACGGCATGATTGCCTTTGCCTCCAGCCTGGATCAAGGCGGCCCCATGGCCAAATCGGCAGAAGATCTGGCGTTGCTGCTGAATGTCATGGTCGGGTTTGATCCGCGCGATTCAACCAGCCTGCAACGGGATGTCGAAGACTACGCGCGCGATCTGCAAAAACCCTTGGCGGGTTTGCGCATCGGTTTGCCCAAGGAATATTTTGCAGAAGGCATGAGCAAGGATGTCGAAAGTGCCATAGAGCGCGCACTGGATGAATATCGCAAGCTGGGCGCAGAAATGATTGAGGTTTCGTTACCGAACGCAGCGTTGTCGATCCCTGTGTATTACGTATTGGCGCCTGCGGAAGCATCGAGTAATCTGTCCCGTTTTGACGGCGTGCGCTATGGCCATCGCGCCCAATCATACAGCGATCTCGGTGATATGTACCGCAAGACGCGCGCGCAAGGGTTCGGTGCGGAAGTGAAACGGCGCATCCTGATCGGTACGTATGTTTTGTCGCATGGCTATTACGATGCGTATTATATTAAGGCACAAAAACTGCGTCGTCTGATTGCGCAGGATTTTACTGCAGCCTACCAGCAGTGCGATATCATCATGGGCCCTACGACACCCACGGTTGCTTTTAATCTGGGCGAGAAAAGCGGCGATCCGATTCAGATGTATTTGTCGGATATCTATACCAGTGCGGCCAATCTGACCGGGTTACCGGCGATGTCGATTCCGGTCGGTTTTGGTGATAAGAATCGGCCGGTCGGTTTGCATATCATTGGTAATTATTTTATGGAAGCGCAGATGTTGAACGTCGCGCATCAATATCAGCAGATAACCGACTGGCATCTGCAATCGCCTGTTTAATCGAATCGTTTATTCATGAAACTATCCATTTAGCCGGAAAATACATCATGCAGTGGGAAATTGTCATTGGTCTTGAAGTACATACTCAGCTTTCAACGCGATCCAAAATCTTCTCGGGTGCTTCCACCGCCTACGGTGCACCGCCGAATACCCAGGCGTGCGTGATCGATCTGGCACTGCCGGGGGTTTTGCCGGTGCTCAATAAGGGGGCGGTTGAGCGGGCGATTAAACTGGGTTTGTCAGTGGGCGCAAAAATCAACTCGCCGTCCATTTTTGCCCGCAAAAATTACTTCTATCCCGATTTGCCCAAAGGCTATCAAATCAGTCAATACGAATTACCGGTGGTGCAGGGCGGCAGCATCCAGATTCAAGTGGATGGTGTCGAAAAAAACATTCGTCTGACGCGCGCTCATCTGGAAGAAGATGCCGGTAAGTCGTTGCACGAGGATTTTCATGGCATGAGCGGTATCGATCTGAATCGAGCCGGCACACCGTTACTGGAAATCGTCTCCGAACCGGATATGCGCAGCAGCGCGGAAGCCGTCGCGTATGCGAAAACACTGCATGCACTGGTGCGCTGGATCGGTATTTGCGACGGCAACATGCAGGAAGGTTCGTTTCGCTGCGATGCCAATGTATCGGTGCGCCCGCGCGGCATGGAAAAACTCGGCACGCGTTGTGAAATCAAGAACCTGAATTCATTTCGTTTTCTTGAAAAAGCCATCGATTTTGAGGCACGAAGGCAGATAGAGATTCTTGAAGACGGCGGCACAATTCGGCAGGAAACCCGTCTGTATGATGCTAACAAAGACGAAACACGCACCATGCGCACTAAGGAAGATGCCAATGATTACCGCTATTTCCCCGATCCGGATTTGCTGCCGCTGGAAATTCCGCAACACTGGATTGACCGGATCAAGCACACCCTGCCGGAATTACCACAGGTGCGCCGGGACCGTTATGTGTCCGAGTTTGCACTGTCCGCCTACGATGCTTCCGCACTCACCAGCTCGCGTGAAACGGCCGATTATTTTGAAGCAACGGTTACGCAATTGCCCGCGCAAGCCAAATTGTGCGCCAACTGGATTATGGGCGAGATCAGCGGGCAATTGAACAAGGAAGGCATTGAAATCGCCGCTTGTCCGATCAATCCTGAACAACTTGCTGCACTGTTGGCGCGCATCAGTGACGGCACTATTTCCGGCAAAGCCGCCAAGACGGTGTTTGAGAGCATGTGGAACGGCGAATTGGATAAAAATGTCGATGCCATCATTGCAGCCAAAGGGCTGAAGCAGATTTCCGACGATAGTGCTATCGAGAAACTGGTCGATCAGGTATTGGCTGCCAATGCACAACAAGTCGCTGACTATCGCAACGGCAAGGAAAAAGCCTTCAATTCACTGATCGGCCAGATCATGAAAGCTACCCAGGGCAAAGCGAATCCAGCTCAGGTGAATGCCATGCTGAAGAAAAAACTGGCTGAATAAGTCTGCGTCTAACAATTACTGCCGGTTGCTTGGCGGATTGACATCGTATTTATATTCTGCAGTATTCAACACCGATTCTTGCGCTTAATCAATAAGTGAAATTAACGATAAGTTATATTTCACTTGTTGTCTCAGTTCTTATCGATTTCTCTTGATGATTCGTTGATGAGTGGTAATTGTCACTTAACAAGGAAATGTTCCGGGCGATAATTATCAATGTTCACAATCGTCCGGTCGCAGCATAATTCATGAGACTACTTATTATATTTTGCCCGACTTCTCAGAGGCATATTGCCGCAATGATAAATAACACAAATAAAACATATTTTTTTGTTACTTAAGGGTTTGGAGCCGATTTATACAATAGGCATTTCTATTATAATAATTAATGCTTAGATGATGACCCACATTAAAATACGCGTACTGGTGGCAGAAAGTTTTGATCTTGTTCGCATCGGTTTACGTTCGTTATTTGAGAATCATGCTGCGATCAGTCTGGTTGCGGAAACCAATCGTATAGAAGATTTATTTTATTTGACGGCGCAACATAAACCGGATGTGATTCTCGTGGATTTGCAGTTGAGCAACGGTAACTATGCCGATCATATTGCCAAATTGTTGGATATCTGCCCACACAGTAAAGTACTGGCTTTTTCCCAACATGATAGCGAGGATAACTATTTGCAGACCTATCGTTCCGGGGTGGTAGGTGTTATCAGCAAGCATCATTCTTGTAAATTGCTATTAAAAGCCATATATGCGATTCATGCTGGCCAAGTTTGGTTTGATCGTCACATTACTCAGTTGACTCGGCAGGCGCAGCTGGGTCGGAATACGCTTGCAAAAAGACAAACTGAGCTTACTATGTCGCAGCAGCCAAAACTAAGCGATAGTGAGCGACGCATCGCTTATCTTGCCTGTAAGGGGTTGTCAGCTAAAGAAATAAGCGTGCAGTTTTTTATTACGGAAAGAACCGTGCGCAATCAGCTATCAGTGATTTATAGAAAAATAGGTGTTAAAAAACAGATCGAACTTTGCCTGAAAGCACCACACTATAATTATTTTAAATAATCCTGCATATACTACTTCGGGATATTTTGTCATAAAAACTCCAATAAATAGCCGTTCCGAGGGGACAAATGACATCTATTGCTTAAAAAGTAGATTTGATAAAATTATTCCCTCATGAAATTAGATAGATAGTAGTAATCAATCTCGACAGTCCAATGATCTGATCGTGAGTCTTAGAAAAATAAAAATATGAGAATAACCTCCCAGTGAGGATTCAAGGTAACGGCTCAAGTCCTGCATCTGAGGCTTTTTAAAACCTAGGTAAATTTACAAGCATGGCTGAGCGTTCTGACACAAAAATTCGTGTACTCGTAGCAGAAAGTTTTGAACTTGTACGCATCGGTTTGCGCGCATTGTTTGAGAGTCATACTTCGATATATTTGGTTGCAGAAACCGCTTGTATAGAGGATCTGCTCAATCTGGCTGTGCAGCATAAACCGGACGTGGTGTTGGTGGATTTACATCTAAACAACGGTGATTGTACCAGCCATATTGCCAAATTATTGAGTGCCTGCCCAGACAGTAAGGTGCTGGCTTTCTCCCATCAAAACAGTGAGTATACGTACCTGCAAACTTTTCGTGCCGGAGCGGTGGGCATTATCAGCAAGCACCATTCTTCTGAATTGTTATTGAAAGCCATTCATGCGATTCATGCCGGTCAAGTCTGGTTTGACCGTCATATTACCAAGCTACTGTGGCAAGCACAGTTTGATGGCAATCCAACCCTGGAAATGCAACCCGATGCCAAAGCAACGCATCAATTAAAACTGAGTGATAGTGAGCGCCAAATTGCCTATCTTGCATGCAGAGGCCTGTCGGCTAAAGAAATCAGTTCGCAGTTATTTGTTACTGAGAAAACCGTGCGTAATCAATTATCAATAATCTATAAAAAGATCGGTGTAAAAAAACAGATTGAGCTATGCCTGAAGGCACCTCTGTATGGTTATTTTAAAGATTCCTATATGGTCGGGATATTTTTCCCGGAAGATTCGGAAAAATGAATATATTTTTAGGATAAATGACATCTATTTGTCAGAAATTAGCTTTGATATAATTATTCCCTCGCTAAATTAGATAGATAGCAGCCGTCAATGGCTGTGATTTAGTTATCGAATCGTGAGCTCGGGAGAATTTTGAGTCTTAAAAAAAAACACCTCTGCTGATCAACAGAGGTGTTTTTTTACACACTTCTCCGGAGAAGATGCATTTTTTTTACATTTAAAGGAGGGATGTTAAAAATGTCGTTTCAAATTAGTCGACCTTGCTGTGCCGCAGAGTTCCTAGAGAACTCCCGTGCTACGCAATGGATGCCCCATAATGCCGCAAAGCAGTTATTGATGATGTTTTTGCTTGTGCTGGCAATGTCTTGTCTGTTGATCGACAAAAGCTTCGCAGCAGAGCATATCATTCAATTGACCGCGGAAGAAACCCAGGATGACGGATTCGGCAATAAATTGCTGGCTTACAAGATGGAAAGTCATACGGTGGATGGCGTGCCCATTACGGACCGATATAGCGCGGTTGCCACTATTCCAGGGCCAACGATTGTGCTGACTGAAGGTGATACGGTCAAGATATCAATTTTAAATGCAATTCCTGGTAATGGTATTCCTACCCCAGGAATCAGCAAGCAAGTCAGCATACATGTGCATGGCGTTCATTACGACATTCTCAGTGACGGCACGCTCAAAGTGATCAATAAGAATCATGATGAGGGAGCGGGTGCAGGATTGGAGGAAACGTATGTGGTCTATGAATATAAATGGAATGTCGCGCCAGGTACTGCGGGCACATGGGCATATCATGATCATAATTTTGAAACGCATAACGGTGCAGAACATAAAGGCCTGTTTGGGGCAATCATTGTAAACCCGATCGAAGCACCCAGTTATGCCAAAGAGTATGTGCTGTACATGGGTGATGATGCTTTCTGGGGCATGGAAATCAATGGCACTGATAAAAAACAATCAAAACATGGCGCCAATCCGACACTGAGCGCGAAGGAAAACACCAATGTCAGATTTCATCTGATCGCTTTGGGTACCGATCTTCACACATTTAAGCTGAATGGCTATCGATGGTTCGATCCAGGCACTGACAACCTTATCAATCAGGCCGAGATTGGTCCGTTGGAGAAACATGTATTTACAGTCAAAGCACGGCACAGTTCTGTTTATGTGGACAAAAATTTCTCAAATCAGTTAATGGGCATGAGAGGACAATTTAATGTTCACTAAGCAAGAAGATAGGCACTTAAATGATAAGGATAGGAAAATGAGTCATCAACATATTTCTGGCTTAACAAAACCGCTAATAACAGCCATATTTTTTGTTATTACATTGTTAACTTCGTCTTTCGTTCTGGCCGCGGTTCATAATATTTCACTGACGGCTGAAACATTGCCTAACGGGCAAGTGGCCTACGCGATGGCCGGCCATGAAGCGGTAATTCCAGGACCAGCTTTATTTGTAAAACAAGGCGACACTATTAACGTAACACTGACCAATAACACCGGCATTAAAGTCGGATTCAAGGCCCCTGGCCTGCCACTGCCAAGCTCTGCTAAGGTCGAGCCTGGAAAAACAAAAAACTATCATGTGAAAGCCAGTAAAGCGGGCACCTATGTTTATCATGGTAATAGCGATGGCAAGGAATTGCTGGGATTGTTTGGCGCTATTATCGTTGACAAAGCGCATGGTCCGGTCGACAGCTATGTGAATGCGGATGGTAGTATTGTGCCCATTACTCAAGCTGATGTGGATAAACAATTTGTTTTGTTCATGGTCGGATCCACTTTCTGGGGAACTGAAATTTCCAGTGACGGTACACAAAAACCGCTGTGGGCCAATCCTAATCCCGGCGCTGTTACCGATGACATTGTTCGCTTCCATATTTTGTCGATTGGGCCAGGACATACGTTTCACTTACACGCGCATCGCTGGCTGAAGACCGGAACACATGCGATCATCGATACCAAACTGATGGCAGAGGACTCGGATACGCATTCGTTTACAGTCAAAGCCGGGACTGGCGTTGGTGCCGGAGATTGGCAGTATCATTGCCATTTGATCGCGCATATGGAAGCCGGTATGCATGGCAGCTTCAAAGTTGATCCCATCGGTGGCGACGGAGCCAGCGTTGTGGGTGCTTCACCTTACGGTAGAATTTTATTGGGTACGAAAAATGAACCGGGACTTGTGACTTTTGAAGTGAGCGATGAACCGGCCAGCTGGTTTAGAAGCGCACGGGGTGATGCCATTGTTACGTTGAGTGACCCAAGTGCCGAAGGTTCTCCACTTCAAGGCGGCGATATTAAAACCAGATCGCTGGAAGTGATGTCTCCGGGCAGTAGTGTCAATTTCATCATGTCCGACACCAATGGCGTGCATACCATCAGTTCCTTGCTATGGCCTACAGGCGCGCATCATATGCCTTTCGATCAATCCAGTGCTTACCGGGGCGGGGCAATTGTGAAGTTGGATACGCCGGGACTCTATGTGTTTACTTGTAAAGTCCATCCGTACATGTTCGGTGCAGTCATCGTTGATGATCCTAATACGGACGGGCTTGATCTGGGTAATCCGGCGGCCAATTATACGATTGATCTGGTAACGGGCATCAATGGTCTGCCTACCAGCAGTGATCTGGCGGTACGTTTGCTGAAAACCTTTTTTATCGCTACTTCGCCGACCAACTGGCAGGATTATTCATCCGGTCTTTGGAATGTAAAATTCCCCACACTACCGGTGAGAATCTCAGGCGCACCGTTTGGCAATATTGCGGATGATGGCAATGGATATAAACTGGCCTTATCTGCACTGAATGTCCAAAATCAGTCGCTTGCAGTAGGTAATGCCCCGACAACACCGGGTGTCGGAGAGGTTTGGATTAATACCCAGTTTGAAAAAACTGCCGGTAAATACAAACCAGGCACCACGACTGTGGTTGATGCAACCAACTGGACAGTTAAACGCAAAGTTGCGTTGCCTCAGATCAACAACAATAATCCACATAACATGTGGTCCAGCCGGGATCAATCGGTTATTTATCAAACCCAGTGGTTTGATAACAAATTTTCGATGATCAATCGTGAGAATGGTAAGTTAATCAAAAACATTCAAGTGGGGTATTCGCCTTCGCACGTGGTGACATTGCCGACTACGGATGATATTACGATCGCGATCAATGGCGAAAACGGTATCTCTGTCATTCCGGCAGGCACAACGAAGGTTACCAAAATGATGCCCACGCAGGCGCATGGGCATATCTCCGCTAATCCGCATGGTCATTGGGTCAGTGCAGACGGTTCCAAAATTGTAACGCCAAATATTAATACCGATGATATCGGAATTTATGCCGCCAATGGCGATATACAAGCCCGAACACCAACAGGGCAAAATGCGCCTGGTGCTCATCCGATTGCGATTGGTATGATGCCGGATTCCAGCAAAATTTACGCTGCCAATCTGCTGCACCACACATTGACTGTCGTGAACGGTAATACCGGTGCACTGATAAAAACCATCAATCTCATTGCCGACTATAATCCGATTAATGGATCGCTTATAGATAACGACGGCAATGGTGAGCTTGCTGTCGGCGTACTGCCTATTCAATCACCTGTTTCTCCGGATGGTAAAGCAGTGGTGATTGCCTCAACCGGGGGGCAGATTGTCATTATCGACACGGCAACCGACACCATCGTCAAATCGTTGGATTGCGACCCAGGTTGCCACGGCGCTAACTTTGGTGCGAAACAAGGTGGCGGGTATTATGCCTACGTCACAACCAAATTTGGTAACCGGCTCACTGTCGTTGATGTAGATCCGAACGGAGACGGCAATTTAAGTGATGCGACCATCGCCGGCTATGTTTCTCTGGTCGATGGTGTAGATACTGCTAAGGATGATACCGTTATCGGTTTGCCGGGATTTGGTGGCCAAGGGGTTCTGGCTGTTCCGAATGTGTATAACGGCTGGGTACAAAATCTTCCTGCAGCCTGGAAAGAAGGTCTGACTGCTGCACAGCAAAAACCAATCGGTCAATAATCGTTGTAGATTAGAAGCACTTTTAAGCACGGCTACCAGTATTAACCTGGTAGCCGTTTTTATTTATGGGTTTAGATACTTATTGGCAAGAATAGAGTTAAAAAATTGTTCAATATTGATTGCTATCATCTGAATTTCGTGGATCAGTGGTAGCGAGAAATCTTGATTACTAATGTTTACTGAAACATAAAGTAAAGATTATTCTGCTAGTATTCAGTTCGAGTCAGTATTGGAAGCATGCGCTGTTATTTTTAATGGCCTAGTAGAAATCCAGCATGCCGTTTGCCATTGAGTCGACCAAAATGAATTGACATGAAATAACAATCGTAGGTGCTTTCTTATACTGTGGCTGGAAAGCTGTCTTGAATCGGCTTAACATGCTGTGCAGAAAAAATTATTGGATTTTTAAGTTACAGCGATCCTTTACAAAAAACTAAGGAATAATTCCAGAAAATGCATTCGAATATTCATCCCATTATTTTGTCTGGTGGAAGCGGTACCCGATTATGGCCACTGTCGCGCGCCAATTACCCAAAACAGTTGCTGCCGCTTGTCAGTAAAGAAACGATGTTGCAAACTACGCTAATTCGGGCAAATACTTTATTGAATGCGCAGGCTCCCATTCTTGTATGCAATTCTGAGCATCGCTTTCTCATCCAAGAACAATGTGAAGCCATCAACATTAAACCTGAGGCGATCTATCTTGAATCAGCCGGTCGCAACACCGCCCCGGCGATTGCACTCGCGGCATTTCATCTTGCCCAGACCGATGAAAACGCCATCATGCTCGTGCTGCCGGCTGATCATGTCATTGATGATCCGATCGCTTTTTCGCAAGCGGTGGAAACTGCAACAATTGCTGCTCGCGAAGACTATCTGGTTACTTTTGGGGTGATGCCTGATGCGCCGGAGACTGGCTATGGTTATATTAAAATGGGTAAAACCATCGCATTTGCCGCAACCACAGCGACATCACTGACAGCCTATCAAGTACAATCTTTTTACGAAAAACCCAGCCTGGAAACTGCTCAAACTTATTTGCAGGAAGGCGGTTATGCCTGGAATAGCGGTATGTTCGTTTTTACAGCCAAGCGTTATTTGGAAGAACTGCAGCGACATAAACCGAATATTTTTGTTGCTGTTCAGGAAGCCTGGCTAAAAAGAACCGTAGATTTGGGTTTTATTCGCCCCGATAAGGATGCTTTTATGGCTTGTCCATCAGATTCCATTGATTATGCCATTATGCAGGTGACTGACCGTGCGGTCGTCGTGCCCGCGCAATTTGGCTGGAGTGATGTGGGATCGTGGGATTCTCTCTGGCAGATTGCGCCCAAGGATGCACAAGGTAATTTTACCAGCGGAGATACGCTGGTTATGGATACGCAGAGAAGTTACATTCGTGCGGAGAATCGCCTGGTTTCCGTGATCGGTCTCGATGATGTCATTGTAGTAGAAACAGCCGATGCCGTGCTGGTGATGCATAAGAGCAAAACTCAGCAACTCAAGACTGCGATACAGCATCTTGGATCCAATGGCCGCAAGGAGCATCTCGAGCATCTGCGCATCCATCGTCCTTGGGGTTGGTATGAAGGCATCGACAAAGGAGAGCGTTTTCAGGTCAAGCGTATCATGGTAAAGCCGGGAGAAAAGCTGTCACTGCAGATGCATCATCATCGGGCGGAACATTGGGTAGTCGTCAGTGGTACCGCCAAAGTGATCGTGGAAGATAAGGAAATGCTGTTTGCAGAAAATCAATCGACTTATATTCCATTGGGTAAGCCTCACCGTCTCGAGAATCCCGGGAAAATTCCGCTGCATTTAATCGAGGTGCAATCGGGCGCGTATCTTGGCGAAGACGATATCGTGAGATTCGAGGATTCTTACGGACGTACCCTATGACGAGACAGCGTATGTCTAAGCATCAATCACCTCAAAGCCTGCGTCGATGATCGCTTCTTTGAGTAGATCAATGCTCGTACTCGCTTGATCGTACTGCACAGTCGCTTGCGGAGGATCGAGAGAAGCATCGACTTGGGTTACGCCGGTCACGTTCTTGAGGACGTTTTTGACGCTGTTGACACAACCCATGCAGGTCATACCTTTGATTTTAATGATTGTTGTTAGCATCGTAGCTGTTTCCTTGATATGATTGTTTAGTGGTTTGCCTGCCAGCGTTTCAATAATAGTGAATTACTGACGACAGATACCGAGCTCATGGCCATGGCAGCACCGGCAATGATAGGACTAAGCATGCCCATGGCCGCCAATGGAATACCCAAGGTATTATAGACAAAAGCAAAGAACAGATTCTGGCGGATTTTTCTGAGAGTGGCACGCGACAGGGAAATGGCATCGGCAACACTCATCAAGTCATTGCGTATCAGCGTAATATCAGCCGCTTCAATGGCAATATCCGAACCGGCGCCAATGGCGAAACTGACATCTGCGGCTGCCAGGGCCGGCGCATCGTTGATGCCATCGCCAATCATGGCAGTAAATTTGCCGCTGGCTTTCAGCTTCATGACTTCAGCAGCTTTATCTTGCGGTAGGACTTCGGCGTGATATTGCGTGATGCCGGTCTGTTTGGCAATCGCTGCGGCAGTCACGGCATTGTCACCGGTTAGCATGACGATTTCAATACCCATCGATTGCAAACGTTCAATGGCTTTGAGAGAAGTATCCCGCAGGCGGTCGGCAATCGCCAGATAACCGAGTATTGCGCGAGCATTATCCGCAGTGGAGGCAATCCCAATCCCGATAACGGTTTTTCCTTCTGCCTGCAAGGCGCTTATTTGCTTTTCATCCACCGCGATACCTTGCTGGGTTAAAAATTTGGGTGAACCCAGCAGATAGTGCGTGTCATTCATGCGGGCTGTAATGCCACTGCCGGTGATGGCAGAAAAATCATGAATGGGCTGAAGTGACAGTTGCATTTTCTGCGCACTATCCAGAACTGCTCGGGCCAGCGGGTGTTCAGATCCTTGTTCCAGGGAAGCTGCGATTTGTAGTAAATCCTGTGTGCTGATGGATCCAATGGGAACAATGTCGGTGACTTCCGGTTTTCCTTCGGTGAGCGTGCCGGTTTTGTCGACAATGACAGTTTGAATTTTCTCGGCATGTTCCAGTGCTGCTGCATTCTTGACCAGTACGCCAACCTGTGCGCCGCGTCCGGTGCCGACCATGATGGCGGTCGGTGTGGCTAATCCCAATGCGCAAGGGCAGGCAATGACCAATACCGCGACAGCGTTGATGAGTGCAGCAACAAAGTCACTCGTAAGCCACCAAGTGATTGCCAATGTCAGAACGCTGATCGCTACAACGATGGGGACAAAAATACCTGAAATAGTGTCTGCCATGCGTTGAATCGGTGCCTTGGAGCCTTGTGCTTCTTCTACCAAGTGAATAATGGCAGCCAATTGAGTATGTGCGCCGACACTGGTTGCGCGGCATTTGAGCAACCCTTGCTGATTCAGCGTGGCGGCGAACACTTTTGCGCCGGCTTGCTTGCTAACTGGTAAGCTCTCACCGGTCAACATCGATTCATTCACACTGGATGTACCTTCAACAACGACACCATCGACCGGCAGATTCTCGCCCGGGCGCACGATGAAAATATCGTTGACTTGCAGGCTGCTGGCTGGCACTTCGATGATTTCTCCGTCACGCTCAATGCGGGCTGTTTTGGGTTGTAGCCTGATCAGCGCTTCAATGGCTTCAGAAGTTTTTCCTTTGGCGCGCGCTTCCATCAATTTGCCCAACAGAACCAGGGTGATAATGGCTGCACTGGCTTCGAAATAGACATGCTGATCCAGTGCCAATGCGGTGACCACGGCACTGAAGAAATAGGCCATGCTGGTACCTAATGCCACCAGTACGTCCATATTCGCTCCGCCACTACGTAGGGCATGCCAGCCCCCGATATAGAAACGCCGACCAATCCAGAATTGTACCGGGGTTGCCAATAGCCATTGCAACCACCGCGGCAGCATGTCCATATCATGACCGGCGAACATGGCGCCCATTTGCAACACCAGCGGCAAGGTGAGGGCGGATGAAATCCAGAACAAGCGTAATTCGGCCTGATAAGCTGCCAAACGACGCGCTTTTTCTTCCGTATGGTTGGATTCGCTGATTTCACTGGCGCCATAGCCTGCATTGATCACCGCTTCGATTAGCTGGTCGACTGTTGTCAAACCCGGTATGAAATTAACTTTAGCCGTTTCGGCTGCCACATTCACGGTGGCTGTAACACCGGGCAATTTATTCAGCGCTTTCTCAATATGTCCGGCGCAGGCCGCGCACGTCATTTTGTGCAATTGCAGTTGTACCGATCGTGGCGCAATATGAAAACCGGCTTTTTCGATGGTACTGATCAGCGTGTCAGTTCTAACCTGGCTGGCATCATAATTGACATGGGCCTTTTCATTGGCAAAATTGACGTTAGCCTGAACACCGGAGAGCTTATTCAGATTCTTTTCGATACGCATTGCGCAGGCAGCGCATGTCATGCCTTCAATCGGTAATTCGATGTGTTTGAGAGATGTTGTATTCATAGGGTGTTCCTCAATCAGTGCGATATCTGCAAATACTTTGCCGTGGCTGGCAGGTTAAGCGCTGAATTTCTGTGTTTATTGACGATCCAGCACCAACACGCCATCAATTAACTGAATTCTGTCGCCTTGCTGAAGATTGGATGCATCGGGAAGCGCAATAATTGCCTGACTACCATCACTCATGGTGATGCCGACTTGATACGGATTACCCGCGTGGCCTGGGTGACCCACATTGCCGCCATAACCACCGGCGATGCCGCCCATCGTGTTTGGATGAATAATGCCCTGCGCGTGCGGCGTTTGGCGAATAACTTCTCGCGCGACCGTCCCGGCCACGACACCGCCTGCTATGGCATTTAAACCAGGGCCTTGCCCAAGTTTATTGACAAAATCGATAATACCGCAGTTGGGGCACCCTGGTGCAGGCAACGGCCTGCGCATGGCGCCGGCATCCGTGCTTTTTATACTGATGCTGTCGCGGGGAGCGGGAATAGCTGTACCGATACGATGAATTTTTCTGGGTTGTCGGCTTAAATCAGATGGATTTTCCGGTAAAGGCCGGGTAGTCAGATTGTGTGGTTCTGAAGGCTGTTGATAGCTTTGCGTGGTATCCGATGATTGCGCGAATGCGCTATGGGCGGCAATTATACTGAAAATAATAGCGACTACGATCACTGGTTTTGCTGGATCAATAACTGAATGGATATTGGGCATCGCTGATTTCCTCGTACATGGATATTCATCAATGAATTGCCTGAGTTAGATTTGGAAGGAACGGGTTGGTTTCATTATAGCGATTTCTATGCGCTTCTGTTGGTTGCCGGTACGAAAGCAATCAATCTGTTTTTGTTGGGGTATCTTTTTGTTCGAGGGAATCTTTCTCGAGGTGTGTTGACGGATCGGATTGAGTTTCCTTGTCGCGTTCTTTGGTCATAAAAGTGGCGATGAGTATGCCAAGTTCATATAGAAGGCATAAAGGTACTGCCAGCATGAATTGTGAGATGACATCGGGGGGCGTGAAAATGGCTGCAATGACAAATGCGCCGACAATGACGTAAGGACGTATTTCCTTGAGCTTCTCAATCGTGATGACGCCTGTTCTGACCAGAACGATGACAAATACCGGCACTTCAAAAGTGACACCAAAAGCCATGAACATGGACAAGACAAAGCTTAGATACTTGCCGATGTCGGTCATGACAGCAACACCTTCCGGTGCAAAATAGGTAATAAACTCAAATACCAGCGGTAGTGCCGCAAAGTAGGCAAATGCCATGCCACAGAAAAATAAGAAACTGCTGCCAAAGACTAGTGGTAGCGCTAAGCGCTTTTCATGAGAGTAGAGTCCGGGTGCTACAAAAGCCCATATTTGATACAAAGTGTGCGGTAATGTAATGACAAACGCCATCATCATGGCCACTTTCATCGGTACAAAAAAAGGTGTCGCAACATCGGTGGCGATCATTTGCCCACCTTGCGGCAGTTTTTCCAGAAGTGGTTGTGCCAGCAGCGTATAGAGTTCACGCGCGTAAAAAGCACAGGGGATAAAACCGAGCATAAGTCCACCTAACGCACGAATTATTCTGGTGCGCAGTTCTACCAAGTGTGATAGGAATGAGCCTTCAAGCATGGCGATCGGTATAGCGATAATGATATGGAATAAACGTCAATCGTCATTAAGATAATAGCAGCCAGGAAGTTGCTGTTATTTCTTTTCCTTATTAAACGTTTCGTGGTGCGGAGACTCAGCGGGATCCGAAGATGGACGGGCTTCTGTGCCAGCTTGCGATGCGGATGGATTCGTCGATGGATCGTTAATATTTTTGGCATCAGTGACCGCGGTTTCCAACTGATTGACGCCTTGCCGTATTGAATCCTCAACCGACTGAACGGTATCTTGTACAGAGGATTGCATTTTTTTCAGTTCCTCCATGCGCATTTCGTTATGAATGTCAGTTTTAACGCTATAAACGAAGCCCCGGCAGCGCCCATATAAATGCCCCAATGTCCGCGCCACGGTAGGCAATCGCTCCGGTCCGATGACGATCAACGCAACGATTGAAATGACCAGTATTTCCATGAAACTGATATCGAACATGTCGTGATTAAACTTTGTTAATGGAACGTTTATTAAGCTCGAATGTGTCGGATCTTAATTTTAGAGAATCTGTGAAATATCTAAATCTTAGTTTGTGTTTTTTCCTTGGCTTCAGTGTCGATGGTTTGACTATTTACGCTGGTCGATTGCACTGTGTTGTTTTCGGTTGCTGTTTTATTCGCTTGCGTAGGCGGCGTGGAGAAACTTGCTGGAGTGCGGTGCTCTTCTCGATTGCTTTCTTTAAAGGCACTTGTCGAAGTTTCCTTCCTTGCTTCAACTTCGATGATCGGGTCGTTGATGCGGGTTGATTGGGATGTGGTATTTTCAGTTTCCGGTTCTTTCATCCCATCCTTAAAGCCTTTAATGGCGTTTCCCAGGTCACCTCCCAGATTACGTAATTTCTTGGTGCCAAATACTAAAACGACAATGACTAATACGATTATCCAATGCCAAATACTGAATGTACCCATTACTTTCTCCTGTTAAATGGAACAGAGTACTAGCCTAGCCTTGATGAATCATTGCAGGAAGGCGTTCCCTGCCACCGATGATATGGAAGTGCAAATGAAGTACTTCCTGCCCACCTACACGCCCGGTATTGATAATCGTGCGAAAACCATCTTCACAGCCTTGCTCTTTTGCTAGGTTAGGCGCTAATAATAGCATTTTACCCAATAAACTCTGATGATTATCTTGAATATCGGTGAGTGAATCAATATGCAACTTGGGAATCAGCAAGAAATGCACAGGTGCGGCGGGATTAATGTCGTTGAAAGCAAGAATGTTTTCATCTTCATAAATTTTATTGCAGGGGATTTCTTTTCTGATTATTTTGCAAAATATACAGTTATCCATAGGTTAGCCTGTTGTTCTCGATGCTTTTTCCTCTATCCCGGAGATACCTTCACGCCTTGCCAGTTCTTGTAATACATCGTCAGGCGTCAATCCATGATAGGCCAATAATACCAAGCAATGAAACCATAAATCAGCAGTTTCGTAGACGACTTGCTCGACATTGCCATCTTTAGACGCCATCAACGTTTCAGCAGATTCTTCTGCAATTTTCTTGAGTATCTTGTCGTGTCCGCCATGAAACAATTTGGCAACGTACGAACTATTCGCATCGGCCAGTTTACGTGCTTCAATGGTTTCTGCCAAGCGGCTGAGAATGTTTAAATCGGTCATTTATTATAAATTTCTTCCGGGTCTTTGATTACGGGAGCCGCAACAATCCATTCATTGCCTTCCAGTTTCTGAAAAAAACAATTATGTCTGCCGGTATGGCAAGCAATACCGCCTATCTGCTCTACGATGAGGAGTAACACATCTTCATCACAGTCAAGGTAAATATCTTTTATTTTCTGGATATGACCGGATTCTTCACCTTTGTGCCACAATTTTTTGCGGGAGCGCGACCAGTATACCGCCTCACGTTTTTCCACAGTTAACTTGAGTGCTTCGCGATTCATCCAAGCAAACATGAGGATTTTGCCACTATCAGCTTCTTGAGCGATTACCGGTATCAAGCCATCTTCAGACCAATTGATTTTGTTAAGCCAAGTATCAGGAGGCATAATTAGGTAATGCGTTCATAACGTTTAAGTGATAAATTTTGCCAACAATTTTAACATTATAATCGCACTTCAATACCATGTTGCGCCATATACTGTTTAGCTTGTTGCACGGTAAATTCACCATAGTGAAAGATGCTGGCTGCTAATACTGCATCCGCGTATCCCTGTAGGATGCCGTCAACCAGATGATCCAGATTGCCAACACCACCACTGGCGATAACCGGTATGTCAATTGCATCGGAAACTGCGCGTGTCAAGGCGATATCAAAACCATTACGCGTACCGTCCCTGTCCATACTGGTGAGTAAAATTTCACCAGCTCCTAAGGCTTGCATTTTTTTTGCCCATTCGATCGCATCAATACCCGTGGCTTTACGTCCACCATGCGTAAAAACTTCCCAGCGCGGTAGGCCATCGGGTGAATTCACCTGTTTTGTGTCAATTGCCACCACAATGCATTGAGAACCATAGTGATCCGATGCATCGGCTACCAGTTGCGGATTCAGAACTGCGGATGTGTTGATACTGACTTTGTCAGCACCGGCATTGAGTAAGCGACGAACATCGTCGACTTGACGCACACCACCCCCTACGGTCAAGGGAATAAATACCTGGGCAGCGACATCTTCAATGATATGCAGAATGAGATCGCGATTATCAGAACTGGCTGTGATGTCCAGGAAAGTGAGTTCATCCGCGCCTTGCTCATCATAACGGCGAGAAATTTCCACCGGATCGCCGGCGTCACGCAGCTCAACAAAATTAACGCCTTTAACAACACGTCCATTGGTGACGTCCAAACATGGAATGATTCGTTTAGCGAGGCTCATCAGATTTTAAAGCCGATTGTGAAAATAAAGGAAAGATAATGAATTGTGAGTTTGCAGTCGTAGCGTCTGTATTATGAGAGACCGCTCTCTTTGCTGAGTTTGTCGGCCAATATCTGAGCCTCTTTAAAATCCAGAGAACCTTCATAGATCGCGCGTCCGGTGATGGCGCCCATGATACCTTCCGATTCAATTTCACACAGTTTATGAACATCATCAATATTGGTGATGCCGCCGCTGGCGATGACCGGTATCGTGAGTTCTCTGGCCAATTCAACGGTCGCCTTGATGTTGACGCCATTGAGCATGCCATCCCTGCCAATATCCGTGTAGATAATGGCTTCTACGCCGTAGCCTTCAAATTTTCTGGCGAGATCAACGACGTCATGTCCGGTGATTTTTGACCAGCCATCAACGGCTACCTTGCCATCTCTCGCATCCAATCCAACCATGATCTGACCTGGAAAAGCATTACAGGCATCTTGCAAGAAACCAGGTATTTTAATGGCTGCGGTACCAATAATGATGTAGGTTATGCCATCATCCAGATAACGCTCGATGGTATCGAGATCGCGAATGCCCCCACCTAATTGAATTGGAATTTGATCATCAATGGCCGATACAATATCACGTATCGCCGCTTCATTTCTTGGTTTGCCGGCAAATGCACCGTTTAAATCGACAAGATGAAGTCTACGTGCGCCTTGACTTAACCAATGTGCCGCCATCTCAGCAGGCGCTTTGGAAAATACCGTGGCATCTTCCATAACGCCTTGTTTGAGTCGAACACAATGTCCATCTTTAAGATCTATTGCAGGAATAATCAGCATGGCTCAATCAGAATTAATAGTTGATTAATAGAGTTGGTTTATTACTTCTTGGCGTTAGAAATGTGGTGTCCATTTGGCAAAATTACTCAATAGTGTCAATCCTGCTAATTGGCTTTTCTCGGGATGAAACTGTACTGCGAAAATATTATCCTTTGCAACGGCACAAGTAAATGGAAAAGGATAATTGCTATGTGCAGCAATGGATACGGCGTCAGTTGTCTCAACATAATAGCTATGCACAAAATAAAAACGTGCATCGGCTGCAATACCTTCCCATAAAGGGTGCTTAATAGCTTGATAAACTTGATTCCAGCCCATATGGGGTACTTTAAGTTTATGTCCATCCGCTGTTTTCATGGCTGCAGCAGGGAAGTGTACAACCTTGCCAGGCAGAATGTTTAAACCTTTGACATTTCCTTCTTCACTTTCTTCGAACAACATTTGCAGACCGAGACAGATGCCAAGAAATGGTTTGTTCGCAGCCGCCTCCATGACGGCTTCACGTAATCCGCGGGTCTCAAGCTCATGCATACAATTACGCATGGCACCTTGTCCGGGTACTACGACCCGTTGCGCTTTTCGCACGATATCCGGGTCGCTGGTAACTGCAGTCGAGACGGTCGGTGCAACATGTTCAAGCGCTTTATGTACGGAACGCAAATTTCCCATTCCATAATCAACAATTGCGATATCAGTCATACGATGATGTTTATGAACAAGGTTACTTATAAAGTGCCTTTGGTGGATGGAATAATACCGACTGCGCCAGGATCATGTTCAATCGCCACACGCAATGCCCGCCCAAATGCTTTGAATATGGTTTCAGCCTGATGGTGTGCATTTTTTCCCGATAGGTTGTCAATATGCAGGGTTACCAGGGCGTGATTGATAAATCCCTGGAAAAATTCATGGATAAGATCGACATCAAAATCACCAATGCGTGCTCGTATAAAGTCGACATTGAATACCAGGCCCGGGCGCCCGGATAAATCGATGACGACGCGTGACAACGCTTCATCAAGGGGCACATAGGCATGACCATAGCGGCGTAATCCTTTCTTATCGCCCACTGCCTGAGTAAAAGCTTGCCCCAGTGTGATGCCGATATCTTCAACGGTGTGGTGTGCGTCAATATGCAAATCGCCCTTGGCAGTAATGCCAAGATCAATCATGCCATGGCGGGCAATCTGATCGAGCATATGATCCAGAAAAGGAACCCCTGAATTTAAGGCAGACTTGCCTGTTCCATCTAAATTCAGATTGATGCTGATTTGAGTTTCCAGCGTATTTCTTGTTACCTGTGCTTGGCGCATAGAATAAAGTTTTTGATTAATACGGGGATTTCGAGTGAGTTTTAAACTGTTTCACTAAGTATGGCGTGCAATGTTGCGCAAAACTGTGCGTTTTCATCCGGTGTACCTACTGTTACACGTAGACAATTGTCTAATAATGGGTGCGTACCATCAAGATTTTTTATGAGTATTTTCCGTTGCTTAAGTGCCTGAAAGATTTGGCTGGCCGCATGGATGCGAAACAGAATAAAATTGGCATCTGAAGGAAACACTTCTATGCCGCTGATTGTACCAAGATATGCACTCATTTTGGTACGTTCTGATTTGATAGCTTCTGCTTGTTCCAATAACACATGCGTATGATGCAATACCTTTTCTGCGATTAATTGCGTCATTATGCCAACATTATAAGGTAAACGCATCTTTTCAAACTGCACTAACCATTCGCGCCGACCCACCAATAAACCCAATCGTAAGCCCGCTAATCCTAATTTGGATAGTGTGCGCATTAATAACAGATTGGGGTATTGCGTTAGTCTATCCATTAAACTGGCATCAGCAAAAGCATGATAGGCTTCATCGATAACGACTATACCGGAAGCCGCCTGAATGATGCGCACAATGGCATCGGCATTAAATAAATTTCCCGTCGGATTATTGGGATAAGCCAAGAAAATAACGGCTGGTTTGTGTTTCACAATGGCAGCTAACATGGCTTCCGGATCGAGCGTGAAGTCTTTTTTTAACGGTACGCCGACATATTGGATATTTGCGAATGTGGCAATCATCCGGAACATGACAAATGCGGGCTCAACGCTCATCAGTACTGCATTCGGTTTGGCAATCGCCATAGCAATGATTTGAATAATCTCATCCGATCCATTGCCAAGCAGAATATCCATATCGTCAGAAATAGCCAGCGCCTGACGCAATGTTGCCTTGAGTGAAATGGCACTGGCATCAGGATACCGATTGACGGGCGCATGCATCGTCAATTGCGCAATTTCATCACGCAAAACGGGTGGCAGCGGATATGGATTTTCCATGGCATCCAGCTTGATCATACCCGTAGCGGGTGGTACATGATAAGCCGAGAGCGCGAGAATTTCCGGGCGGATAATTTGATCTGGATTATGAAAATTAGACATACTTGTTTATTTTAACCCAACACAGGCTTAAAGTTGAGAGCGGTGATTCAATTTTATTGAATTATTTACAGTAAGCGGCTTATATCCCCGCTCCTGAATCCGATCAATGATTCCGAAAAATTCTTTCCAAAGGTGATTACTTTAAATAATTCGCCCATTTCAGCCGGGCTGACCAGTTTTTGCAATTGATTGGCTTGTATTAGGTAGTTATTCGTGTCATCTACAGATGTTTGTGCCAGAATTTCAGTGACGCCGCAATTAATCAAGAAATGCGCCTGTGTAGTGTAACCCGCCAACAGCAATCCGGCATCTTGCGCAGTTTGAGTCATTGCACTGAAATCAACGTGACTGGTGATATCCTGCAGGCCAGGCAAGTAGAATGGATCATGATGCGCATAATGGCGGTAATGGCACATCAGCGTACCTTGATTGCGCTGCGGGTGATAATATTCGCTGCGGCCAAAGCCGTAATCGATCAATAAAATAATCCCTTGACGCAAGATGCTTGCCAGACTGCGCATGAAGTAAGTGGCAGCGAGATTGATTTCACTGACATAGGGGTGAATCAAGTCGTTATTGGGATTTATCAGCGGTATTAATTGGCTGGCGCTATCATGCAGCGCTGCATTGTGGACGGGGCGATCTTGCCACGCGAATTGGTCGTTCTGCCAAATGACGCCGCGCTCAAACAGCGCATTGTTATGCCATGTCACGATATGGACCGGCATGGCATCGAGTACTTCATTGGCAAGAATGACGCCATCAAATTGGCTAGGCAATTGCTCTAGCCATTCCAGCAAATATATAAGATGCGGCGCCTTGCTGGCAAACAGCATGTGTTGCCGCTGGCGTAGTTCGGCGCTGACTTCAAGAATGAAATATTTATTCGGCAAAGCATCTGATTTTTCCAGTTCAAGCAGCAGGTCTAATGCCAGTTTGCCCGATCCGGCGCCAAATTCAAGAATATCCGCTCGGTTAATTTGCCGGGAAATCTGTAGCACTTGTTGTGCCAGCGTGCGGGCAAATAACGGAGAAATTTCCGGTGCGGTGACAAAATCGCCTGCACTGCCCAATTTGGTTGCTCCGCTGGTGTAATACCCCATTCCTGGCGCATACAACGCCAAATTCATGAACTGCTCGAATGCAATCCAACCGCCTGCAGCGTGAATCCGATCCCGGATCAGTGTTTGTAGGGAATGACTATGTGCCAGCGCAGATTCACTGGCGGGTGGTAGGGATACAGGTAAAGACATAAAATAAGAATGTTTATGGTAAATTGCAAATGGCTGCTGTCAGTCAGGCCGTAGTGTAGCAGCACTCAGTGTTTTGAAGGAGGTGTATGTGCAGGGGAAAGTGATCTTGATTACTGGCGGGGCAAAGCGAGTGGGGGCTGCCATTTGTCGCAGGTTGCACGCGCAAGGCGCAAATATGATCGTGCATTATCGTTCTTCATTGGATGAAGCGAGTGCTTTGCAAAATGAACTGAATCAAAAACGTCCTGATTCAGTGGCATTGGTGCAAGCGGATTTGTTAGATACGGAATTGCTGTCTGATTTGGTCGAGAAAGCAGCGAAACGTTTTGGACAACTGGATGTATTGATCAATAATGCTTCCAGCTTTTTTCCAACGCCACTTGATCAATGTACGCTGGAAGACTGGGCTGATCTGGCTGGCAGTAATTTGCAGGCGCCGCTGTTTTTATCCCAGGCAGCAGCACCTTATCTGAAACATCAACGTGGTTGCATTATTAACATTGTCGATATTCATACCGAACGACCCTTAAAAAATTACGTCATCTACAATGCCGCCAAAGGCGGATTATTATCGCTGACCAAGTCGCTGGCCGTGGAAATGGCGCCGGAAGTGCGTGTCAATGGCGTTTCGCCGGGGCCTATTTTATGGCCGGAAGATGGGGAATGGGCTGATGAAGCGGCGCGCCAGCAGATTATTGCCAGTACCTTGCTCAAACGTTGCGGCGAACCGGATGATATCGCTAAAACCGTGCAGTTTCTGATTGCCGATGCGCCTTATATCACCGGACAGATCATTGCGGTGGATGGCGGACGCAGTATCCATCTATGATTATGTGTCGGTATCCTGATTCATTATTCACCAAATGCATTTTTGATCCATTCAATTTTCTTACCATCTGCGCCTGTCAGCAGTAACGCATCAAAACGGCAGGGCGGTTCGCTGTTGAGTTCGGATAGATAATGCCGCGCGGTGTGCAATAGTTTAGCCTGTTTGGCTGACGTGATACTGGCGGCGGCACCGCCAAAAAATTCATTTGCGCGCATGCGCACTTCAACGAATACCAGCGTGGCTCCGTCACGCATGATCAGATCAATTTCTCCAAAGCGGCAACGGTAGTTTTTTGTCACTAGAATCAGGCGCTGGCTTTGCAGGTATGATACGGCTATTTGCTCGGCATCACTGCCCTTCATGGGAGGTGTTATTTTGCTGTAGGTTGATGAGTTGCGCTTTACCTTGTTCGAACTGGGCAGCGACAGGTTCACGGATAAATTGATTGGGCGGTACAAAACGGATGTAGCCGGTCACACCGTCAAAAGCGATGTCATAGACAGACTGAGGTTGCAACAGATGGGTCATCAAACGAAAAGCATCGATGCCCAAAGCATAGAGGCGTTTCATGTCGGTACTGCGGGTTTTGTCGGTGTGGCGATAAGCCATGACAGCAGGATGATCGGGTTGTAATAACCATGGCATATCGACAAACTGAATGCCATTCAGATCATTGTTCAGCAGAAAGTTATCGTCACCTGTGAAAACTTGCGAGGTGGCATACACGGGAACATCGGGATCAAGATATGCGCGTAGTGTGCGTGATTTTGCGGCATCCAAGGCAAGGAAAATCAAGTGATCCTGGCCGGTTGTCAGGCTACGAAGCTGTTGGAGTTTGGCTGGATCTTCCATATAGCGCAATAATTCAACGGTCTTTCCACTTTCACTTTGCCAGTGTTCCGTAAAAGCAGCCTGTAAGCGTTTGGATAACGCGCCATCATCGCTAATGATAATGGCACGATTTTTACCACTAGTTAGGGCCAATTTTGCGATTTGACTGGCTTCCGTTTCCATTTGCAAGCCAAACAAATACAGCTTGGACGGTAAAGTCACTGAATTATCAACGGTATTTAATGCCAGTGTAGGTACCTCCAGAATTTTACTGGATGCCATGGCCGAAACACCATCCCGGGTGAGCGGTCCGACGACGAATACAGCGCCGGCAGCCACTGCCTGCTGATAGGTAATGAAAATATCCAGTGGATCGTCTGTCGTGGCATATAATCGGATGACGAATGGCAAGGGTTGTTCGCGCATGGTAGCAGTAACAAACCCTTCTTTGACGATATTGGCGGCTTCTCCAAATGAGGGTGATTCTAGCGGTAAAAGTAGTGCAATATGATGCACCAGTTGGGGTTCTGACACATTCTCCCACTGCAAACGCACTATTGGATCAGTGGCCATTGCCACTGGGCTGACAGATAGCGAAATGACTGCCAGAGCAATTATAAAAAAACGTTGCATAGTGAGGATTATGCTGGAAAAAAACGCATTATATGTGGTTGCTACACCAATAGGAAATTTAAACGATATTAGCTTGCGTGCATTAGACATATTGGCAAAAGTTGATGTGGTTGCAGCTGAACATGTACAGAATTCCAAACATTTGTTGGCGATGCATGCCATCACAGCAAAATTGATCAGCTTGCATCAGCACAATGAAACGGCCGTCGCGGACAAAATATTAGCACTATTGGATGCTGGAAAAAGCGTCGCACTGGTGACGGATGCGGGTACTCCCGGTATTTCTGATCCCGGTGCGATTCTGGTTAAGCGCGTGCGGGAACAAGGCTTTTCCGTCATTCCGATTCCTGGCGCCAACGCAGCTATTTGTGCGATGTCAGCGGCCGGAATCGTGCATCCGCATTTTCTATTTTATGGTTTTCTCCCTAACAGAACCGGGTTGCGCAAACGTGAATTAACAACGTTAAAATCGCAACCATGTACGTTGATATTTTACGAAGCGCCGCATCGGATTCTGGAATGTGTGGCTGATATGGTGGATATTTTTGGCCCACAACGCCAAATGACCATTGCCCGGGAATTGACCAAATTATTCGAGACCATTCATAACGGGACATTGGAAGCGGTATATGCCTGGCTACAGGCAGATGCCAATCAGCAGAAAGGTGAATTTGTTTTGATGTTGTCGGGCGCAGAAATCCTGGATAAAGCCGAGATCGGTGAGCAGGCCCGACATACATTGCAATGTCTGCTGGCCGAATTGCCATTAAAGCAGGCAGTTAAACTGACCACGGAAATTACCGGTGAAAATAAGAATGCGCTGTACCAACTTGCGCTGGCATTGAAACAACCGAAATAGCATGCTGACTGAGATATAATGCCGCCATTTCAACATATTCCGGGTTAATCGTGGACAGTATAACCATCACCCGCCCTGACGACTGGCACCTGCATGTGCGCGATGGCGCGCAGCTGCATGCCGTGTTGCCGCATAGCGCTAAGCAATTTGCGCGTGCCATCATCATGCCGAACCTTAAACCGCCGGTAGTGACAACTGATATGGCGCTGGCGTATTGCGCACGCATACTGGCGGCTTTGCCGGCAACGCTGCAATCCGGCTTTGAGCCATTGATGACGCTCTATCTGACGGATAATACGCCCCCCGCGGAAATCATCCGGGCTAAAGCGAGCGGGGTGGTGCACGGTGTGAAATTATATCCGGCGGGTGCGACGACCAACTCAGATGCCGGGGTGACCGATATCACTCGATGTTATGCCACCTTGGAAGCCATGGAACAAATTAATCTGCCATTGTTGGTACATGGTGAAGTGACGGATCCTGATGTGGATGTATTTGATAAAGAGAAAGTTTTCATCGACCGGATACTTGCGCCACTGACGCAGCGTTTCCCAAATTTACGCATCGTATTTGAACATGTCACTACCCGTGATGCGGTGGCGTTTGTCAAACAAGCATCCCATCATGTAGCAGCCACGATTACGGCGCATCACCTGCTGCTGAATCGTAATGCAATCTTTCAAGGCGGCATCCGGCCACATTATTTTTGTCTGCCGGTATTGAAGCGTGAAATACACCGGCAGGCTTTGCTGACAGCGGCGACCAGTGGCGACCCCAAATTTTTTCTGGGTACCGACAGCGCACCGCATTCGCAAGCCAATAAAGAAAATGCCTGTGGTTGCGCAGGGATTTTTACCGCGCATGCAGCGATTGAATTATATGCGACAGCATTTGAACAGGCCGGTGCGCTGGAAAAGCTGGAAGCTTTCGCCAGTTTTCATGGTGCGGATTTCTATCAACTGCCGCGCAATAAAGATGTTATTACGCTGAAAAAAGATCATTGGGTTGTGCCGGAACACTTCGAGTTTGCGCGAGAAAAGCTGATACCACTTTATGCGAATACCCGTTTGACTTGGAAGTTGGCGTGACGTCGGGAAATACGCTTGAATCAGTGCAAGTAAGTGAATTTACCAGTGCTTCAATGCCCGATTCCAAAGATAGAGCAGGCGTGCAAATCCGTTATAAGCGATACGTGCAAGCGGCCTGATAATCGGCAGTTGAAATAGCTGTGCCAACCAGCGCTGACCGGGTGTTCGTTGCCAAAGCGCAATGAATGCATCGATACCGACATTGAGTTCGCTGCTGTCATTTTTGACGTGTAAGCGTTCGCGAACCTGCTCGAGCGAATTGTTTACTTCTGCAGCCGCTGCCGGGTTGCTGTGCACATCCACCCATTCAATATCATTAACGCCGCATTTCTCCATACGCTGGCGCTGATCTTTGATTCCCGCATTGCAAACCGGGCAAGCGCTGTTGTAATAGACTTTAGTGGGCATTGACGATCCGGGCTTAATAAAACGACGGCATCGACATTCCCATCCACAACATGATCAGAACAATCATTGTGATACCTATCCCGATGGTTCCAATCATCATGCCGATCAGTATCGTGACGCCATCTCTGTTGAGAAGCCCCAGCGACATGATCAATATCCCGCAGCCTGGCGGAAAATTGGTCAAAGGCAGCGGCAGCGATATGGAAAGCGCAAAAACAAAGGAAAAAATACCGATGATTCTTTCCCACGTATGCACACTGATATAAGTCATGCGCGGTTGCATGCGATTTTCAAGCTTCTTGAGCCAAGGATTTGCCTTGGCTACTATTTTCTCCAGATGGGCGCGTTGAATACATTTTTTTTCAATCCAGGCGGGCAGCCACGGTGCCCGCATGCCGAGAACCATTTGTATCGAGAAAATGAATAAGGGGATAGAAAACAGTGTGGTATAGCCTGGCGGAACAGGTACCGGCAGACAAATCGGCAGCGCGGCAATCGCCATTAAGATGCCGAAGCCACGTTCATGCAGCGCATTCTTGATTTCACCGACCGACATGGCCTCTTTTTTATTTTCTACCACGACAATGGCCAGAAAATCGGAAGTGGGGCGTTCTTTCTCTTTGATTGTCATGAGTTACTCCTTTTTCTACCGTGAATATGACTCAATACATAAAATCCAAGTAGACAGACTATTCATATCGTAATGCATCAACCGGTTTCAGCGAAGCGGCCTTCTTGGCGGGATAAAAGCCAAAGAATATGCCAACCGCTGAAGAAAACAAAAAAGCCAAGCCAATCATGCCCAGCGTAATGACAATCAGCATGTCAGCGAATTGACTGACTAGCCAGGCACCGCCAATACCCAATAATAAACCGATCAACCCACCCATGATGCAGATCATCATTGCTTCCAGCAGGAATTGCGTCAAAATTGCACGCTGATTGGCGCCAATGGCCATACGGATGCCAATTTCACGCGTGCGTTCAGTGACAGAAACCAACATGATGTTCATGATGCCAATTCCGCCCACCAATAAAGAAACTGAGGCAATCGCGCCTAATACAATTGACATGATTTTTGCCGCATCGGTTGCAACATCCGCAATAGCCGTTAGATTGCGCACCGTAAAATCATTTTCCTTGCCTTTTGCGATACGGTGACGCTGGCGTAGTAATTGGGTGATTTCTATTTCAGCGATATCCATATCATCCGCTGATTTCCCTTGTACCAGCATATATCGGATGGAACCGGGAAACTGATTACCGGTAATCTGCCGTTCGCTGGTTGTGATCGGTATGAAAACCGCGTCATCCTGATCACGCCCCGTCAAACTCTGGCCTTTGGCCATCAGTACACCGGCCACCATAAAAGGGCGATTGGTAATGCGGATGGTTTTTCCAACCGGATCTTCATCACCGAACAGATTTTTCGCTGTGACAGAACCTAAAACAGCCAGGCGGGCAGCCGAGCGCAGATCGGATTCTGTAAAAACCGTGCCCGATTCGATTTTCCAGTTACCGACTGCAAAATAATTCGGTGTGGTGCCTGTGATGATGGTGCTCCAATTCTTGGCGGCGTAATTGAGCTGTACGGTTCCGCTAGTAATCGGTGCAGTGGCGCTGATGGACGATAATTCTGCAATGGCATAGGCATCATTGATGGTCAAGGTTCTGACGCTGCCACTGCCGAAACTGAATCCACCGGAAGAAGTGGCGCCCGGGACTACGATAAATAGATTGCTACCCATGGCTGCGATGGTTTCATTGATTTTGGTTCGCGCGCCTTGACCAATCGATAACATGAGCACCACAGCGGCTACGCCAATGATCATGCCCAGCATGGTTAATCCGCTGCGTAGCCGATTTTGGCGCAGGGCGCGCAATGCTTCACCGATAATGGCAAACAAGTTCATGGCGTCAACAGGAGCGGGTCATGAACAGAATATAATTCTGAATGATCATTAAACCAACTGAAATCATGTGACTTCATGCAAAGTTGTCGCAACCGTGTTGTTTTTGTCAACAATGATGTGCCCGTCCTTTAAGCGAATTAAGCGTTTTGCGTGCGCCGCGATATCGTCTTCATGCGTTACCAGCACGATGGTGATGCCCTGGTCACGATTGAGTTGCTCAAACAACAGCATAATTTCACTGCTGGTTTGTGTATCGAGATTGCCTGTCGGTTCATCGGCCAGAATCAACTGCGGATGATTGATCAGTGCGCGACTGATGGCGACACGTTGTTGCTGACCGCCGGAAAGCTGGTTGGGCTGGTGCATGGCAAAGTTTTCCAAGCCGGTGCGGCGCAGAAATTCTAACGCTTGCTTACGGCTATTGGCACGGTTGACCCCCGCGTACAGCAGTGGTGTTGCCACGTTATCCAAAGCCGTCATGCGCTTGAGCAAATTAAATCCCTGAAATACGAAACCGATGTTTTGATTGCGAACGTGCGCCAATTCATTACTGGAAAGTGCGGCCACATTTCTTCCGGATAACCAATATGAACCGCTGGTCGGTGTATCCAAACAACCCAGTATATTCATCAGCGTGGATTTTCCCGAGCCGGAATGTCCCATAATGGCGACGAATTCGCCCCGATTGATGGTCAAATTGATGTCGAATAAAACCTGGGTGGTGATGGTTTTGCCGTCAGCATCTTGCAAACCGTAACTCTTGCAAAGATTTTCTATGTGAATGAGTGGATCGGCAGAATGCGTGGCCTGAATCGACGACATCAGAATACTCTTAACTTAAATTTGCTTTCGGCTTCTTTTTTATCGACCACTTCGCTGATGATCACTTTATCGCCTATCTGTATTTCACCGTCGATGATTTCGGTGAAATTGCCGTCGGTGATTCCTGCAGTGACATGAACAGGTGCGGGTTGATCTTCTGACAACAGGTACAGCACAGATTGATTCGTCGGTTTGCTGGGTTTGCCGCCTTCGCTGGGTTCCGTGTTCTTGGGCTGGAAACGTAAAGCGGCGTTAGGCACACGCAAGACATCGTTTTTTTGCGTGACCACAAAATGGATATTCGCCGTCATGCCAGGTAATAATGCACCATCATCGTTATTAACCAGTGCGACAACATTATACGTGACGACATTTTCCAGAATGGTCGGATTCAGGCGGATCTGTCCGACTGTGCCGGTAAATTTGCGTTGCTGGAAGGCATCGACCGTGAAATTGATCAACTGGCTGATGTGTAACTGGCCGATATCGGCCTCCGCCACACTGATGTTGACTTGCATTTGCCGCAGATCCTTGGCAATTTGAAATAGTATCGGTGTTTGGAAATTGGCCGCCACCGTTTGACCGATATCGACATCGCGTGCAATGACGACGCCCGATATCGGCGAGCGGATCACACTGTAATTCAGATTGGCCTGGTCGCGATCCACTTGGGCCTTGCTGACAGCCAATTGCGCGCGAGCTGCTTCGGTTTCCTGTTCAATAGCCTGTAACGCTTCGAGCGAAACAAAATCTTGTTCTTTGAGTAGCCGATGGCGTTTCAGCTTGCTCTCGGCAATTCTTAAGGTGACCTGCGCATTGAGAAGATTCGCTTTGGATTGCTGTAATTGCGCGCGCAGTAAAGCCGGATCCAGTTCCGCCAATATTTGTCCGATTTTCACCTCATCGTTATAATCCGCATGCAATTTAGCTACGGTACCCGAAACTTGCGTGCCGACGTTGACCAGTACAACGGGGGTAAGGGTGCCGTTGGCAGAGATAGTTTGTATGATGTCGCCACGCTCAATACTGCGGGTTTTATATTGACTGGTTTTAGATTCTTTCTGTCCACCGCTGTACCAGTAGGCGGCAGTGGCAGCAATCATAATTAAAACAATGACGATTTGTTTGGTGCTGACAGTAAACATTTGCGGTACTTGATTGGATTCAATTGTGGATAAACAGTTAGCAAAAAACTAATACTCACGGAGCATGGCGGATTCATCACAGGCGGGATTCTTCCAAAGTGCTTTATTTTTGTTCTTTTTCTTCTTCCGCTTTGAGCGCCTGCACCTGTTTCAAGCGTGCTTCAACGCTCGATAACTGATAAAAATTCCCATTGCTGCTTTTCAGTGCGGTTTGCAACTGATCGATAGCGCCTGCGTAGTGTCCTTTCAGCATGTACGATTCGGCCAGTGCGCGGTGCTCGAGCATTCTATCACCTAATAAGGCGTAGCATTGGGCCTGTAGATTAAACAACTGAACATCATTTTGAATGAGTTGCAATTGTTTGTTGATAAATTCCAGCGCTGTTTCAGTTTGCTTGTTCTGGATTAAAGCCTGGGCATAGCCATGCATCAACGCACGGTGTTGCGGATAGACCTTTAATGCATTTTTATATGTGTTGAACGCTTCAGTGATCTGCCCATTTGCCAGTTTCACACTGGCCGAAAGTGTCTCAATCATGGCGCCGGCGATGATGTTTTTATACTCGACACGCACGGTTTTTCCTAATACATGGTCGGTCAGAACAGGTGTGGAAGGATTAACCTGTAGCAATTGATATAAATGAGCCAATTCGATACCGGCCTGTTTGGTTTTTTTGTCACGTAACAGCGCATGGGTATAGCCATAGCGTTCAACCACCTCATTGCTATAACGTTTCTCATCCAAACGTGTTTTGAACTGCACGACTGCGTCATGCGGTTTTCCTTGTAAGGTGCGCAACTTGGCACGTACCAGTAAAAAATCGATGCTATCCGGAACCTGGCGGTACGGCATTTCGCGGGTGCGATTTTGGATGTCGGCGATACGTTCATAAGTAATCGGGTGGGTACGCAGATAGGATGGTGCGCCGTTTTCATGAAACCGCCCGGCACGTTGCAAGCGCTCAAAAAAAACGGACATGCCTTGCGGATCAAATCCGGCATCCAGCAAGATATTCAAACCGATACGGTCGGCTTCCCTTTCATGTTTGCGGGTAAAGTCCAGTTTTGATTGAATCATACTGGCCTGGGAAGCAACGAGTACCGCTTGACTGGCTTGCGAATTGGCGCGCGACGCAATGATGGCCACCGCCACTGCAGCGATTGATTTAACCCAGTCGTATTTTTGCGAAGCAATCATGCGCGCCAGGTGTTTTTGTGTCACATGCGCGATTTCATGCGACATCACCGCAGCTAATTCGGATTCACTTTGTGCGGCGACGATGAGCCCGCTATTGAATCCCATGAATCCGCCCGGCAAAGCGAATGCATTGATGGACGGATCCTGCACGGCAAAAAATTCAAATGACTGACCGGCACTGGCTTCATCGGAATTGGCGATCAACTTATGCCCGAGATTACTCAAGTAACTGGCTATCTCAGGATCATCCAAATAACTGGGATCGGCACGAATCTGACGCATGATCTGCAACCCGATTTGCCGTTCCTGATGCGGTGTAATGGTCGCTTGCGACACGTCCCCCAGATCGGGTAACTCATGCGCAAAACCGCTTGCCGGAAACAGGAGTGATAACGCAATGATCAGGCAGATCAATTTCATGACGGGTATCGGGAACGAATTTTTATCAACACGGGTAATTTCCGGATTGGATTGGCTGATTGCGCGATGGTTTCTTGTGGATTGTAAATTGTATGTTTTTTTGCGCTGATTATGAGAATGTTCACGTATGAAGTAAGGCTAATTACGGTATCTGAAAAATTTTATGATACGCTAATGGATGGTTCCTTTGTGATCAATGTAGTTATGGTGTTCTTGTTTGTTTTATGACTCAGGATAAACTTATGAAAGATTTTTTCATCAGTTATAACAAGGCCGACACAGATAAAGCGGAATGGATTGCCTGGCAATTGGAGGAAGCAGGCTACACGACAATCATCCAAGCTTGGGATTTCGGCCCCGGTGAAAATTTTGTTCTGGCTATGCAAAAAGCCGCTACCGAGGCTAAGCGAACGATTGCAGTTTTGTCGCCGGATTATTTGCAAGCACAATTTACGGCACCTGAATGGGCTGCCGCATTTGCGCAAGATCCGGCAGGTGAAAAACGGCTTTTGATTCCTGTTCGGGCGCGGGAAGTTGAACTAACCGGACTTCTCAGAACAATTGTGTATATTGACCTAGTCGGAATTGCCGACAAAAATGAGGCACGAAAGCGGCTGTTGGAAAGCATTGGAAATAACCGGAAGAAACCAAAAGCTGAACCCGACTTCGATAATCTGTTTTAGCTGCCGCGATGGAATCAGACATAGACTATTTCATTAGCTATACCACAGTCGATAAAGAACCGGCAGAGTGGATAGCCTGGCAGATTGAGCAGATCGGCCACAAGGTAAAAATAGATGTATGGGATTTCAAGCCGGGACAGTCTTTTCCTATTGAAATGCATAACGCTTTACGCAATGCCAGAAAAGTGATTGCGGTTTTATCCAGAAATTATCTCACCGCCGAATTTGCAAGTTCCGAATGGGCTGCTGCCTTTTCCAGTGGCAAGCTGCTTCCCATTAAAATCGAGTCGATTGACGAATCTGCGTTAGGGCTTTTCAAACCTATTATTCATATCGATTTGACCGGTTTGACATCAAAAGATGAGATTATAGATCGCTTAAAAGCCAAACTTGATGCTAGCGAAGACGGTGTAAGGAACAAACCAGCCGTTGAGCCGCCTCTCCCACGTTTATTTACAGCAGCAATTGAAACGGCTTACCAACAACCTCAAGAAATCCAAAGCAGCAAGATTGAAACGAGTCATCCCGCACCGAAAAAGAAATTCGAAGATGACCTAGAATTTAAAGCTGGATTGGTTGATAAGGATGAGCAAGCCAAGCATATTTTCGATTGGGTAGACGACAAATTTTTTACTGACAAAGAGATTTCTCCCTTGGCTTTTTTGCTTTATGGTACAGATTCGCAATGGCCGTCCGCTTTGCTGTTTATTCTTTATTATGATATCAAAAAGCAACTTAGTATTAGGAATAACGCTTCAGTAGAACCTCTTTCACCTGAACCAGTAAAATTGGATGACAAGGTTTATAGAAGCCACACTCTTCCGGAAGATCATCTGTGGGAATTGCTGGCTAAAAAGTTGGGTTGCCCACCGACAAGTGCAGAGATCGGACGCGTATTATCCAGCAAAAATGTGCCCCATCTCCTGTATAGGAAGCTTACCGACGCGGAATCTCAAAACCAAAGACTGGTTTGCGGCATGCTAGAGGCTTGGGAAAATCTCGAACTTGCTCACAATGCACCTCGCCATATCCTGGTTTTATACTATGAACAAACGGATCAGCCGAAGTTGACCTGGTCTTTTTGGCGAAAAAAGGACGATACATTGATTGATAGAATCAACCAATCCTTACCAGAGCAGAACCGGAAGAAATACTTACTGCCGGAAATCAAGTCCCCCAACAAACGATTAATCCATGAATGGATTGATATTCAATTCTCCAATAGCTCGAGAACGCAGGAAATTAAAATGTTTGTTGAAACTGAAATCATGAATGAGTTCAACAAGCGTAAGAATAGCAAAAATAAAATTATAGAACGCCCCTTGCATCATATTCAGGTGTCGGGTAATGATATTGAGATTCACCATGACGATTTAAAAAACATACTGATCGATGCCTTGAAAAAATATGGCTGATCAGATCATTAACGGAGTTCAAACATGACCACATTCCTTGGCGATCATTTCTACACGGGCACAGGGCAGCAAATAGAAGCGCAAAAATGGCGCCGCCTGCCCAGTTTCGACCCCGATGAACTGACGCATCCGCGCGGCTATCTGGCGCCAACGGGCTTGATATCGGCCGTTAATGTGGCGCTGGAACTGGGTATGCCACTGCTGTTGACCGGTGAGCCGGGTTGTGGCAAGTCACAGCTTGCCTATAGCCTGGCCTGGGAACTGGATTTCCCGCTGAATCCTGGCGATGAGTGGCCGAAGCCTTTGTGTTTTACGGTCAAGTCGGATACCCAAAGCCGTGATCTTTTTTATCAGTACGATACATTGGGACGTTTTCGTGCCGCGCGGGTGGAGCACGACAATGTTGATAATAGCTATCGTTATTTAAGGTTTGAAGCGCTGGGCTTCGCCATCCTGCGCGCATTGGGTGCGGATGCCATTCGTCAACTGGGTCTGGCAGGTTGTCTGGAAGAACTGCCTGCAAAACCGCAGCGCTCCGTGGTGCTGATCGATGAAATCGATAAAGCGCCGCGGGAAATCCCGAATGACATACTCAATGAAATTGACCGCATGAGCTTTGATATTCCCGAGTTATTCCAAACAGGGAAAGCGCGCACGATCGTGTCCTTGCAGAGCGGCAAAGCGGAATCAGCATCATCATTGCGGCCGGTAGTCATTATCACCAGCAATCGTGAGCGCGAGTTGCCGGAAGCCTTTCTGCGCCGCTGTGTGTACTATCATCTGGAATTGCCGCCTTTTCGCAGGCAACAGAGCAATAGAGTCCATGACGCTGAAAGCAATGAGGTCACGATCGAACGTATTGTAGAAAAGCGCTTGAATATTGTCATTCAGCCGGAAACTGATCAGCCGAATCAGCAAAAAAGCTTGTGGGCGGGAGGAATCGCATTGTTTGATTATCTTCGCAACGAGGTGCAATTGCAGAAACAGCCTTCTACTGCGGAATTGCTGAACTGGATGCAACTGCTGTACAAGCGTAGTCAAGGTTCGCAAGCTTACACGCTGCAAAACGCAGCGTGGCGGGAGATATTCTGCTCCAGTGCGCGCGTAACCTTGTTCAAGCACCAGGAAGACCAGGATCGCGCTAAGCAGTTGCTTGACGACTGGCTGGCGCGGCCGCTACTTAAAGGCTAATAGCATCCGTGGACGATATCCACGCTTCCCTGCGACGGCTCGACAGTCTGGCTGCTTTGTTGCATGCCGAAGGTATGTCGTGCGGACCCGATGTATGGCTGTCGGTTTATCGCTTGCTGGATCATCTGAAACGACAAAGCCGCCTACCCAAAGATATTCGTCAGTTAGCGCCGGTGCTGGGGCCGTTGTTTTGCCGCAATCCTGAAGATCAAGCGCGATTCCCGGTGCTATTTGAGCAATGGCTGGCCATGCAAGATGAGCACGCTGCGGTTAAAGGCGATGAGTTTACGCTGGCTGCCGTGAATCAGATGACATCACCCAAGCAGACCACGCTTGCAGCCGTGCGTTCACGGGTGCAAAAAACAGGCAAGGTGTGGCTTGCGGCTATCCTGGCGTTCATCATCACGCTGATTGCTGTGCTGATGGTTTGGGTCATGCAACCTGATCCTACGGCATTCGATCAAGGGCCAAAGCCTCCGAAAGACCCAGAAAAGATAATAGCAAATGATACCGATCAACCCATTCAGGAAGTTTCCACGGTTCCCATCATTGATCAAGTAGTGCCGCGATCCCAGCCAGAGCCACAGAGATTGTCAGACTATTGGAAAATGCTGCTAGCTGGCATCGCGCAGGTATTATTCTGGTTACCCTGGGGATTGGCATTTTTGTGGCTGGCAAAACGTTATCACCAGCATTGGATTCTTAACAGTCAGCCTGCATCGGGTGATGATCTGTTGAGTCAGCTGCGGTTTGAACGGGTACTGACGCCGATTTTTGGCGGCGCCAAGGCCGAACACGCCCTGCGCGATCTACGCGCGGCGCGTTTTGAACTGACGCAGCGTCTGGATGTGGCCGCGACGGTCCAGGCTACCGCCAGGAGTGGCGGTTATTTCCATCCGATCTATCGCAATCGCCGTGTCGCACCCGAGCATTTGCTGCTGGTGCGCAGCCTGCACCGCAACGACCAACAGGCGGCATTGGCGGAAGAACTGGAAAAACGCTTTGTCACACTCGGTCTGCAAGTGCGGACTTACCGTTTTCGTGATGATCCGCGCTGGCTGGTGCGCTGGCATGCCAAGGATGAGAACAACAATGAATATTACCGCTTGCCGCAATTGCTGGCCCGGCATGGCGATGCCCGGTTATTGATCATCAGCGAAACGGATATTCTGTTCCATCCCTACAGCGGGGAAATCCGCTCCTGGCTCAAGGAATTTGCGCCGTGGCAAGATAAAGTCTGGCTGCATCCGCGCGATGCGGGTGTGGCGCATGCCACATTGCTGGCGCAGCGCAATTTCCTGATGCTGCCACTGGCGCGGGACAGCCTGCCGCAACTGGTCGAGCACCTGACCACAGAGCAACCGGCCAAATTTATTCCGCAACCCGCGTATCCTCTGTTGTTGCCCGACATGATCGCGGCGGAGCCCGATGCCTGGCTGAGGGAGAAACCACCGTATGGCGCTGATCTCTCCCAACTGGTACGGCAGTTGGAATTTTTCCTGGGGAGCTATGGCCTGCGTTTGCTGCGGGCGGTGGCGGTGTATCCTAAACCGCACTGGGCGTTGACGCAGGCGCTGGATTATTTGTTGTTTGGTCACCTCAACACCGCCAATGTTACGGCGGACCCGCCACAGCGGCGCGAGCAGCGGCTGGCGCGCATCAGCCGTTTACCGTGGCTGACACACGTGCATTTACCGGACTGGCTGCGCGAATATTTGTTGCTGGGCATGGAACGCGAAGAAAGGCAGCGCATCACAGCAGTCTGGCAGCGCCTGTTCGGTCAATTGACTGATAAAAGTGGTTTGGGCACGTTAAATCTGGAAGTTCGCACGCCATCCAAGCGCCAGCTCAGGATACGCCTGGCCGAGTTGCGCGCGATGAAAAACGCGGATAGCTTTAACGACCCGATTTTTGCCAATATCCTGCTCGGCGGCAAGCTGGGGTTGCTCGATTTCAGACTGCCGCAGGCCATGGCCAGGCTATTGCCGCGCGCCAGTCAATCGCTGATCTTGCGCCCGGCATTGATCGTGATATTGTGTGCGGCTATTGGCGGCTGGGGATTGCATGCCATGTGGAATAGCTATGGCCAACAAGCGCTGACGCAATTTCAGCACTATCTCAAAACACAAGAATATGCCCAATGGCAGGTAAATCTGCATTACCAACAGGGTACTCAAGCACTGGCCGAAGCACTGCGCAACGCATTGCAGAGCGCCAAATTCCCGGTCACCCTGCAAGCAGACACCATCGAGCCTGCTGCAGCGATCAATACGATTCAGTATGCCGCCGGCGGCAAATCCGCGGCTGAACGGGCTGCGCACAGTCTGGCCTGGCTGACGTATGATGCCGACGTCAAATTGAGCGTATCAGCTACCTTACCCGCCGATGCCATCCAGGTGCAACTGAGTCAAACTTATCAGCATGCGGCTGGATTTAATGATGAACTGCGCTTTCTTTACCAAGCTGAGTCTTCTCAGGCGAAACTTCCGTTCGAGCCGGAGATGGTGCGCATTCCACCCGGAAAATTCCTGATGGGATCGCCTGAAAATGAATCTGGGCGATATTCTGACGAAGGCCCGCAACACGAAGTCACCATCGCGTACGCCTTTGAAATCAGTAAATATGAAGTCACGTTCGACGAATACGATGCGTTTGCCAAGGATGCCAAGCGGCAATTGCCAAGCGATGAAGGTTGGGGGCGCGGCAAACGACCGGTGATCAATGTTTCATGGAAAGATGCGCGAGATTATGTGCAATGGTTATCTAAACAAACCGGTAAAAAATACCGCCTGCCGACTGAGGCCGAATGGGAATATGCCGCCCGCGCAAGAACGCAAACGGCATACTGGTGGGGACCGGACATCGGTAAAAATAATGCAAACTGTCGTGGTTGCGGTAGTGAATGGGATGGTAAACAGACTGCGCCGGCAGATTCATTTAACCCCAATACATTCGGACTTCATAACACGGCAGGTAATGTGTGGGAATGGATTGAGGACTGCTCGCATGATAATTATCAAGGTGCGCCAGCGGATGGCTCGGCGTGGAAGGAAGCCAATGGCGGGGATTGTGGTCGCCGGGTGGTTCGGGGCGGTTCGTGGTTCGGCGATCCTCAGCTCCTGCGGTCGGCTGGCCGTGGCGGGGCGGCACCGGTGTTGCCGGCAGCGACCTGGGTTTTCGTATCGCCAGGGCTTTTTGATGTTTTGTTCTTTGTGCTTTGGCTTTTGACCCTTTGCGGGGTGCAGGGGCGAAGCCCCTGCGGGTTTTGGTTTTGTAGTCATTTTGCGTTTTTGTATCACTGCTTAGTGCGCTGTGCTTAGCACGCCCTATTTTTTAGGAGACTATATGAAACAATCCAATCAAACCATGCCAAAAGCGGTGGAAGATTGCCATGAGTTATTGGCCTGGATCATCCCGAAATTGGATCAATTTCCGCGCAACCGGCGTTATACCTTGGGTGAGCGCATCGAAAACGGCTTATTGCTGGTGCTGGAGAATTTGATTCAGGCGGCCTATCAAAAATCGCAAACGACTTACTTGCAAACGGCCAATTTGCAGTTGGACGTGGTTCGTCATTTATGGCGCTTGAGCCATACGCTGCAATCGATTACGCACCAGAGTTATGGACAAGGCGCCGAGCGCTTGACGGAACTTGGGCGGCAGATTGGCGGCTGGCGTAAGCAAAAAGAAAGCAATACACCTGCGAGCGCAGCATGATTCCATTGGAAAATGTTTGGCCTTCAATACTTGACTGGAAAAACCTGCTGCTGGCTTACCGAAAAGCACGGCGCGGCAAGCGCAATCAGGCGGAAATCCAGCAATTTGGGTTTGATCTGGAATACGAACTGAGCAGCATTCGCCAGGAATTATTGCAAAAAACCTATCAACCGGGCGGTTTCCGGCAATTCCAGGTGTGTGACCGAAAAATCCGCTTGATTTCGGCGGCGCCTTTCCGCGACCGAGTGGTGCAGCATGCGCTGATGAATCAGGTCGAGCCGGTATTGGACCGGGAATTTATTCCTGACAGCTACGCCAGCCGCAAGTTGAAAGGGGTGCATGTAGCGGTGCGGCAATATCGCGTTTGGGCGAATCGCTATGGGTATGCGCTTAAAATTGATATAAGCCGCTATTTTGACAGCATGGATCATCAAATCCTGAAACAAAAATTGGTGCGCATGATCGCTGATCCGGATGTGCTGTGGTTATTTAATACGATTATCGATTCCAGCCCGTGGCCTGCTAGTCCATACGTTGTCAAATACCCCGATGACGATCTGATGGATTTGGCGCACCGTGCAATTGGACTGCCACTGGGTAATCTGACCAGCCAGTTTTTAGGCAATGTGTATTTGAACGATTTGGATTATTTCATTAAGGAAATCTTGCAGGTGCCAGCTTATTTGCGTTATGTCGACGATATGATTTTATTGGCGGATGATAAAGCCACATTGTGGAATTGGTGCGAACAGATCGAGTGTTTTTTGGCCAAGGAACGGATTGGCATCCACCCGAGCAAGAAAATGCTGGTACCGGTCGCAACCGGGTTGGATGTGCTGGGGTACCGGGTTTTTCCGGATAAAACGCGATTGAGTCGCGGCAGTGGCTATCAATTTCGCCGTAAACTAAAACACTTGGCAAAAGCTTACCATGCGAATCGCATGACCTTGAATGACATTAAACCGCATGTCGCCGGCTGGTTGGGGCATGCCCGGCAAGCCGATAGCCGTGGCTTGTGCAAAGCCATTCTGGCGCAGGTATACTTCAGTAAGGGGGATACCGCTAAACGATCGCCGGGTGGTTCGGGGCGGTTCGTGGAACAACAATCCACAGAACCTGCGGTCGGCTAACCGTAACAGGAACAACACCGATGAAGCCAACAACAACCTGGGTTTTCGTATCGCCAGTACGCCCGCAATTGTGCCTGAGCCGGGTCATTCAAGGATTATCCGGGTGTGCCGCGGGTGCCCATACGCGGCGTCTCCCGGTTGCGCAATCATGCCAACCAAAGAGTGTGCTGTATTCGGCAGGCGGCGGCTTGTTATCAGGCTGCCGCTTTTTATTGCTGGTGCTGGGTTTGATGGTTTGTCCGGGGATTTTGGCTGAGGATCAACCATTAGGCGATCAATCCATCGTTAAGCCACGAGGCGAGCGATCAGACGAGGAAAAAGCAAGGACAAAACAATTAGCGCAAGCCTGTTATTTCGACAATGCGAAACTTGCGCCTGCGATGGTGGCGATTCGTCCAGATCAATTCTTGATGGGATCATCGGAAAACGAAAAAGATCGCCAGCCGAATGAAGGCCCGCAGCATTGGGTCACAATCCCCAAACCGTTTGCGATCAGCCGCTGTGAAATTACCGTGGGGCAATTCAAACAATTTGTTCAAGAAACCAATCATCGCACTACCGTTGAAGAAAACCGTAAAGGTTGTTATGTGTGGAATGCTGAGAAAAAACAAGCGGAACAATTACCAGATCATAACTGGAAAAATCCCGGATTTACGCAAGACGATCACCATCCGGTGGTGTGTGTTTCCTGGGATGATGCGCAAGCGTATGTGAAATGGTTGTCACAACGTACCGGTGCGCAGTATCGTCTGCCAACGGAAGCGGAATGGGAATACGTGGCGCGAGCGGGAACGCAAACGGCACGTTTTTATCAAGACGATAAGCAATGCGATTACGCCAATGGATTGGGACAGGAAACAAAATCGATTGCCGGTTCTGATTGGGTTTTGGCGGATTGTTCGGATTCTTATGTGTATACCGCACCGGTTGCTAGCTTTGCAGAAAATCATTTCGGTTTATTCGATTTATTAGGCAATGCCGGGGAATGGACTGAGGATTGCTGGCATGACAATTATCGGCCTGAATCAAAACCTAACGATGGCTCAGCTTGGGGAAAAGCCGATGGCGGGGATTGTAATAGCCGGGTGGTTCGGGGCGGTTCGTGGTTCGGCGATCCGCAGGGCCTGCGGTCGGCTCTCCGTTTCAGGATCATCACCGATGAGGCCGGCGTCGTCCTGGGTTTTCGTATCGCCAGGGCTTTTTGATGTTTTGTTCTTTGTGCTCTGGTTTTTGACCCTTTGCGGGGTGCAGGGGCGCAGCCCCTGCGGGTTTTGTTTTGTGGGTTTTTGGGGAGTAGGGTGGATAAGCGTAGCGCCATCCACCATTTTGCGGCCTCAGCCAGAGCTCCCGCTATTTACCTTCCTTTTATCCTTGAAAGGTGGACCAAGTTTGATAGCTGGATGTGATGGGATAAAACCACGCGGTGCCGAAATCGCAATGCGTGATGCGAATTCCTGGCGGTGCTTGCCGACGTTTATATTCATTCTGATGAATCAATTGAATGATTCTGTTGACATCTGCGGCGTTGTAATTCAACGCGATAATTTCAGCCGGTGAGAAATCCTTTTCGACATACGCTTCGATAATTGCGTCCAGAACTTCGTAGGGCGGCAAGGTATCCTGGTCCGTCTGATTGTGCCGCAGTTCGGCGGAAGGCGGGCGATGGATGATGCGCTCGGGAATGATCCGGCTGATTTGATTGCGGTATTCACACAGCTGATACACCATGGTTTTACTGACATCTTTCAGTACCGCAAAGCCGCCTGCCATATCGCCATATAACGTGCAATAACCCACCGCCACTTCGGATTTGTTGCCGGTAGTCAGTACAATCGAGCCCGAGTGATTGGAAAGCGCCATTAATAATGTGCCGCGTATACGCGCTTGTAAATTCTCCGGCATGGTGTTTGTTCCCATGGGATCCGGAAGAATTTGGAAATCATGCTCAATTTTTGATAAAAATTGAGCAAACAAGGGTTGGATGCTGCATTCGTAATGTTTGACCCCTAATAATTCAGCCATTGCATTGGCGTCTTCCAGGCTGATATCGGCGGTATATTGCGACGGCAACATGACGGTTTTAACCTTGTCCGCTCCGAGTGCATCGACGGCAATTGCCAGCGTTAATGCCGAGTCAACACCACCGGAAAGTCCCAGCAGCGCGCCGGGGAAGCCGTTTTTATCGATATAGTCTTTAACGCCCAAACATAATGCCTGATAGACGCTGGCAACCGGAGCTTGCGGTGCGGCCAGTTTGCCTTTGGTGGGTTGCTTGTCGTGAATGTCGACTAATTCAGTGGTTTCAACAAATTCATCCAGTTGGTGCGTGAGCTCTCCATGCCGATTCATTGCAAAAGAAGCGCCATCAAAAACCAATTCATCCTGCCCACCCACCAGATTAGTGTGGATAACGGAGATGCCGGTGCGCTTGATAAATTGGTGCGTGGCTTGATAACGAGAGACCTGCTTATTGATATGATATGCCGAAGCGTTCAGCACTAATAGAATGTCCGGATTGGAGTAATTCTCTGCAGTGCACAAATGACCTAGCCAGAAATCAGTGCAGATATGAATGCCAAATTGAACGCCGGCCAGTTCAAATACGCAGGGTTCAGAACCGCTGTCGAAATAGTAGGTTTCATTAAAGAAGGGCGATTTGCTGAGGACTCTTTTGTGGTAAGCATGGATGACTTCACCGTTGCGAATCACGGATGCGGTATTATAAAGTTTGCCATCCTGAAAACTTGGATGACCCACGATCAGTGTGATGCCGTCAATCGCTTTTACCAGCGCTGCCAGCGCAGCATCGCACGATTGGCAGAAAGTTTCGCGCAGTAATAAATCAACCGGGGGATATCCGGAGAGCGCCAGTTCCGGGGTTATGAGCAACTGGGCGCCGGCCTGTTTCGCTTGCTCGACAGCGTCCAGTATCTTTGCAGCGTTCCCTGCAATATTACCCACGGTGCAATTAATCTGAGCAATCGCAATGCGCATGATGTGTCGAACGTATGGGTAGTGTTTTCAGCTAAAAAGGAAGTTGCACACCCGGTTTGGCCTGCAGGATGTTGTGGCGGAAATCTTCCTGAATGCGCTTTAAGGCCGATTCATTATCAGCTTCGAAGCGTAATACGATGACCGGTGTAGTATTCGATGCGCGCGCCAAGCCAAATCCGTCGCTGTACTCAACGCGTAAGCCATCGATGGTGACGACTTGCTGCGCATTGTTAAAAACCGCATTTTGTTGTAATTGTGCAATCAGCGTGTGATTTTCGCCTTCAGCCGTGCGCACCTGTAATTCCGGGGTGTTGAGACTGTCGGGAAGATTATTGAGCGTGGCATTGATATCCGCTTCGCGGCTTAGCAGTTCCAATAGCCGCGCACCGGCATATAAGCCGTCATCAAAGCCATACCAGCGTTCCTTGAAAAACAAGTGTCCGCTCATTTCGCCGGCTAACAAGGCTTTCTCCTCGATGAGCTTGGCTTTGATGAAAGAGTGACCGGTCTTCCACATGATCGGTGTGCCGCCATGCTGACTGATCCACGGTGCCAGATTACGCGTGCATTTCACGTCAAAGATAACTTTGCCGCCGGGGTTGCGCGACAGCACATCAGCTGCAAACAGCATCAGTTGACGGTCAGCGTTAATAATGTTGCCGCCTTTGGTCACAATGCCGAGCCGATCGCCATCGCCATCAAAAGCGAGTCCAATTTCTGCATCGGTTGTTTGCAGCGCTTGAATGACATCGTGCAAATTATCCGGTACCGATGGATCGGGGTGGTGGTTGGGAAAAGTACCATCCACATCGCAGAATAACTCGGTCACTTCACAGCCCAAACTACGATAAAGCGCCGGTGCAAAGGCACCAGCCACGCCATTGCCGCAATCAACTACGATTTTGATCGGGCGGGTGAGTTTAATGTCACCGGTGATGCGCTCCAGATAAGCGCTGACAATATTATGTTCGGAATAATTGCCCGCGCCGTCGGCGAGATCGTTATTTTCTATGCGCAAACGCAGTGCCTGAATAGTCTCCGCCGCCAAGGTCTGTCCACCCAACACAATTTTGAAGCCGTTGTATTCAGGTGGGTTATGACTGCCGGTGACCATCACGCCGGAGTACTGACATAGTTCATGTGCCGCATAATAGAGCATGGGTGTCGCTACCATGCCGACATCCACCACATCAATTCCGCTTTTGCGGATACCGCGCGCCAACGCCTGGGACAGTTCGGTTCCCGACAATCTGCCGTCACGGCCGATGGCTATGGATGTCAGTTTTCGGGCGCGTGCCTCGGAGCCAATGGCATGCCCGATTTTTTCAACATTTTCAGCAGTAACCGTTTTACCAACAATGCCACGAATATCATAAGCCTTAAAGATTTCATGAGGGATTGCATGCATAATTTAATCGCTATAAAGTAGGGAATCGTTGATAAAAAATAAAGAATAATCGAGTTTGTCGCTGCAATACGCATTTTCCAGGGATCTCAATGATGCCCTGCGACAGCGCCGCCTTTGAGGGTGTAATGTGTACCACAATAAGGACATAACGCTTCACCGGTTGCTTCTATCGGAAGAAAAACCCGCGGATGCAAATTCCACAGCAGCATGGATGGCATGGGACAGTGCAATGGCAAGTCATCAGTTGTTACTTCGATTTCACGTGCTTTGTTATCTGCTTGTTGATTCATAAAAACTAACTCCAATATAACGTATTAAACCAATGTAAGCCAATTCGCATGATTTTTCGCCCGACCTTTCACACAATCAAAGAACATGGTTTGAATTTGCGTGGTAATCGGTCCGCGTTTACCGGGTCCTATGATGCGATTATCCAGTTCGCGGATCGGCGTTACTTCAGCGGCGGTGCCGGTGAAGAATGCCTCGTCGGCACAATAAATTTCATCGCGAGTAATGCGTTTCTCGATGACTGGAATGCTGATTTCTGCCGCCAATTCAATCACCGAGGCGCGGGTAATTCCTTCCAAGCATGAGGTTAAATCCGGTGTGAAGATTTTTCCTTGCTTAACAATAAAAATATTTTCTCCCGATCCTTCCGCCACATAACCTTCCACATCCAGCAACAACGCTTCGTCATATCCATTCAATGCAACTTCTTGATTGGCCAGAATGGAATTGGCGTAAGTGGTGACCGATTTGGCGCGGCACATATTGATATTGACATGATGGCGGGTGAACGATGAAGTTTTGACGCGAATGCCGTTCTCAAGGGCCTCAGGGCCCAGATAAGTGCCCCATGGCCAAGCGGCGATGGCAACATGTGTGGACAGCGTTTTGGCGGAGAGTCCCATGGCTTCGGCGCCATAGAAAGCAATAGGGCGGATGTAGCCGGATGATAATTTGTTTTGCTTGACGACATCACACTGCGCCTGCATCAAGGTGGCCTTGTCGTAAGGCATTTTCATCATGAAAATATGCGCCGAGTTAAATAGGCGATCGGTATGTTCTTGCAAACGAAATATTGCGGGCCCTTGCGCGGTTTCATAAGCACGCAGCCCTTCAAAAACACCCAAACCATAGTGCAGGGTATGTGTTAACACATGTGTATTGGCATCCCGCCAGGGAACCATCTTCCCGTCATACCAGATTACACCATCACGGTCAGCCATTGACATTCAGGAACTCCCGATAAAAATTCTAAAAACATCTATTCTAACTTATTTTTAAGGCGACGTTGAAACACGGCAGCATAATCATCATCAGTTTGTTGCACAGCCAGCTACAAAAGAATCGCTTTCAATGCTTTCTGATGCGGTTGATCGGTCACGGGTCACGGCTTGTGTAGCCAACAAGATTAATATGGACGTCAGGCTCAACGGTTGAATATCGTTCCCGATACTTGTCGGACTGCCGTTCGGTAATTTACAGAATAGCATTGAGGATTTGTAGTTTGGAATGACTGACATTGCCGCACTGGCGCGGCATGCCGTGTTTGCTCTGTTGATATTGGCTGGTAGTGAATTTACATCGACATATTCGATCAAATAGTGTTAACAGGCCGTCGTTTGTCTAATTTATGCTCATGGCGCGCAAGCTTGTACAAAGCAAATTTCACGTTAAAAATATACTAAACTTGCTGTACCACTTAACACGATGCGCTTATAAGAATCTAGTTGACCATAGTTCGGGCTGCTAGGGGTAACGCCCTTATGCCTAGTGATAATACCTTCTGTCTTGATATTTGCTGCCATCGTCGAATCGAGATTAATTCGCGGAATGAGGATCGTAAAAATAGTCGATCCTGAATTAACAGTTGTTCGGGTTGTTATGCTAACCAAAGTGCCAATTTCCGTTCCAATCGTTCTGATCTCGTCGCCTCTGAAAGACCTTGTCTTAATTCCGTCATCATAATTAAGTTGGGGTTTTCCATCAAAACTTGTTGTCGAGTAGGTTATGCGCAGATTGTCACCCTGCAAAATGAATAGATTTGGCGATTGGGGCGTAAGGGAAATGGCTAAAGCCAACGATGTGGTCGCCAGAAAAAGCGCAGTGATTAGGATCAAACTTTTGAATGTGGAATTAGCCATAATGCTTCTCCTTCGTTGTGATAAAAGTAAATGAGCGACTTATACACTTTATTTTTCAATAGACTATTGAGAGCTCTGTTAAAAAATATAGTTAAGAGTTATCAATGACTCCAAGAAAGATCACAGTTTAATCACATTAAAAAAAACGCAAGGATTGAATATCAATAAGAAAGAGCCTCAATTCGTGCTTCGGAAGATAATCGCAATAGTAGACTAAGAATGATCGAGATCCCGTTCAAAAAATCGGGCCTGGCTTAGTTCAAGGGCGGCTCCCCTAATCTATGCAATCTGGGAGGAAAAGTTTATCCCGCCCAGAAAATTACAGCCAACAACAAGCGTCCTGATTAATTTGATGATTCAACAGCCTGTTAAGGAACTATTGTTACAGGATTATCGCAATACTGAGCCCCCAAGACATGGTGGAAAATCATTGGATGCCCCGTTCTCTTCAAACCATTCTTCCATAGTCATTGTGCGCAGAACGAGGGCATGGATAGAATGAGTAAGCTCATCAGCCAGAATATTGTTGACCATTCGATGACGAGCTAAAAGCATTTTTCCATTAAATTCCTCAGAAACGATAGTCACTCTGAAATGAGATTCTGACCCCTTCGGTACATTGTGCATGTGACTTTCATTAGTTACTTCCAGGAACTGTGGTCGCAGTGATTGAAGCTTGGTTTCGATAGAATTTTTTATATGCATAATAAGATCACCTTAATATCGTCTCATTGCTTCTTTTGAAAGGCCCCATGAGCCTGCTAGCATATCCGATTCCGATTCGTCTGTCCTAATGCGATCTCAATCTTAGTTGTGCTAATTGACAATTATTTAGCTATAGAGTAGACAGAAGGTAACGATTTTTTTCGTTACGGTCTCTTTGATCGCATTCAAAGAATGTAAATAGATCAACGGACTTTAATCAGTACATATTTGGCTCCAGCCAAAGGAGGTTTTATGAAAACGCAATTTTGGATTACAACGATATTGATCACTTTTTTGATAGCATTCGGTCAGGCGAATGCGAGTGAAAAAGAAGTCAGCAAACATCAAGTGCCCAAAGTGATACTCGAAGCTTTTGAAAAAGCTTATCCCAATGCCCAAGAGGTAGAATTCGAGAAGGGAATGATTGAAGGAAAGGCCGTGTATGAAGTGGAATATAAGGAAAATGGCAGAGAATACGAAATTCTGTATGACTCCGACGGAGCGATTCTTCAGAAGGAAGAAGCTATTGATGTCAAGGCACTGCCTGAACCGATAATTCAGGCCATTTCCAAGGCATACCCGAAAGCGACTATTGAGGACGCAGAAAAGGTGATGAACCCTGATGGGACGGTTACAGGTTACGAGGTGGAAATCAAGACAGCAGGAAAGAAACTCGAACTTGAATTGGATACCTATGGAAAAATCTTGAAAACCGAACAGGATTAAGACGCATACATTGATTGTGTAATTTCTGTGTAATCGCGTATAGAAAATTATAGGATATTCTTAGAATGATAATTCTCTGAATCTCTACGGGTTTAATTCCCCGCTGCTTGCTGCGGGGTGTTTTATTGGGTTTCTTTTTGCAATATTGTATTTCTAGCAACTGATAATGTATCCGGGTAATCCTTGCTGTAGTGTAATCCCCGGCTTTCATGACGTAACATTGCGCTGCGCACGATTAAGTCAGCGCTATCAACAAGATTACGCAATTCTAATAAGTCGCTGGTAACCCGAAAGTTTGTATAGTATTCATTGATTTCTTCGCGTAAGAGTTCAATTCTACGTTGCGCACGCTGTAACCGTTTTGTTGTGCGTACAATGCCGACATAACTCCACATGAAACGACGTAATTCATCCCAATTGTGCGCAATGACAATTTCTTCATCGGCATCGGTAACACGGCTTTCGTCCCAATCAGGTAGCTTGGGTAATGGGTTAACGGGCCGGTTGGCAATATCGCTCCCTGCAGCTTGGGCCAGCACCAAACATTCCAATAAGGAATTGCTTGCTAATCGATTGGCACCATGCAATCCGGTATGTGCGGTTTCTCCGATGGCATAGAGATTATCCAAGTCAGTTTTGCCATTCTTGTTGGTAACAACACCACCGCAAGTGTAATGTGCGGCCGGTACGACGGGAATCGATTCTTTCGTAATATCAATGCCTAATTCTAAGCATCGAGCGTGTATGGTGGGAAAGTGCTGTTTTAGAAAACTGGCTGGTTTATGCGATATGTCCAGATAAACACAATCCAATCCTCTTTTTTTCATTTCAAAATCGATGGCGCGAGCGACGATGTCACGGGGTGCGAGTTCGGCGCGTTGATCATGCCACGGCATGAAGCGCTCGCCATTGGGAAGTTTTAATAATCCACCTTCACCACGAACAGCTTCACTGATTAAGAATGATTTTGCGTGAGGATGATAAAGGCAGGTTGGATGGAATTGAATAAATTCCATGTTGGCGATACGGCAACCCGCTCGCCAGCCCATCGCAATACCATCACCCGTGGCGGTGTCCGGATTGGTGGTGTAGAGATACACCTTGCTGGCGCCGCCCGTTGCCAACACGGTATTTTGTGCTGTAAATGTATATACGCTGCCTTTCCGCTTATCGAGTATATAGGCGCCAAAGCATCGTTTATGCTGTGAATTTTCGTGGTTAGGTAATTTATCACTGGTGATCAGATCGATAGCGATGTGATGTTCCAATACACAGATATTCGAGTGAGCTCTGATTTTTTCGGTGAGCGCTTGTTGAACAGCTTTACCCGTTGCATCACCGCTATGAATAATCCGTCGCATGCTATGACCACCTTCTTTAGTGAGGTGATATCCCGTTTCACTGGCTTTATCGCTGGTAAAAACAACACCTTGATTGATCAGCCAGTGTATTGCCTCGGATGCATTCTCGGCAATATATTGAGTAACTTCCTCATCACATAAACCGGCCCCAGCTATCAATGTATCTTGAACATGCTTAGATGGTGAATCATCAGTTGATAACGCTGCTGCAATACCACCTTGTGCCCATGAGCTGGCACCTGAATCAGCCGTTTGTTTGGTTACTATGCAGATTTTTTTGTGTTGCGCTAAGTGAAGTGCAAGCGCGAATCCAGCTAACCCACTACCGATAATAAGCGTATCAAAATAATTGTTGGACATTAAACTGAATTCAACTCTCAATAATGGAAGCATTGCGTATTCGTCCAATAATAGCAGACTCAATACGCTTCATGTCTTTATTCGCAGATTTACAAGGTAAAACTGTATTAGAGAATGGGGTGTGAACTAATTAGCTTGGTTAATTGTCTCTACGATGAGCGATAGCGCGATATTTTAATTATCTGGTTTCCGAGATTTGTTTGAATGGATATACTTATTCTGTTGTGTAATTATGCTACATTTAGCAGGACAAGAATAAAATCACAAATTCATTAAAAATGCTCAGGGATCAGGTAGTATGGGTGATCGGGAAGTCGATCAGCAATTAGTAGAACGAGTTCAAGGTGGGGATAAGCACGCATTCGATCTGCTAGTCATCAAATATCAACGTAAGCTAGCTCGTTTATTATCGCATTTTATACGTGATGCAGCTGAAGTTGAAGATGTGACACAAGAAGCTTTTATTAAAGCTTATAGAGCGCTGCCTTTATTTCGCGGGGAGAGTGCCTTTTATACGTGGTTATATCGAATTGGCATTAATACTGCTAAGAATTTCTTGGTGTCTCAGGGACGTAAGGTGCCGACACTACAGGAATTTGATAACGAGGATGCCGAAAATTTCGAAGATAGCGGTATATTAAAGGAAATGAACACACCGGAGAGTGAACTGATGAGTAAGCAAATTGCTCAAACAGTTAACCAGACATTGAATTCATTACCTGAGGAACTACGTACTGCGATTGTTTTAAGAGAGATTGATGGATTAAGTTATGAAGAAATTGCAAATATTATGAGTTGCCCGATAGGTACTGTACGTTCGCGTATATTTCGCGCGCGTGAAGCGATATCTGAACAGTTGCGCCCTTTATTAGGAACCAGTAAAGACAAGAGGTGGTAATGTGAAAAGCAAAATATCAGCATTAATGGATGGTGAGCTTGGTGAACAAGATGCATCAAATGTCATTAGAGTAATACAAGGAGATGATGATTTACGGGAAGAATGGAAAGCTTATCACCTAATTGGTGATACACTACGACAATCGTCGCGACTATCAACGGATGTATCCTTCAGCGTTAACCAGAAATTAAAAACCGAACCTACCGTACTCTTTCCAAAAGCATCGAATATACCCAAGCAACAAAAACACAAAGTGTTTGCTTTTTCCATGGCAGCTTCGGTAGTTGCGATGATTTCCGCATGGGCAATCATGTACAACCCTTCCTACGTGCCTCAGCAAACGCTGGTTGCAGAAAATCCAAGTCACAATAGTAACCTGACTGCTGTGCCTGTAATGGTTTCATCGCCCACCTTGCTAAATAATTATCCACCGGTTGAGATTAACGAATATCTATTTGTGCATAGAGAGTTTTCGCCAGGGACAAATATGCGCGGACAAGTTACTAATGTAAATAACGTCAATGAATATAGCGAAAGATATGGTCGATGATTAGCCGCAAAATAATCACGCTGTTTTTTTTGTTAACGTTTGGTTTCTTCCATGCTGCGCTGGCGCAGAACTTACCCCATTCATCAGAAAGTGCGCTGGGATGGTTGAAAAAAATGGCCGACGCGCCGCGTCAGCATAATTACTCAGGAACGTTTGTTTATTTTGCTGATGGGCATATGGAGACATCACGTATAATCCATAAAACAGATCAATCTGGAGAACGTGAAAAAATTGAAGTTTTAGATGGCATTCCACGCATTGTTTTCCGCAATAATGATGAGATGAAGTGTTACCTGCCTGATAGTAAGAAAATTTATACTGAAAAGCGTTGGTTTCGTAAATTCTTTCCCAATCTTCTGCCGCAATCGTTTGATAGTATAAATGACAATTATTACGTCAAAGAAACCAAGCGCGAGCGCATATCTGATCATGAATCCCAGGTCTTATCTCTGACGCCAAGAGATTCTTTACGGTACGGACATCAATTCTGGATTGATGTCCAATCAGGTCTGTTGCTAAAAGTTGCGGTAATGGATGGGAATGAAACTGTTGAGCAATTTGCATTTGTACAGCTGGAAGTCGATGGAGAAATTCATTCTGATTCGTTAAGGCCTGATCAATCGATTCTTGCACAAGAATGGAAAGTAACCGATTTGGTTACATCAATTTTAAAAGAAGGTGAATTAAAATGGCAAGTTAAGAACTTGCCGACTGGTTTTAAGAAATTGGTTGAGATGAAGCGTAATTTGACTGAAAAACCCACATTAGTGGATCATATTGCGTTATCGGATGGGCTTGCAACGGTTTCTATTTTTATAGAGCCTATTATTAAGGATGTACCAGCACCAGTACCAGGTGTCTTTACAAGCCGTGGTGCAATTAATATTTACGTTCGCACGCTGGGTGATAATAAAATTACGACGGTTGGTGAAGTGCCTGTGGAAACGATAAAGTTAATAGGCGATTCTGTCTTTAGGCAAGATTGAATATCAGTCGGTAGAAGGTTGCACAGTCGATTAAATTTAAGCCCACTGCTTTTCTTCAATTCTATCTGCAATAATTAAATATATTTCCTGATTGATTGGTAAAAAATATGAATAAAATACTACTCAGTTATACTGGTTTCATGGTAAGAACAACAATGATCTCTCAGCTCATAGTTATCTCACTGTTTTTATCAGCAGCAACGGCTTTTGCACAAGCCAATGAGTTACCGGATTTTACCGGACTTGTAGAAAAGCATGGTGCTGCGGTGGTAAATATTAGTGCCGTGCAAACATCAAATGCACTTAATGGTCAGGTGCTTCCGGAGATACCGGGTATTCCTGAAAATTCACCTTTTTATGATTTCTTTAAAAGGCATATGCAGCCATTTCCTGCACCGAGAAGATCTGAGCCTAAGTCTTTAGGATCTGGTTTTATCATTAGCTCGGACGGCTACATTCTGACCAATGCGCATGTTGTTGAGACAGCTGATGAAGTTACTGTGAAGCTTAACGATAAACGTGAATTTGTGGCGGAAATTATTGGTACTGATCGAAAAACAGATATTGCATTGATCAAAATAAATGCAACAGATTTACCCAGAGTTACACAAGGAAATCCAGAAAATCTCAGGGTGGGTGAATGGGTCATTGCAATTGGATCGCCTTTCGGGTTTGAACATAGTGTGACTGCGGGGATAGTCAGTGCTAAAGGCCGTTCCTTGGCACAAGAAAATTATGTGCCATTTATACAAACGGACGTAGCAATTAATCCAGGTAATTCAGGCGGACCTTTATTTAATATGAAGGGGGAAGTGGTTGGCATTAATTCTCAAATTTACAGCCGGACTGGCGGGTTCATGGGATTGTCATTTGCCATACCGATTAATGTGGCAACTGAAATTGCAGATCAGTTAAAAGCCAACGGCAAAATAAGCCGCGGCAGAATTGGTGTCATGATTCAGGAAGTTACTAAGGAGCTGGCGGAATCTTTCGGATTGGCGGACAGTAATGGTGCGTTAGTCGTTTCAGTGGAAAAGGGTGGCCCTGCAGATACGGCAGGAATCAAGCCGCGGGATATCATTTTGAAGTTTGATGAGAAAAACGTTACGACATCTGCTGATTTGCCACGTATCGTCGGTAATACCAAACCAAATGCAAAAGTAACTATTCAGGTCTGGCGGGACGGCGCTTTAAAAACTGTCAAGGTTGAGGTTGGGGAAACACCTTCCGATGAAGTGGCAGAGAATCGCAAACTCAAGCAGGGTAAAAAACCGGATACTTCAAATCGCCTTGGATTGGCGTTGAGTGAAATTACCGCCGAGCAAAAGAAACAATTGGAGATTACCAACGGGCTATTGGTCGAAGACATGCAACCCGGTATTGCCAGTCGTTCAGGAATTCGTATCGGAGATATCATTCTCGGGTTTAACAGCAAAGATGTTAAAAGTATTCAGCAGTTTAATGAATTGCTTGGTCAAGTTAAAAGTGGTAAGAATATCGCCTTACTGGTCAAAAGAGGAGATATGACTACTTTTATTACGATGAAGCTTACCGATGATGACAAAAAGAATTGAGTCGGATCCATGTGCTGTGAATCAAGCAATCACACTGATTGTATATGGTCGTGAAGATTGCCATCTGTGCCAAGATATGATCCTTGCGCTGCAAAATTTGCAAGCGCAAGGATCATTTGATTTCCAAGTTATTGATATCGATACCAATCCTGAACTGGTGGCACGGTATGGAGCAAAAATCCCAGTGCTGTTGTCGCCACTTACTAATCAAGAGATTTGTCATTACTTCCTGGATTTAGCAGCTTTAGATGATTATCTGAGTAAATTTCGTTAGAATGCTGCCTCTTTTAACTGTCCATCCACTATTTTAATTTCTGCGTTAGCGCGACATTAATTTCCACATGACTGGAAACATATTTTATTTCTCATATCCTGATGCGGCATATTCGTAATTTTTCCATCATTGCACATATTGATCACGGTAAATCGACGCTGGCAGATCGTATTATCCATTTGTGCGGCGGCTTATCTGATCGTGAAATGGAAGAGCAAGTGTTGGATTCCATGGACCTGGAGCGTGAAAGAGGCATTACCATCAAAGCCCAAACTGCGGCGTTGCACTATAAAGCAAGAAATGGTGAAACTTATTTATTGAATTTAATTGATACACCGGGGCATGTCGATTTCTCTTATGAGGTGTCGCGTTCGCTGGCTGCATGCGAAGGTGCGCTTCTGGTAGTGGATGCATCGCAAGGCGTTGAAGCGCAAACCGTTGCCAATTGTTATACCGCAATTGAGCAAGGCGTTGAGGTTATTCCGGTTTTAAACAAGATTGATTTGCCGGCTGCTGATCCCGAACGTGTTATCAGCAATATTGAAGAAGTGATTGGGATCGATGCGCACGATGCGGTCAGAGTAAGCGCTAAAACTGGAGAGGGTGTTGAAGATGTTTTAGAGGCACTGATTGCAAGAATTCCTGAGCCGAAAGGAAATCCGGATGCGCCGTTAAAAGCCCTGATCATTGATTCCTGGTTTGATAATTATGTGGGCGTCGTGATATTGGTAAGAGTCATGGATGGTACCATCAAACCAGGTGATAAGATTTTATTGATGGCCAGTAGGGCAGTACAGTTGTGTGAACAGGTGGGTGTATTTGTACCGAAATCAACTTATCGTGATGTTCTCAGTGCAGGTGAAGTAGGATTCATCATTTCCGGCATTAAAGAATTGGATGCAGCGAAAGTTGGCGATACGGTCACATTAGCTAATCATCCAGCAGAAAAGCCACTGCAGGGTTTTAAGGAGATAAAACCGCAGGTATTTGCCGGTTTGTATCCGGTCGAATCCAATCAATATGACGCATTACGTTCAGCATTGGAAAAATTGAAATTGAACGATTCGTCACTGCATTTCGAACCGGAAGTGTCTCAAGCGCTAGGTTTTGGATTCCGCTGCGGTTTTCTTGGGTTGCTGCATATGGATATTGTCCAAGAGCGGCTGGAACGAGAATACGATATGGATTTGATCACGACTGCACCGACAGTGGTTTATCAGATATTGATGCGCGACGGCGCACTCATCGAAATTGAGAATCCATCAAAAATCCCTGATCTTTCTAAAATTGCAGAGATTCGTGAGCCTATCATTACTTCGACCATCTTGGTACCGGAAGAATATGTTGGTGCAGTGATTACATTGTGCGTGAGTAAGCGCGGTAATCAAACGAATATGCAATATCTGGGTAAGCAAGTCATGCTGACTTATGAGATGCCGCTCAACGAAGTCGTCATGGACTTTTTTGACCGATTGAAATCGACCAGTCGCGGTTATGCTTCATTGGATTATGAATTTAAAGAATTTCGTGCTTCTGATTTAGTGAAGCTGGATATATTGATTAATAGTGATAAAGTGGATGCTTTGTCATTGATTATCCATAGAAGCAGCAGTCAATATCGAGGGCGCGAATTAGTGCAGAAAATGCGTCAATTGATTCCTCGTCAGATGTTTGATATTGCCGTACAGGCAGCGATTGGTGCGCATATTATTGCGCGTGAGACTGTTAAGGCGTTACGTAAGAATGTGTTGGCAAAATGTTACGGTGGCGATATAACACGTAAACGAAAGTTGCTGGAGAAGCAAAAAGCAGGTAAAAAGAGAATGAAGCGGGTTGGTAATGTAGAAATTCCGCAAGAAGCATTTCTGGCGATTTTGCAGGTTGACAATAAATAATGATGAGTAAAAATAAAATTCATTCACCTAACCATAGATTGAATCTGAGTGAATATAACGAAATACAAAATGGTTTTAGTGATGTGTCAGCAAAGGGAATCGCATGAATTTTCCTTTGATCTTGTTTGTTTTGCTCGTAATTACCGGCAGTATTTGGCTATTAGACACGCTGCTGTGGAAAAATAAGCGTGCACCGGAAGACAATGAACCGTGGTGGATTGAGTACCCTAAAAGTTTTTTTCCGATTATTCTGATTGTTTTCAGTTTGCGCTCGTTTGTGATTGAACCGTTTAAAATACCATCGGGTTCAATGATACCCACGTTGCTGGTTGGTGATTTTATCCTGGTAAATAAGTATACCTATGGCATCAGGCTCCCGGTGATCAACAAAAAAGTATTCGATATCAATGAACCAAAGCGCGGCGATGTGCTGGTATTCCGTTATCCGGAAGATCCATCGATTGATTACATCAAACGTGTCGTTGGACTGCCCGGTGACACGGTTACTTATCATAATAAGCAATTAATTATTAATGGTGAAACAATCAGAACGGAGTATGAAGGCGACTTCAAATATGTCGAATCAGGATTTGGATATATCTACTCCGATCGTTTTTCAGAATATTTAACCGAAGAGAGTCATTCGATTCTTATCAATCAGGATGTTAAAGGCATACAATTTTCGAATGTCAGACAATTCGAATTTAAGGAAAATTGTAAATATCATCGTACAGGGTTTACGTGTGAAGTGCCGCCAGGTAATTATTTTACGCTGGGTGACAATCGTGACAGTAGCAGTGATAGTCGCTATTGGGGATTTGTTCCGGAAGAAAATATTGTGGGTAAGGCATTTATGATTTGGTGGAATTTTGGAGATTTTGGTCGTATTGGATTAGCAATTAAATAACTATTCAAATTTCTCTTTGAGGAAATCATGTATTACACGACAATACGAAAACAACAAGGCTTGAGTCTGTCTAGTTTGTTAATATGGTCAATCGTCCTAGTGTTGATTGCAATACTTGGAATGAAGCTTGCGCCAGTCTATATTGAGCATTCCACAATCACAAAGAATTTAAAAGCTATTGCCAAGGAAGTTGAATCGCCGGATGGCGACCTTAATCAAATAAGATTATCGTTTAGTAAGCGTGCACAGATCGATAACATCAAATCGATTAGTGGGCAGGATATTAAAGTCAATCGAGAGAACGGACGTGTTGTTTTGAGCGCCAAATATACCGTAAAAATACCGCTGATCGCCAATATATCCTTGAATATCGATTTTGAATCTACGAGTCTTTAGCACCCGGTAATATCATGTCCAATGGAGATATTCACAATCAAAGCAATTACAGAGTGTTACTTGATACTTTTTGTAGACAACTCGAATATTCTTTTACACGGCCAGAATTATTGCAGGAAGCGTTAACTCATCGAAGTCATAGTGCCTCGCATAATGAACGCCTTGAGTTTTTAGGTGACGCCATATTGAATTGTGCCATTGCTGGGTTGGTTTATAAGTATTTTCCAGATTTACCTGAAGGACATTTGTCCCGGCTTCGCGCCAATTTTGTTAATCAGCAAGCTTTGTCGGACATAGCGCTTAGCTTGCAAATCGATAAAATCATTCGATTGGGCGAAGGAGAACTAAAAAGCGGTGGTTGTCATCGCCCATCTATCTTGGCCGATGCTTTCGAAGCCGTATTGGGTGCAATTTATCTGGATAGTGGTTATGCTCAGGCAGAAGCTGTGATTGCAGTACTCTATTTGCCCAAAATAGAAAGTATAGATACTAAGAAACAAGGTAAAGATCCCAAAACCTTGCTGCAGGAATTGCTGCAAAGTCAGAAGTTGGCGTTACCGGAATATACTGTGGTGACAACAACTGGGAAAGCGCACAAACAGAAATTTAAAGTGGAATGTGTATTGCCGACGTTTAATATTCGGACGTTAGGTGAAGGGACAAGCCGTCGCGGTGCGGAACAAGCAGCAGCAAAATTAGCCTATGACGAAATCTGTGTGCATCATTAAGTATAGAAAATTGAAAAATATGACTGGTGGCAATGTTCTAATATTCGCGATTTATCAGCATGACCGCTGATGCCGATTTTAGCACTGGCTATATTGCTATTATTGGCCGTCCAAATGTTGGTAAATCGACATTACTGAATAAGCTGCTTCAGCAGAAAATCAGTATCACATCCAGGAAAGCACAAACAACTCGCTTCCGCATCAATGGCATTTTAACCGACCAACAAACACAATTTATCTTTGTTGATACACCAGGCTTCCAAACGCAATATACCAATCGTTTAAATACCGCAATGAATCGAGTGGTAACACAAAGTATTCAAGATGTGAATGTTGTTTTATTTGTTATTGAAGCAATGCATTTTGATCAACGTGACCTTGCCGCACTCAAAATTTTGCCACAGAATGTTCCGGTTATTTTGGTGGTCAACAAAATTGATAAGCTGGCCGATAAAAATCGCTTGCTGCCGTTCTTAAACGATATGGCCAAAGTATTCCAGTTCGCAGCCATGATACCGGTGAGTGCCGCGCATAAAATTCAACTACCGGAACTGCTAAATACAATCCGTACCTATTTACCCATTAATCAACCCTTGTATGATAAAAATGAGGTAACAGACCGTAGCGAGCGTTTCATCGCCAGTGAATTTATCCGTGAAAAGTTATTTCGTTTAATCGGCGATGAAATTCCCTATTCAACCAGTGTCGTGATCGATCAATTTAAGCTGGAAGGTCAGTTACACAAAATTTATGCCACGATTCTGGTTGAGAAAGCGAATCAGAAAGCGATCATTATTGGGAAAAAGGGTGAGAAGCTTAAGCAAATAGCCAGCCAGGCACGCCAAGATATGGAATTGATGTTTGGGGGAAAAGTGTACCTTGAAGTTTGGGTAAAAGTTAAAAGCGGTTGGGCTGATGATGAAAGCGTATTAAGAAATCTTGGTTATGAATAATTTCTTACAAGTCATTATTTCGTGATTGATCTCTCGGGAAACTTTGAATGATGATTGAATTGGGCGTCAATATTGATCATGTGGCAACATTACGGCAGGCGCGCGGCACCCGGTATCCGGATCCAATCGAAGCAGCACTGATTGCTGAATCCGCCGGTGCTGATGCGATTACCTTGCATTTGCGCGAGGATCGCCGGCATATTCAGGATCGCGATGTGGAGATTTTACGCGACCGGTTAACAACCAGAATGAATCTGGAAAGCGCGGTAACTGATGAAATGATTGCCATCGCACTCAGAATAAAACCCCATGATATTTGCCTGGTTCCCGAAAGGCGCGAAGAATTAACGACCGAAGGCGGGCTTGATGTTGTGAAACATTTTGATCAAATCAAGCGTGTGTGCCAGAAGCTGGGAGAAGCCGGAATACGTGTTTCATTGTTCATCAATGCGGATTCGTTGCAAATCAATGCAGCAGTCCGTGCAGGCGCGCCCGTTATTGAGATCCACACCGGCAGTTATGCCGACGCACCCACACCTGAAGTACAAGAAAAACAATTCAATGAGGTACGAGAATCGGTTGCGCTGGGTACTGATTTGGGTTTAAAAGTAAATGCCGGACATGGCTTGCATTATGAAAATGTGCAGCCCATTGCCGCCATGCCTGAAATTTCCGAACTCAATATCGGTCACGCCATTGTTGCCCGTGCCATTTTTGTCGGTTTTAAACAGGCCGTGCAGGAAATGAAACAACTCATGCTCGAGGCACGTAGATGATCTATGGCATTGGCACCGATATCGTGCAGTCATCGCGTATCGAACAATCGCTGGAGCGTTTTGGAGATCGGTTTGCGCGGCGTATATTAACCGATAGCGAATGGTCGGAGTATCGCTCAAGCAGTAAGCCGATTCTGTTCCTGGCCAGTCGCTTTGCGGCCAAAGAAGCGCTGTCTAAAGCAATGGGTACCGGTTTACGTCATCCGGTTAATTTAACCTATATTACAATTATGAATGATCAGCTGGGAAAACCATTTTTTCAATTCCACCCTGAACTCAACCAATTACTCAGCGACGAAGGCATCACGCAGCATCATCTTTCTATCAGTGATGAAATAAATATGGTTTGTGCCTTTGTTGTATTGGAGAAATAGCCATGTCACTTGGGCCAGTGATGCTCGATATCGCCAGCACACAATTGACCGAAGACGATGTAAGAAGGCTTTCGCACCCGCTCACAGGCGGCGTCATACTGTTTACGCGGAATTACTCCAACCATCGCCAATTGACTGAATTGACGCAACAGATTCATGCGCTACGCAATCCGCATTTACTGATTGCAGTCGATCATGAAGGTGGTCGTGTGCAGCGATTTCAGAAAGATTTTACAAAATTACCCGCCATGCGTGAGCTGGGTAAAATCTGGGATAAACACTCCAGCCGTGCGCGTCATCTTGCCAAGCAGGTTGGTTTTGTACTGGCTGCAGAATTAAATGCTTGCGGTGTCGATTTCAGCTTTACGCCGGTGCTGGATCTTGACCATGGACAAAGCTGCGTCATCGGTGATCGTGCATTCCATCATGATCCCAATGCCGTCTCCGATCTGGCGAATAATCTGATGCTTGGCTTAAAGAAAGGCGGTATGCCGGCGATAGGGAAGCATTTTCCCGGACACGGCTATATTCAGACCGATTCTCATTTGGAAGAATCAATTGATCAGCGCCGATACATTGATATCGAAATGCATGATCTGGTTCCATTTCAGCACATGATCGATTCTGGATTGGCAGGAATAATGCCGGCGCACGTGATCTATCCGGAAATTGATCTCAAGCCTGCCGGTTTTTCCACTGTCTGGTTGCAAAAAATACTGCGTACAGAACTGCAATTCGAGGGATGTATTTTCAGTGATGATTTGAGTATGCGCGGCGCAGGAGATTATCTGGAATCCATGTTATTGCGTGCACAAGCTGCACTTACCGCAGGCTGCGACATGATATTGGTTTGCAATAATCCCGCAGGTGCGGATGAAATTTTAGCGGGATTGCAATGGGAGATGCCTGCGACCAGCCTTTCCCGCTTGGCGCGTATGCACGCTAGAAATAACTTTAGTTCAATGACAAAGCTGCGTGAGAATGGCGATTATGTGCATGCTGTACGTGAGATCAGTGTCATTGGATGTGACAGTGAAGAGTTACCATTACAGTAAATCTGCGATCCACCCATCAAAAAGAATCACGACCAGTACATTCTGTTTTACTTTAAAATTACTTCATTCATAAGATTTCTTATAAGGTTTTAATCATGTCAGAAACATTTGATGTAGCAGTCATTGGAGCAGGTCCTGGAGGTTATGTTGCGGCGATCCGCTGTGCACAACTTGGCTTGAATACGGTTTGTATTGATGAATGGAAGAACCCAAAGGGTAAGGCAAGCCTCGGTGGCACTTGTTTGAATGTGGGTTGCATTCCGTCCAAAGCGCTATTGGAATCCTCCGAGAATTATTTTCAAATCAAACACAAAGTATCAGTGCACGGTATCGCCACAGAAAATGTGTCTGTGGATGTTCCTGTCATGATTGTGCGTAAAGATAAGATTGTTACTACGTTTACTGCCGGCATCACATCGTTATTCAAAAAAAATAAAGTTAAATCAATACATGGCAGAGGAACACTATTACAGCGGGAACCATCCGCCAATGCTTGGCAGATAAAAGTTGATGATAATGGCAATACGGAAATAATCCAGGCAAAGCATGTCATCGTGGCAACCGGTTCAGTACCGCGATCATTGCCTTTCACGCCGATCGACAATGACTTGGTTCTGGATAATGCCGGTGCTTTAGCTTTAACGGAAGTGCCCAAACGGTTGGGTGTCATCGGTGCTGGGGTGATCGGTCTTGAAATGGGCAGTGTGTGGCGTAGATTAGGTGCGGAAGTCACTATTCTCGAAGCAATGCCGGGATTTCTCATGGCGGCTGATGAACAAATTGCCAAAGAAGCAAAAAGCATATTTGCCAAAGAACCTGGTTTGCAAATCAATACCGGTATCAACATCAAATCGATCAAGGTATCCAACAGTGATGTAGTTGTGAACTATAGCGATTCCAATAATCAGGAGCAGGTTTTGGAGGTTGATAAATTAATTGTCGCTATCGGCCGCATCCCGAATACCATGGGATTAGGTGTAAGCGAAAACGGTTTGTCACTGGATGAACGTGGATTTATTGTCGTCGACCAATATTGTCGTACCAATCTGACGAATGTTTATGCGGTAGGCGATGTAGTGCGCGGCCCGATGCTGGCGCATAAAGCATCCGAAGAAGGAGTAGTCGTCGCTGAAATGATTGCACATAGTGAAAAAGGCCAGGCGAGTGAAAATGAGGCGGTCGATTTTAATACCATACCTTGGGTTATTTATACTGCACCTGAGATTGCCTGGGTGGGGAAAAATGAACAGGAATTAAGAGCTGCCGGTATTGCTTATAAGGTAGGACAGTTTCCTTTTATCGCTAACGGTCGTGCACGTGCAATGGGGGAAACGAGTGGATTTGTTAAAATACTGGCAGATGAGAAAACCGATCGTGTGCTAGGTGTGCATATGATCGGTCCGCATGTTTCAGAGCTTATTTCAGAAGCCGTTATGGCAATGAAATTCTCGGCCAGTAGCCAAGATATTGCCTGCATTGTTCATGCTCATCCATCTTTATCGGAAGTATTCCACGAAGCTGCCCTTGGGGTGGATAAGCGTGCTTTACATATCTAAATCGATTAGTACGATATAGTATGGCAATTAGAAACAATGAGTCTTGTCGGGATCAACACTGCAAGACCAACGTAATTGGCGCATACCGGCCGTTTTATTCACGACATATTCCGCTTTGAGTTGCTTATTTTGTTCAATTGTTAAAGATGCTTTTTCAGGTATAAAACGCTCCTGGCTCCAAAATCTGATTCTACAAAAATCTTCATCAGCGCTGCAAAGTCTGTTGATAGCAGCGCTATAAATCGTTTTGTCTGTGTATACGCTGTGATCAATGAGCACCATATGAACAAATTTTCCAGAAGTACCCATTTCAATAGCACGGACTACTCGCCAGCCATTGCCGCTTTCCAATTGAGGTGAAGCGTTCGTAGCTGCGGCCGGTTCATCGTGTTCGTGATCTTCTCCTGCATGAGCAAAAACACTATACGGTATGGCGAGTATCAAAAATAATAAAAAACTGGATAATAGTTTGTGCATATATTCTCCCTGGCAAATGCCAATTCGTTAACTATAAATATATAAATTTGTATTATTGATTAACACATTGTGCTTCCAGGTAAATTTCTATTTTTACGCTGGATAATTCTTGCAGCGGGGCAGTATACTCGAAATTCGGTTTATGAACATTA
>NZ_JAMWZS010000020.1 GCF_024282095.1 Nitrosomonas sp.
ATATATGTTCTGAGTAAGGAAGAAGGCGGAAGGCACACTCCATTTTTTCCTGGCTATCGTCCACAGTTTTATTTTAGGACGACGGATGTTACCGGAGCGATTGAATTGCCAGCAGGAACGGAAATGGTGATGCCTGGGGATAATGTATCAGTAACGGTGAATTTAATAGCCCCTATAGCGATGGAAGATGGGCTGCGCTTTGCGATACGCGAAGGCGGAAGAACTGTCGGTGCAGGTGTGGTTGCAAAAATTATTGAATGATTTGATAGAAACATTAGAAAGATAAAGTTCAATAAGATAAAAATCTATTGAATTGATAAATCCAAGGCTGAGTAAATGCAAAACCAGAAAATTAGAATTCGCCTCAAGGCATTTGATTATCGATTAATTGATAAATCGGCACTTGAGATTGTTGAGACTGCGAAAAGAACAGGAGCTGTAGTTAAAGGTCCTGTCCCGTTACCGACTCGAATTGAGCGCTTCGATGTATTGCGATCACCCCATGTAAATAAAACATCACGCGATCAATTTGAAATACGAACACATCTGAGATTAATGGACATAATTGATCCAACCGACAAGACAGTCGATGCACTTATGAAATTAGATTTACCAGCTGGTGTAGATGTTGAAATTAAACTATAAATTATCTTAGTTTAAAAATTAAAGAGTCATCAGTACGATTATTATTTTAATTTAATAGTACAGTTAGTTAGATAAGCGCCTTTAAAAGGGAAAAAAATGAGTTTAGGGTTAATCGGTCGAAAAATCGGTATGACACGTATATTTACTGAAAATGGGGATAGTTTACCAGTGACAGTTATAGATGTATCAAATAATCGTGTGACTCAGACCAAGAATAATGAAATAGATGGGTACCTCGCGATCCAGCTATCTTTTGGGCAAAAAAGAGCGAGTCGAATGAGTAAGTCAATTGCTGGTCACTATTCGAAAGCTGGTGTGGAAGCAGGCAGTGTCCTGAGAGAATTTAGAATCGATAAGGATGATTATTTTAAGTCGATAGAGACGGGAACGATAATCACAAGTGATATTTTCAAAGTTGGACAGAAGGTTGATGTATCTGGAGTAACAATAGGTAAAGGCTATGCCGGAGTTATCAAACGCCATCATTTTTCTTCAAATAGAGCTAGTCATGGCAATTCAAAAGCGCATAATAAGCCTGGGTCTATAGGAATGGCGCAAGATCCTGGACGTGTTTTTCCAGGTAAACGTATGTCAGGGCATATGGGTAATGTTAAAAGAACTACACAAAATCTTGAAATTCTGAAAATCGATAGTGAAAGAAATTTATTACTGATTAAAGGTGCAATACCCGGTTCTAAAGGAGGCAATGTTATGGTGCGACCAAGTGTTAAAGATAACAATGCCAATTAATAAGCATAAATATATAGCAAGAAGGTGATCGGGTAATGGAACTTAAGCTTATCGGTAGCGGAAATCAAACAGAAAATATTGTTGTTTCTGACGTGCTTTTTAATAGAGATTATAATGAGGCGCTTGTTCATCAGGTCGTAACTTCATATTTATCAAATGCGCGTGGTGCCACCAGAGCGCAGAAAGGTCGATCTGATGTAGCCAAATCTACAAGAAAGCCGTGGAGGCAAAAAGGCACTGGTAGAGCGCGAGCTGGGATGGCATCAAGTCCAATTTGGCGTGGAGGTGGGCGAATTTTTCCAAATAGTCCGGATGAAAATTTTCAGAAAAAATTAAATAAAAAAATGTACCGGGCGGGGATTAGTGTAATTCTATCGCAACTTATTCGTGATGAGCGGTTGCTAATTACAGATACGTTTAATATTGATACCTGCAAAACTAAAAAACTGTCAGAGAAATTAAAAGAAATTGGATTGAGTGAAGTTCTGGTAATAATAGATGAAATAAATGAGAATTTATACTTATCCGCTCGCAATATTCCGCATGTTGCAGTCGTTGAAGTTAAAAATGTAGATCCAGTAAGCCTGTTAAGATTTGAAAAAATATTAATTACAAAGAGTGGATTAAAGAAATTTGAGGAACTTCTCTCATGAAAAGTATAAATATCAGTCATGAAAGACTATTAAAAATAATATTAGCACCATATGTATCGGAGAAAGCGACTTTCTTGGGAGAGAAAAATAATCAGACTATATTTCGTGTTGTAACAAATGCAACTAAGAGTGAAATAAAGGCTGCGATTGAACTATTGTGGGAAGAACAGAAAATAGAAGTCACAGATGTTCGAACTATCAATGTCAAAGGAAAGCAAAAAAGATTTGGGCGCTTTTTGGGGCGAAGAAGTGATTGGAAAAAAGCTATAGTAAATATCAAGAATGGGCAAGAATTGAGTTTTACTAACTTTACAAGTATTACAGAGGCAAAGTGATATGGCGCTAGTAAAACTAAAACCGACATCTCCTGGGCGTAGGGCCGTTATTAAACTTATTAGCAAAGATCTCTATAAGGGAGGGGCTTATAAGGGATTAACGGAAAAACAGTCTAAGACAGCAGGTAGAAATAACAATGGACGTATAACAGTTAGGCATCGTGGAGGCGGTCATAAACAGCATTATAGGTTTATTGATTTCAAGCGCGATAAAATTGATATACCAGCGATTGTAGAGCGCATAGAGTATGATCCAAATAGGACCGCGCATATAGCTTTAGTTTGCTATAGAGATGGTGAAAGAAGATATATGATAGCACCCAAGGGATTGAATGTTGGTATGCAAATTTATAGTGGAAAGAATGCACAAATTAAGGCAGGTGATGCATTGCCTTTGCGCAATATTCCAATAGGCACAATAATACATTGCGTTGAATTATTACCTGGCAAAGGCGCTCAATTAGCACGTTCTGCAGGAGCATCTGTGCAATTGCAAGCTAGAGAAGGAGATTATGCTCAGCTTAAGCTTCGCTCGGGTGAAATTCGAAAAGTTCATGTTGATTGCTATGCGACTATTGGTGAAGTAGGAAACGCAGAGCATAATCTAAGATCGATTGGTAAAGCAGGTGCGATACGTTGGCGCGGAGTTAGACCGACTGTACGCGGTGTTGCAATGAATCCAATTGATCACCCTCACGGAGGAGGTGAGGGTAGGACATCAGCAGGTAGACATCCCGTTAGTCCATGGGGAACGCCGGCGAAAGGCTATAGGACAAGAAATAATAAGAGAACTGAAGTGATGATAATCCGTCATAGATATTCAAAGAAAGGATAATAATTAAATGGCACGTTCAGTAAAAAAGGGTCCGTTTGTAGATGCTCATCTATCAGAGAAAATAGAAAAAGCGCGTAATGCTAATGATAAAAGGCCAATTAAAACTTGGTCTAGACGCTCAACGATACTGCCTGATTTTATTGGAATGACAGTAGCTGTTCACAATGGGAAGCAACATATACCAGTTTTTGTCACTGAAAATATGGTTGGTCATAAGTTTGGTGAGTTTTCACTAACACGCACCTTTAAAGGTCATGCTGGTGATAAGAAGGCTGTTACGAAGCGATAGGAATAATGATGGAAACAACTGCGATATTACGAGGTATCCGCTTATCAGCGCAGAAGGGACGATTGGTGGCTGATCAAGTTCGAGGATTACCTGTAGAAAAGGCACTAAATATCTTGGCATTTAGTCCCAAGAAAGGTGCGGGTATCATAAGAAAGCTTTTAGAGTCTGCTATAGCTAATGCAGAACATAATGATGGAGCTGATATAGATGAACTTAAGGTATCAGTAATTCTGGTGGATCGTGGTACTTCAATGAAGCGTACAAGTGCGCGCGCAAAGGGTCGTGGTAATAGAATTGTAAAACCTACTTGTCATATATTGCTAACAGTCGGCGATAACATTGATCATACTAAATAAAGGCACTAACTGATATGGGTCAAAAAATTCATCCAACCGGATTTCGTCTTTCAGTTCAAAGAAATTGGTTGTCTAGATGGTATGCGAATAGCAATAATTTCGCAACTATGCTCAACGAAGATATCAAGGTACGAGAATTTCTCAGTCATAAACTAAAAAATGCTTCGGTTGGTAGGGTTTTGATTGAAAGACCTTCGAAGAATGCAAGAATAACCATCTTTAGCTCTCGGCCTGGTGTTGTTATTGGGAAAAAAGGTGAAGATATTGAAGTATTGCGCACTGAATTGCAAAAAATAATGGGTGTGTCTGTTCACGTAAATATAGAAGAAATACGAAAACCAGAGCTTGATGCTCAATTGATAGCTGATAATATCGCACAGCAATTAGAAAAAAGAATAATGTTTCGTAGAGCTATGAAACGTGCTATGCAGAATGCGATGCGTCTTGGTGCTCAAGGAATAAAAATTATGAGCTCTGGTAGACTAAATGGAATAGAAATAGCCAGAACCGAATGGTATCGTGAAGGAAGGGTACCTTTGCATACATTGAGAGCTGATCTTGATTATGGAACATCGGAAGCAAAAACTACTTATGGAATTATAGGGATAAAAGTATGGATATTTAAAGGAGAAATACTTGGTAAAGGTAATGAAGTTAACGCTACGATACCAAATGTTTCTTCTATAGATAATGAAAAAAAGAAAAATATCAAAAAAATATCTGGATCTGCTAACAAATTGACTAATTCAAGAAACAAAAAAGATCTCAGTGTCGAGAGTATTGATAGTTTGAGTGAGAATAAAGTAAGTAGTAGTGTAGTGATAAGTGAGTATATAAATTCTGGAGACAAGAATGCTTCAGCCGGCTAGAACTAAATTTAGAAAGCAGCAAAAAGGACGAAACACAGGTGTAGCAACTCGTGGTGCAAAAGTGAGCTTTGGTGAATTTGGTTTAAAAGCGATTGGAAGAGGACGATTAACTGCGCGTCAGATAGAGGCAGCGCGACGTGCTATGACAAGGCATATAAAAAGAGGTGGTCGTATTTGGATTAGAATTTTTCCAGATAAACCAATATCGCATAAACCTGCTGAAGTTAGAATGGGCAAAGGAAAGGGAAATCCAGAATATTTTGTAGCAGAGATTCAGCCCGGAAAAATGTTATATGAAATGGATGGTGTTAATGAAGAATTGGCTAGGGAAGCATTTCGGTTAGCTGCAGCTAAATTACCTATCAGGACAATGTTTACAATAAGACAGATTGGTGGATAGTAATGAGAGCAAATGATTTAAGGAATAAACAATTGCATGAATTGAATAAGGAATTGGTGTTTTTATTAAAAGCACATTTTGGATTAAGAATGCAATTGGCAACACAGCAGCTATCGAATACTAGGCAATTGAGATTAATTAAAAAAGATATAGCAAGAGTAAAAACCGTTATAACAGAAAAAATAAGCAATCATGACAAGTGAAAAAACTAATCGTACTTTAAGTGGGCGAGTTACGAGTGACAAAGCAAATAAAACTGTAACGGTGTTAGTAGAACGTCGAATAAAGCACCATTTGTATGGAAAATTTGTTACTCGCTCAAAGAAATATCATGCACATGATGATAATAATCAATTTTCTATTGGAGATATCGTGCTGATTGAAGAATGTAGACCTATATCCAAAACTAAAAGCTGGAAAGTGATAAAGCTATTAAAAGATGAGGTTTAAAGATTTGGATGATGTTTCTGAAATTATGAATGGTTTTTGGTATTAATTAAAGAAAATAATTCTTGTTTATGAACTTATAGATATGTAAAATAATAAGGTTTTGTTAATTAAGTAAATTCAAAATAGACAATCTAGATCTAGAGAAAAGTTTTACACCGTGTGAAAATTAAAGAGTAAACAAAATGATTCAAATGCAATCAATATTAAGAGTAGCGGATAATACAGGTGCTCGGTCTATTATGTGTATTAAAGTGCTTGGTGGGTCAAAAAGGCAGTATGCTGGAATAGGTGACATAATTAAAGTAAGCGTAAAAGATGCGGCTCCAAGAGGGCGTGTTAAGAAGGGTGAAGTTTATAATGCGGTGGTTGTTAGAACGGCTAAAGGCATAAGGCGACTTGATGGCTCTTTGTTGAAGTTTGATGAAAATGCAGCGGTGCTACTAAATAATAAGTTTGAACCAATTGGAACTCGTATTTTTGGTCCAGTTACTAGAGAACTAAGAAACGCACGTTTTATGAAAATTGTATCGTTAGCCCCAGAAGTTTTGTAGCTGTAAAAGGAAAATATATGCGAAAGCTTAAGAAAGGTGATGATGTTATTGTTATTTCTGGAAAGGATAAAGGAAAAAGAGGATCAATAGTGACGATTGTTGGCACTGATCGTGTTATTGTACAGGGCGTAAATTCTGTTAAAAAGCATCAAAAACCAAACCCAGCAAGTGGTAACATGGGGGGGATTATTGATAGAGAAATGCCTATGCATATATCTAATATTGCAATTTATAATTTTGCTTTGAAAAAACCAGATCGAGTCGGTTTTAAAATTGACGATAATAATAATAAAGTTCGCGTATATAGATCTAACAGTGAAGTAATTGAATCATAATTAAAATATTGGATATTGAAGTTTTATGGCACGCTTGCAAGAATATTATCGTAATACTGTTACTAAACAGTTAACAGATCAATTTAAATATAAATCATTGATGGAAGTTCCGCGTATTATTAAAATCACGCTTAATATCGGATTGGGAGATGCAACAACTGACAAGAAGATAGTTGAGCATGCTCTTTCTGATATGAAAAAAATTTGTGGACAGCAGCCTGTAGTGACGAAAGCAAGAAAATCAATAGCGACTTTTAAAGTGAGAGAAGGCTATCCAATAGGATGCATGGTTACGCTAAGGCATATTAAGATGTATGAATTTTTAGATAGGTTGATAACAATAGCTATTCCTAGAATTCGTGATTTTCGCGGAATTTCAGGAAAATCCTTTGATGGGAGAGGAAATTATAATATGGGAATAAAAGAGCAGATTATATTTCCTGAGATTGATTACGACAAGATAGATGCATTGCGTGGAATGAATATATCAATAACTACGACGGCTAAGAGCGATATTGAAGCTAAAGCGTTGTTATCGGCTTTTAGTTTTCCGTTTAAGAATTGAGGTAGGAATGGCTAAGCTTGCTACTATTAATAGAAATGACAAAAGACAAAGACTAATTCGTAAATATGCTGAGAAACGTTTATTGTTGAATGGAATAATAAGCAATTTCGCTCTAAAAGATGAAGAGAGATTAAATGCTCGTATTAAGTTACAAAAGCTGCCTAGAGACTCAAGTCCAGTGCGTTTGAGAAACAGATGCAAGTTGACAGGTAGACCGCGAGGCGTATATTCGAAATTTGGACTTGGAAGAAATAAATTAAGAGAAATTGCAATGAGTGGTAAAATACCTGGAATAATCAAAGCAAGTTGGTAATGATTGTAATTGATTTTTAATGTAAAGATAGAAAAATAACTTAAATATTTAGGTGCAATCATGAGTATGAGTGATCCAATTGCTGATATGTTAACTCGAATACGTAATGCGCAGATGGCAAAAAAGAAAATTGTTGATATGCCAAATTCGCGTATAAAATTGGCTATAACAAAAGTTTTAAAAGATGAAGGTTATGTGGAAGATTACTATATCAAGAATGATGGAAATAAAAACTTACTTGAAATAACACTTAAATATTATTCTGGAATGCCTGTTATTGAAAATATAAAACGCATAAGTAAACCGGGTTTGAGAATATATAAATCCAGTGAAGATTTACCAAGTGTTATGAATGGATTGGGTATAGCTATTGTAACTACATCGAAAGGCGTAATGACAGAGCGAAAAGCTCGTTTAGCGGGTGTTGGCGGTGAATTATTATGTTTTGTTGTTTAGAGGATTTTTTAAATGTCACGAGTAAGCAGTAACCCAATACTTATACCTTCAAATGTTGAGATTAACATTGGGTCTATGGAAATTTTTGTCAAAGGTCCTTTGGGAAATATGAAGCAAATGCTTACAGATGATGTGTTGCTGGATTTGAGTGAGAATATCTTGAGTATTAAAACCACTAATGACTCGAAACGCGCTAACACTATGTCCGGAACGACGAGGGCACTAATTGCAAACATGGTACGCGGCGTTTCAGTTGGATTTGAAAAGAGATTGTTGTTGATCGGAGTAGGATATAAAGCTCAAGCTAATCAAAATAAAATAAATCTGACTTTAGGTTTTTCGCATCCTATTGATCACATGATTCCTGAAGGAATTATTATAGAGACACCTACTCAAACCGAAATAATAATAAAAGGAATTGATAAGCAAAAGGTAGGACAAACTGCTGCAGAAATTCGTTCTTATAGAAAGCCTGAACCGTATAAAGGAAAAGGTGTTCGGTATTCTGATGAAATTATTCTTCTCAAAGAGACAAAGAAAAAATAATTGAGATAATCATGTTGAATTTAAAAGAAAAAAGAGTTAGACGCTCATTGAAAACAAGAAAAAGAATTTCCGAGTTAAATGTAATACGGCTGTCAATACATCGTACTAATTTGCATATTTATGCACAACTTATTGATAATAAAAACAATAAAACGATAGCTAGTGCATCAACTTTAGAACCTGAAATACGGAAAGGAATTTCGTCTGGAAGCAATATCACGGCAGCTGCTCTTATTGGTAAGCGTATAGCAGAAAAAGGAAAGGAATGTGGAATATCCAATATTGCCTTTGACAGAGCAGGCTATAAATATCATGGACGTGTGAGAGCATTAGCTGATGCTGCACGTGAAAACGGACTTAAATTCTAGATAAAGGTTAATATGGTCAGAGTCGGTAAAGCGATGGATAAAGCGATAGGGGCTGATGAGAATAGCGACGATCTCCACGAAAAGATGGTTGCAATAAACAGGGTCACTAAGGTTGTAAAAGGTGGGCGCATTCTTGGGTTTGCTGCACTTACGGTCGTTGGCGATGGCGATGGTAGTGTTGGTATGGGAAAAGGTAAGTCGCGTGAAGTTCCAATAGCGGTGCAGAAGGCGATGGATGAGGCACGTAGAAAAATGATAAATGTGAAATTGAAAGGTGGGACTATTTATCATCCTCTTATCGGCTCACATGGTGCTGCGAAAGTATATATGCAACCAGCTCCAGAAGGCACTGGAATTATAGCAGGAGGTCCAATGCGAGCTATTTTTGAGGTTATGGGAATGACTAATATTCTTGCTAAATGTATTGGTTCGACGAACCCATATAATGTTGTTAGAGCAACTCTCAATGCGTTAAATACTATGAGTACACCTGCACATATTGCTGCAAAACGTGGAAAAACTGTTAAAGAAATTCTTGGACAAGAATAATGAGTGATGATAAAAATAGATTTATTAAGATAACTCTTGTTAGAAGCATTATAGGAACTAAAAAATCACACCGTGCTACTATTCGCGGTCTCGGATTGAAGAGATTGAATAGTTCTTCAATTCTTCTTGATACACCTGAGACTCGTGGAATGATCCATAAAGTTAACTATCTTTTGAAATGCGACTAACATAAAATATATCATGTACTTAAATTCAATCAAACCTGCTAATGGCGCAAAAAAAAATAAAATACGAGTTGGTCGTGGTATAGGATCAGGTTTAGGAAAAACTTGTGGACGCGGGCATAAAGGTCAAAAGTCGAGAGCTGGTGGTTTTCATAAAATTGGATTTGAAGGCGGTCAAATGCCAATTCAACGTCGTTTGCCTAAGAGAGGCTTTACCGCTTTGAGTCAGTGTAAATATCCAAAAATAAGATTATCCGATTTAAATTTAATACAAGAAACCGAAATTAATATGTCAATTTTGAAAAAGAATAATATTATTTCTATTAAAGATAAGAGAATTAAGATATATAAATCAGGTAATTGCGAAAGAAAAATTACTTTAAATGGCATAACTGTAAGTGATGGCGTAAAAAAAGCTATTGAGATGATTGGTGGTAAGGTTTCATAGCGATTGAGTGAGTAAATTGGCTATAAAAAAAGAAATGACAAATAAATCCGTAGATAAGTTTGCTGAACTCAAAAGGCGTTTGTGGTTTCTACTGCTTGCATTGATAGTATATAGAATAGGTGCTCATGTGCCGGTCCCTGGAATTGACCCAATCATTTTAAAAGATCTATTCGAATCCCAAGAGAGTAGTGTTTTGGGTATGTTCAATATGTTTTCTGGTGGTGCTCTTTCGAGATTCTCAATCTTTGCACTTGGTATTATGCCTTATATATCTGCATCTATCATAATGCAATTAGGTACTGTGGCTGTACCGTATCTTGAATCCTTAAAAAAAGAAGGTGAAAGCGGAAGAAGAAAAATTACGCAGTATACTCGCTATGGAACTCTAGCACTTGCGTGTATCCAAAGTTATGGGATATCAATTGCACTACAATCTCAAGCAGGGCTTGTACTATCGCCAGGTGAAATGTTTACATTGACAACGGTTGTTACATTAGTTACTGGTACTATATTTTTAATGTGGTTAGGCGAGCAAATAACAGAGCGTGGCATAGGAAACGGAATTTCCTTAATTATCTTTGCAGGCATTGCCGCAGGACTTCCAAGTGCTATTGGTGGAACGTTGGATTTAGTAAGTACTGGTTCTATGCATTTTTTAGTAGCTTTAAGTATTTTTATTATTGCGGCACTAATTACTAGTTTTGTCGTTTTTATCGAAAAAGGTCAAAGAAGAATACTTGTTAATTATGCAAAACGCCAAGTTGGACATAAAATTTATGGTGGACAAAACTCACATTTACCTCTCAAGTTAAATATGGCAGGTGTAATTCCACCAATTTTTGCTTCGAGTATTATTTTGTTCCCTGCGACATTGGCAGGGTGGTTTGCAAATAGCGAGTCTATGATTTGGTTAAAGGACTTAAGTGCCGCTTTATCTCCTGGACAACCAATTTATGTAATACTCTATGCTGTCATGATCATTTTCTTTTGTTTTTTTTATACTGCGCTTGTATTTAATCCAAAAGAAACTGCCGATAACCTCAAAAAGAGTGGCGCTTTTATTCCGGGGATAAGACCAGGAGATCAAACAACGCGCTATATTGAGAAAATTATGTTGCGATTGACATTAGCTGGTGCTATATACGTAACACTTGTTTGTTTATTACCGGAATTTTTAATTCTTAAATGGAACGTGCCTTTTTATTTTGGAGGTACTTCTCTATTAATAATAGTTATTGTTACTATGGATTTTATGTCACAAATTCAATCCCATATTATGTCATCACAATATGAGAGTTTATTGAAAAAAGCTAATTTTAAAGGCAGTGCTGGGAAAATTCCTGTAAAATAAACTCATAATGGTAGTTAATGGCTAAAGAAGACACAATACAAATGCAAGGCGAGATTCTTGAAACACTCCCCAATGCTACATTTCGCGTTAAACTTGAAAATGGTCATATAGTTCTCGGTCATATATCTGGAAAGATGCGTATGCATTATATAAGAATATTGCCTGGGGATAAAGTAACGGTTGATCTTACACCTTATGATTTAACACGTGCAAGAATAACATTTCGTGCGAAATAAAAGATAATATTAATTAAAGGATTAAGGAATTTTATGAAGGTAAGCGCATCTGTAAAGAAACTCTGTAGAAATTGTAAAATAATCCGCCGAAATCGAGTTGTTCGTATAATTTGTAAAGATTCTCGCCATAAGCAGCGGCAAGGCTAACTACTACATAATTTAATTATTAATACAGGAAAATCAAATGGCGCGTATCGCTGGCGTAAATATTCCGAATCATCAACATGTAAGTATTGCGTTGACTGCAATTTATGGCATTGGTAGGTCATGTTCTAAAAATATTTGTCAATCTGCTGGAATCGAGACGGATAAGAAGATCAAGGATCTATCAGATGAAGAAATTGATCAATTACGCGATCATATTTCGAAGCTTACAACGGAAGGCGATCTGCGTCGAGAGATTTCGATGAATATTAAGAGACTAATGGATTTGGGGTGTTATCGTGGTTTAAGGCATAGACGCGGTCTCCCTGTACGAGGTCAGCGTACTCGTACAAATGCTAGAACGCGTAAAGGGCCACGTAAAGCGATACGAGCGAGATAATTTCTGGTTATACATTTAATTAATTTCAAAAAATAAGGGATTTTGCTTCTATGGTTAAGGCTGTTTCGCGCATACGAAAAAAAATAAAAAAGAATGTATCAGAAGGCATAGCGCATGTTCATGCCTCTTTTAATAATACCATAGTGACTATAACTGATAGGCAAGGGAATGCTCTTTCCTGGGCTACTTCAGGTGGAGTTGGCTTCAAAGGATCACGCAAAAGCACACCATTTGCGGCTCAGGTTGCTGCTGAAACTGCAAGTAAAACTGCAATTGATTGCGGTGTTAAAAACCTGGAGGTTAGAATTAAAGGACCCGGACCCGGTAGAGACTCGGCGGTTCGCGCTTTAAATGCTGCTGGTTTTAAAATCACGAGTATTTCAGATGTGACACCTGTTCCACACAATGGATGTCGACCACCAAAAAAACGCCGTATTTGAGGAGAATGCATTGGCTAGAAATATTGAACCAAAATGTAGACAGTGTCGACGAGAAGGCGAGAAATTATTTTTAAAAGGTGAGAAATGTTTCTCAGATAAATGTGCAATTGAAAGAAGGAATTATCCGCCTGGTCAACATGGACAGAAAAAAGGAAGATTATCCGATTATGGTGGGCAACTACGTGAGAAACAGAAAGTTAGAAAAATATATGGAATATTAGAACGGCAATTTCGAAATATATATAAGACCGCGGATAAACACAAAGGAATAACCGGAAATATTTTATTGCAGTTGCTTGAGAGTCGTCTTGATAATGTTGCTTATCACATGGGCTTTGGATCTTCACGCGCTGAGGCGAGACAAATAGTAAGGCATAATTGTATTCTTGTTAATGGTAAGCGCGTGAATATGCCATCATATTTAGTTAAAGCTGGCGATACAATTCAGATTACAGATAATGCTAAAAACCAATTACGTATTAAAACAGCCATAGAAGCAGCTGATAATCGTAATTTTCCAACTTGGATTGAAATGGATATTAAAGGAATGAAGGGTATTTTTAAAGCTAAACCAGATCGCTCAGAGCTACCCACATCAATAAATGAGTCATTGGTTGTGGAATTATATTCTAAGTAATTTATCTTTTATTGGTTTGCTTTACGCAAAGGGACCTTACTATGCAAGGTAATGAATTACTAACACCTCGTATTATTGATGTTCAAAATATATCACCGCTGCATGCTAAAGTTGTTATGGAACCTTTTGAAAGAGGATATGGACATACTTTAGGAAATGCTTTGCGGCGGATACTTTTGTCATCTATGACAGGTTATGCTCCTACAGAGATTAAAATTGCTGGTGTTGTTCATGAATACTCAACACTTGATGGAGTGCAAGAAGATATTGTTGATATTTTATTGAATATTAAGGGTATAGTATTAAAGCTACATAATAATAGTGAAGCTATACTATCTCTAAAGAAAACGGGCAAAGGAATTGTCACAGCTGGTGATATTGAAATCGGCCATGATGTTGAAATTATGAATCCTGACCATATAATTGCTCATTTAACTACAGATGGAAAGCTAGATATTCAACTGAAAATAGAAAAGGGACGCGGTTATGTTCCCGCTACTCTGAGAAAAAATAAAAACTCTGAGAAAGCAATAGGTACCATTTTTTTAGATGCATCGTTTAGTCCTATTAGACGTGTCAGCTATACAGTCGAGAGCGCACGTGTGGAGCAAAGAACTGATCTTGATAAACTTGTTATGGATCTTGAGACAAACGGTGTTGTTGAACCTGAAGAGGCAATTCGTTATGCTGCGCGAGTTTTGGTGCAGCAATTATCTATTTTTGCTGATTTAGAGAGCACGCCTATTGCTAAGGAGCAGCCACTCATTCCACAAATTGATCCTATTTTGCTGCGCCCAGTAGATGATTTAGAACTTACAGTGAGATCTGCTAATTGTCTTAAGGTTGAAAATATATATTACATAGGTGATCTGATACAACGAACGGAAGCAGAATTATTACGTACTCCAAATTTAGGAAGAAAATCTCTTAATGAAATAAAAGAAGTACTAGCTGCCCGAGAGCTTACTTTAGGTATGAAATTAGATAATTGGCCACCTGCAAATCTTGATAATATTGCTAAGGATATAAATCATGCGCCACAATAATGCGTTAAGAAAATTAAATCGATCAAGCAGTCATCGTGCTGCTATGTTTCGTAATATGAGCAATTCATTATTGCGTCATGAGATTATTAAGACTACATTACCAAAAGCAAAAGAACTTAGAAGATACGTCGAACCGGTAATTACTTTAGCAAAGAAACCTTCCTTATCCAATCGTAGGCTGGCTTTTAATAGACTCCGGGATCGAGAAATCGTAGTTAAATTATTTTCTGAACTGGGCCCGCGTTATGAAACTCGCCCTGGTGGATATTTAAGAATTCTTAAATATGGTTTTAGAAAAGGCGATAATGCTCCGATGGCGCTTGTGGAACTGGTTGATAGACCAAGTAATGAGCAAACTTCTGAAGCTAATCTTAAAGGAAGTGAAGAATAAGCTGAATTTACCATAGCTAATTGAGATCATATCGATATTACTCTGCTACTGTAATTATTTTGAAGAGATAAAATGAATTAGTAGGATTCGGATTTTTCTGATATTTGAATTCTACTAAAATGAATATATATACCATTTCGATACTTCGCCTACTAAGTGATGGCAAATTTCACTCCAGTGTTTCAATCGTAGAGCACTTTCAATGTTCGCGCAAAACGATTTCTAGAGCTTTAAAATGTATCAATGCCTTAGGGATTTGCTTGACTAAGCTCCGTGGAAAAGGATACCGCTGGGAGCGCCCCATTCGCTGGCTAAACTCAGACGTAATATTGAGGAATTTAGCTTCTAATATTAATTCTAGGCTTTTTGATTTAATAATTCTTGATTCTATTGATTCTACAAATAATTTCCTACTTAAGAATTTAGAGATACAGCAAGAAAGAAACACTCATATTTTAGTTGTAGCTGCTGAATTACAAACGGCCGGACGTGGCCGTCTAGGTCGCACATGGTATAGTGGTTTGGGGGATAGTCTTACATTCTCGTTGCGATGGCATTTTAACTATAGTATCTATGAGTTATCAGGCTTAAGTTTGGTGATTGGCATTGCGATAATTCGTGTTCTTAATTCTTTTTCTATTAAAGATGTGAGTCTTAAGTGGCCTAATGATATCTTGTTTCATCGCTATAAATTGGCTGGTATTCTAATTGAGCTTCGTGGCGAAGTACTTGGTTCTTCTTGTGCTGTAATCGGTGTTGGTATTAATTTTAATCTCTCCGAAAAGATTAAATCTGCTATTGAACAAAAAGCTACAGATTTATTTACTATTACTGGTGATTATATTGATCGCAATGTGATACTCGGTGCATTATTATCAGAACTGAGAGATATTTTAATTGCATTTGAGAAATACGGTTTTGTACATTTTAAGAAAGAATGGATAAGCTACCACGCTTTTGAAGGTGAAAAAGTTTATCTCACTTTGCCTAATGGTTCGGTAATTGAAGGTATTGCTGATGGCATCAATGATGATGGGGCGCTATTTTTAGTAACTGCTGCGGGTAGGAATTCTTATAATGTCGGAGACGTTTCTTTGCGCATGAAGTGACGATGATGATCTTATGGCTTATATATTAGCGATAGATTCTGGAAACTCATATATTAAATGGGGTTTATATGCTGATAATCTATGGATCCAGAAAGGTAAAGTTCTTTATAGTGAAATATCTACCTTAAAAGAAGAATTTTCTGACTTACCTAAGCCGACATTGATTGTTATTTCACATGTCGCGCGTGCTATTACGCGAAGTCAACTCGATATAATCGTTTCAATTTGGTCAACCAGAACGCATTGGGTTGTCGCACAAGCATTTCAGTGCGATGTTTTGAATGGTTATGCAAATCCCGCACAATTAGGCAGTGATCGATGGGCTGCCTTAATCGCTGCTTGGGAAATTCGGCATCATGCTTGTTTGGTTATTAATGTTGGTACTGCTGTGACTATCGATGCACTTTCGGATTCAGGCAAATTCTTGGGGGGGATCATTATGCCGGGAATGCACTTGATGCTTAATAGCCTATTATCAGGTACACAATTGATAAAAGCCGACGCTGGAAGTTATAGAAATTTTCCGCAAAATACCAATGATGCAATTCAAAGTGGTGTAATCCAATGCCTAGTGGGAGCCATTGAGCGAATGTACAACTTACTTTCATTACAACAAGATCATCCAGTTGAAACCTGTATCATGAGTGGAGGAGGTGCTTCTAGCCTTATACCTTTTATTAAGATTCCAATTATGATTGTCGAAAATTTAGTGCTGGATGGATTAGTTATAATTGCTAACGATCTTCGATTAAATAAGGAATCTTCCTTTTAATTTTCAATAAAGTGTTTTTTATGTCTCAATTTCAGAATGCTGTTTTTTATACATCGGTGAATGATGCTCGAGATTTGCCACAACATTCGGGTATTGAGGTTGCATTTGCTGGGAGATCTAATGCTGGCAAATCAAGTGTCATTAACACGCTGGCTAATCGAAATCGTTTGGCTTTTGTCAGTAAAACGCCAGGCCGTACTCAACATATTAACTTTTTTAAATTGGATGCTGAACAGTTTCTTGTTGATTTGCCGGGATACGGGTATGCCAAGGTTCCGCATCCTATTCGTGAACACTGGGAGAAATTATTAAGTAACTATCTGCAAACACGTGAGTCACTCAAAGGGTTAGTATTGATAATGGATATCCGTCACCCACTTAAATCTCTAGATACCCAAATGCTCGATTGGTTTGCACCAACTGGAAAGGCAGTTCATATTTTATTGACAAAAGCTGATAAACTGAGCAAGCAGCAAGCAAATAATACTTTAAAAGATGTAAACTTGTATATCAAAGATGCGTATCCACACTGTACCGTTCAGTTGTTTTCTAGCTTAGCAACTACAGGTGTTGAAGACGCAAGCAATGTTATTAATGGCTGGCTGCGGAATAGTTAGAAGTTGTGAGTTTTTTATATACTGCTATATATAAAAAACCCCCCGGCTAAAGGGGAGTAAAACCGGGGGGAGCTGCCTTAATATCACTTAAGGCCCTGTCTCAGGGAGGGAAGACAGGGGATACGATCAAGACCGTCCCTTTATAAGAGGATATAATCACCTAATAAGTTCCCAAAGTTATTTTTTAAAAATTTTATTTATTTATTTCATTTTCCGATTATGTTTTCTCATAGCCAATTTCCTCAAAGAAGGATGCGTCGCATGCGGCGTGATGAGTTTTCTCGTCGCCTTGTACGAGAAGCTTGCCTTCAAGTCGATGATCTGATCTATCCGGTTTTTGTATTAGATGGGAAAAACCAGATTGAGCATGTTGCGTCAATGCCTGGTGTAGTAAGACAGAGTGTTGATAATTTAATGATGCAAGCTGAGAAATGCTTACAGCTAGGCATTCCTGCAATTGCTATTTTTCCGGTTATTAGTACCGAACATAAAAATCTTACGGCTAGCGAAGCATATAATCCTGATGGATTAGTGCCAAAAGTAATCAGGCAATTAAAAAGGAATTTCCCTGAATTGGGGATTATTACGGATGTGGCACTGGATCCATATACAGGCCATGGCCAAGATGGTTTAATTGATCAATCCGGTTACGTCATGAACGATGAAACTGTCAGTGTTCTCTGCCAACAGGCATTGGTGCATGCGCAAGCCGGTGCGGATGTAGTGGCACCATCCGATATGATGGATGGACGTATTGCAGCGATTCGGAGTGCTTTGGATAGTCAACAATTCATTCATACGCGTATCCTGGCTTATTCAGCTAAGTATGCTTCGAGTTTTTATGGGCCATTTCGTGATGCGGTTGGATCTGCAGCAAACCTTGGCGCGGGTAATAAATATACCTATCAAATGGATCCTGCAAATTCAGATGAGGCGTTATGGGAAGTTGGGTTGGATCTCAACGAAGGTGCTGACATGGTGATGATTAAACCTGGGATGCCTTATTTGGATATTGTGCGTCGCATCAAAGATCAATATGGTGCACCGACATTTGTATATCAAGTCAGTGGTGAGTATGCCATGCTCAAAGCTTCTGCACTTAACGGATGGTTAAATGAAGAAGCTTGTGTGTTGGAATCCTTGCTTGCATTTAAGCGCGCTGGTGCAGATGGGATTTTAACTTATTATGCAATAGAAGCTGCAAGTTGGTTAAAGAAGAATTGATATCAGAACAATTGATCTTTTAAATCTCTTGTGACTTTGGGGGCTTGATCAATAAGGGATGGAGAGTCTGAAAGTGGCGGAAGCTGTTCGTTAAAAAAATATTCGACTACATCTCCGGCAGATTCCCGAAATCCTGTTGATGAATTGATTTTTGTTGCAAGGATCCCATTAGGGAGTTTGTATTCTGCCATTGGAATACCTTTTAGCACCGGACCCATGTAATCCATCCAAATTGGCAATGCAACACGTCCCCCGGTTTCGTTATTTCCTAATGATCTCGGTTCATCGTATCCTGTCCAGGCAATTGTCACCAGATCTTTTTGAAAGCCGCAGAACCAGGCATCGACAAAATTACTGGTAGTTCCGGTTTTTCCTGCCAAATCGGTACGCCCCAGTTGTTTGGCTTTAATAGCTGTACCATGATTGATCACATCTTGCATCATGCTAGTCATGATAAATGCATTACGTGGATCGACGACCCGCTTGGCGCCATTTGAGACGGTTACAGGTTGGAATTGTTCAAGCGTATTACCTTTCTCATCTTCAATACGCTTTATAAAATAAGGCGCAACACGAAAACCGCCATTTGCAAAAATGGCATATCCGACAGCCATTTGCATTGGTGTAACCGAACCTGAACCTAATGCCATGGGTAAATAGGGAGGATGGCGATTGGCTTCAAAGCCAAATCGGGTAATATAATCCTGAGCATACTGAATGCCGATGGCTTGCAATATTCGGATCGACACGAGATTCTTCGATTTGACTAATGCAGTACGCATACGCATAGGCCCTTCAAATTTGCCATCAAAATTTTTGGGTTCCCATAATTGACTCCCTGTCTGGGTTGCACTAAATGAGAGTGGTGCATCATTGATAATTGTGGCCGGCGTGAAGCCTTTTTCCAAAGCTGCGGAATAAATAAAAGGTTTAAAGCTGGAGCCGGGTTGGCGCCATGCTTGTGTGACGTGATTGAATTGATTTTTATGAAAATCAAATCCACCGATTAAAGCACGGATAGCACCATCATTGGGATCAAGAGAAACAAGGGCAGCTTCTATTTCCGGGAGTTGAACGATATGCCATGCATTCTTTTTATCTTTTTGTATACGAATTAATGCACCGGGGGTAATGTATTTTTTTCCAGCTTCTTTTTTGTCGCTTAGAAATTTTTGTGCAAATTTAAGCCCTTCACCTGTAATCTCAACAGTTTCTCCACCTTTCCGATAAGCTCGTACTGCATTGGATTTGGCGGCTAATACAATCGCTGCGTAAGCATCATCGCTATCGCTGACTTCATCCAATGCATCATCAAGCGTTTTTTCCTGGTTGGTGCCATACTTCAATAAATCGATATAGGCTTCAGGGCCACGGTAACCACGACGTCTGTCATAATCAATGATATTTTTTCGCAGCGCATGGTAGGCAGCTTCTTGGTCCAGCTGGCGGATAGTCGTATAGACTTTGATGCCCTTACTATATGCTTCTTCTTGGTAACGATCATATATGACTTGACGAACCATTTCAGAAATATAGTCAGCAGGCATTGCAAAGACTGTTGATTGCTTTTTAATGGGAATGGGTTGTTTTTCTAATGCACTGAGTTCTTCGCTTGAGATGTGATTGAGCTTGTGCAACCGACCCAGTACATAGATTTGCCGACTTTTGGCGCGTTTAGGATTACTGATTGGGTTATAACCAGAAGGCGCTTTGGGTAATCCTGCCAACATAGCGGCCTCAGCCACATTGATTTCCTGTAGCGATTTTCCGAAATACGTTTGCGCTGCTGCCGCAAAACCATAACTGCGTTGACCGAGATAAATTTGATTGATGTAAAGCTCCAGGATCTTGTCTTTACTCAGGTTATGCTCAATTTTGAAGGCCAGCAGCGCCTCACTGAATTTCCTTGTCAGTGTTTTTTCTCTTGTTAGAAAAAAGTTTCGCGCCACTTGCATGGTGATGGTGCTGGCACCCTGACGCACACTCCCCGCTGAGAAATTTGAATGGGCGGCGCGCAATACACCCAGATAATCAACACCGCCATGTTCATAGAAACGATCATCTTCTGCTGCAAGGATCGCTTGTTTGAGATGCTCCGGCACCTCAGAGATTTTTACAACGTTTCTGCGTTCCGCGCCAAATTCTCCTATGAGTAGACCTTCATCGCTGTATATGCGCAATGGAATCTTAGGACGATAATCAGTCAATGTATCCAGTGATGGTAGGTTGGAATAGATGACCAGCGCAGCAAATCCGGCTAGTAGCACACCAATCAAACCTAATGCGGACAGAGTAACAAAAAAATAATAAAGCCAACGAGCGAACATGAAAATGGATTTAATTAAATGGCGTGAACAAACATCAATTTACAATTATAGGGGCAATATATGCTGTTTTTCTTAGGATAAGAATTTGTCAACTCTGTCAGAATCTACTTCACAAGTAAGTTGTTTAATCTATTCTATAAATTTAGCGAAACGGGTAGTTTACATATATTTAGCGTTAATTGGGTAATTTAATAATCTGCGAGTATTACTTCTTACAAACCAATGTTCAAGGAAAATTTGGATCTCAGTCTAGACTTTTTTAGGATGAAATCGCCTCGGTTAATAGGGGTGGATATCAGTTCTTCATCTGTGAAAATGGTCGAATTATCAATGACTGGCAAGAGAAATCAAGCCTATTGCATTGAACGCTACGCAATTGAGCCTATGCCGGCGGATGCAATGCTGGATGGCGGAATTGTTAATTTAGAAGCAGTGGGCGAATGTCTGCAACGTGGATGGAAGCGTATGGGAACACGTCAAAAGAGCGTGGCGCTCGCACTACCGGTCACCGATGTAATTACTAAGAAGATCATTGTACCAGCCGGTCAGCGTGAAGAAGATTTAGCTTTTCAGGTTGAAAATGAAGCCAGTCAATACATTCCTTTTCCGCTGGATGAGATTGACCTAGATTTTCAGGTGGTTAAGCCGGTGCCAAACAGTCCAGAAGAGGTTGAAGTCCTGATTGCCGCATCGCGTAAAGAAAAAGTGGAAGATCGAGTGGCCGCTGCTTTATCGGCCGGTCTGAAAGCAATAGTCATGGATGTTGAATCTTATGCGGCGCAAGCGGCATTTGAATTAACGCTCGGTCAGTTACCCGAAGGTGGTAAGGATCAAGTGATTGCATTGGTTGATATTGGCGCAACTGTCATGAAAATTAATGTTTTTCACAATGGTGAACCGGTATATACACGAGATCAGCCATTTGGCGGTAACCAGTTGACGCAGGAGATTGGTAATCAATTTAATCTCTCGTCGGAAGAGTCGGAAATTGCCAAACGCAGTGGGAATTTACCTGATAACTATAAAACAGATGTTTTGCAACCATTCTGTGAAACATTAGCGATAGAAGTGATGCGGGCGATTCAATTTTTTTACACGTCGACCCAATATACCGAGGTCAATTATATTTTTATAGCAGGTGGATGTGCAGTGATTCCAGGTCTTAAAGAAATTATCGCGTCACGTACACAAGTGAGTACTTTCGTTGTTAATCCTTTCTCAAATATGGAATTATCGAGTCGTATTATTGCGAGACAACTTAACTTAGACGCATCTTCCTTGTTGATTGCCTGCGGCTTGGCATTGCGAAGCTTTGATCCATCATGATACGAATTAATCTACTACCTCATCGTGAATTAAAGCGCAAGGCGCAACAACAGCAAATTGCAGTGCTGGCGGGGCTGGTCAGTTTGCTGGGCATCCTTGTCGTTTGGGGGGTATATACGATAATCGCTGGAGAAATAGAATATCAGAATGGTCGCAATCAGTATTTGAATGACCAGACTGCTATTTTGGACAAAGAAATTGCTGAAATTAGAGAAATAAAGGCGCGTACCAAAGAATTATTGGCACGCAAAAAAATTGTTGAGACATTGCAGCATAGTCGGTCTGAAGTTGTTCATTTATTGGATCAGCTAGTGAGATTGCTGCCGGATGGTGTGTATCTGCAGAGTGTAAAACAGGTGGATCACGATATTAATCTGGTAGGGTACGCGCAATCGAATGCGTGGGTTTCTACGTTGATGCGTAATCTCGAATCTTCTCCACATCTAGAATCCGCATTGTTGATAGAGATTAAAGCGATTACTGTAAACAATGCACGCCAAAACGAATTTAATATGAAGGTAAAGCTCAAGCGTACAGCTATTGATGAATTATAGAATTTATTCCTCAACTCAATCAGACAAACTTAACTTAAGAATGTGTCGCAATGAATCTACTTATCGAATTACGTCAGCTTGACATAAATAATGCAGGAAGTTGGCCAGTTGCATTTAAGGTGAGTGCGCTGGTGATTTTGTTTGTTGCCATTATATTTGCAGGCTATTTTTTCGTTTGGGAAGAACAGGTTAAATTACTGGAGGATGCCCAAGCCCAAGAAGAAACATTAAAAACTACTTATCTGGCTAAAAAAAGAAGTGCTGTGAATTTGCCGGCTTTGCGTCAGCAGTTAAAGGATATTGAACACTCATTAACTGCTTTGTTGAGGCAATTGCCGGATAAATCAGAAATGGAAGCGCTATTAGTCGATGTTAATCAAGCAGGTTTAGGTCGAGGGTTACAGTTTGAGTTGTTTAAACCGGCCGCTAATGAAACTATCAATGCATTTTATGCCGAGCTGCCAATTTCAATACGTGTGATCGGCGGATACCATGATATTGGCGCATTTGTCAGCGATGTTGCACAATTACCACGGATTGTAACATTGAACAACATTGGCATAACACCTGGAACTGATGGGAAATTGGTACTGGATGCCGTTGCAAAAACATTTCGTTATCTGGATGAAGAAGAAATAGCAAAGCAGACTGGAGGAAAATGAATTATGATTAGAAACATATTCCTACTAGTACTACTGATTATTTCAGTGATGATGATAACGGCTTGTAGTCAGAATGGTTATAGTGATCTGGAAACATTTATTAATGATTCAGGTAATGGTTTACATGGGCAGATTGATCCACTACCGGAAGTTAAACCCTATAAGCATTTCACATATCAGGCTTTTGATATTCCCAATCCATTTTTGCCACGTAAAAGTGATCAAGCGCAGAATACAATGAGTGGCATTCAACCAGACTTAAATCGCAGCAAGGAAGTGTTGGAATCTTATTCGTTGGAGAGTTTATCGATGGTTGGTTCACTGCAACGGGAAGAGTCGATCTTTGCTTTGATAAAATCTCCAGATGGCACATTGCATCGCGTTAAGAAAGGCAATTATTTGGGGCAGAATTTTGGGAAAATCGATCATATTTCAGAAGCGGAAGTTAAGCTGGTGGAAATTGTACAGGGGGGCGTGAATGAATGGACTGAGCGGACTAGTGCACTCATGCTGAAGAATTAGAAATAGGACCATGTAGCTATCGACAATGAAAATAAATATTCTAGGGTTGGGAATAGCAGCGCTGTTGATTTTTTTTGTTACCACGGTTTTTGCTGAAGAGATTCAGCTTTCAGAGACACCTCAAAATAGTAATCATATTCGGTCAATCGATATTTCTAACATCCAGAATGGTGAAGTAGTTGCCAAATTAGCGCTAGATCGCCCATTGCCAGCCCTTCCAATGGGTGTTTCACTCAGTAATCCTTTTCGTATTTATTTTGATTTTTACCAGGTTGCCAATGGCATGGGTAAGAATATCCAAGAAGCTGCAGAAGGTGATTTGCGCAGCATCAATATCGTACAGGTTGGAGATCGGACCCGTGTGGTGTTGAATTTATCAAAACTAATGCGGCACGATATTCGTGCGATAGACAATACGCTGTTTATCCGGCTTGTTGCGGTAACTGAGAATCAAGTAGTGAATGCAGCTGTTCGATTTGCTGAAGACACCCCCAATAAGCAGATGAATAGCTTGCGCGATATAGATTTCCGGCGTGGAACAAATGGCGAAGGCCGTATCGTCGTTGATATGACGAAAGTTAATGCTGGTGTTGATGTTCAACAGCAAGGCGATGAAGTTTTTGTCGAGTTTGTCGATACTTCGCTACCCAGCAGCCTGAGAAGGCGATTGGATGTTGTGGATTTTGCGACACCTGTCAGTACTGTTGAAACTTCCAAGAAGGGCGACAATGTCCTCATGATTGTTAGATCCAGTGGCCGATGGGAGCACTCTGCACGTCAATCCGGCTCACAGTTTATTCTGGAAGTGCGTGCGCTGACGGATAGCGAAGAAGAATTGGAAAAAAGAAAGCGAATCAATGGTGGCTATACGGGTGAGCGATTATCACTTAACTTTCAAGACGTAGAAGTAAGAGCGATATTACAAGTCATTGCCGACTTTACCAATCTTAATATTATCGCCAGTGATTCTGTCAGTGGAAATCTTACCTTACGGCTAAAGGATGTTCCCTGGGATCAGGCGCTGGATATTGTGTTGCAAGTGCATGGCCTGGATAAGCGCAAAACGGGAAACGTCATTTTTGTAGCGCCGCGTAAAGAAATGGCGGACAGAGAATTACTGGATCTGGAAGCACAGTTGCAGGTAACTGAAATGGAGCCGCTACGTACAGAAATTTTCCACCTGAATCATCGCAGAGTGAACTCCATATCGTTTGAAGGAATGCTTAGTAAGCGCGGTACGGTTAATTTAGATGAAATCAGTAATACGGTCACGGTAACTGATATTCCTGTCAGATTAACCGAGATCAGAAAACGTATACAGCGCTTAGATGTTTTTGAAAGACAAGTCATGATTGAGGCGCGTATCGTTGAAGCGACTGAAACATTCAGCCGAAATCTGGGTGCACGTTTTGGTATACAAAATTCAACGAATGTGGGTGGTCAGGGGCTGGGAATTTCAGGCAATTTGGCAGACTCAAGCGCCTTGGCCGCAGGCGGTTCAGCGGGTGGTGGGGGCAATTTGAATGTCAATCTGCCTGCTGCTGCTGGGGTTGGATTGCTGGGCGGGCCTGCAGCATTGGGATTGAGTTTATTGAAAATTAACAACGGCCGTTTGATTAATCTCGAGCTATCTGCTTTGGAAACTGATCAGAGGGGGAGGATTATTGCAAGTCCTCGTGTGGTAACCGCGCATGGCATCGAAGCCATTATTGAGCAGGGTGACCGGGTGCCGTATCAGCAAGCGACAAGTAGCGGTGCTACCAGTATCCGTTTTATGGATGCAACACTCAGATTAAAGGTAAAGCCATTGATTACCTACAATGGTCAGATTGATATGGAATTAAATGTCAATCAGGACAAAATTGGCACGGCGATTAATCAATTCCTGCCGCCACCGATTAATACCAAGCAAGTCACGACCAAAGTTTTGGTGGAAAATGGTGGCACTGTCGTGATTGGCGGTATTTTTGATCGCACTGAGAATCTGATCGTCAATAAGGTGCCTATGTTGGGTGATATTCCGGTGCTGGGCAATGTTTTCCGCAATACGACCAGGGTGGATAACAAGCGCGAGCTATTGATTTTTGTGACGCCACGCATCTTGAGCGAGAATCTCAACCTGCAGTAACGATTTATTGTCCCGATGGAAATCCAGCCTGACGCCATGCCTCATAAGCGATAATGGCGACAGCGTTGGATAAGTTCAGACTGCGGCTGGTTGCAACCATGGGGACTCGAATACGCCGAGACTCCGGAAACGTTTCCAATAGGTGCATGGGTAAACCGCAACTTTCTGCACCGAATAAAAAAGCATCTCCCGCGGCATAGGCAACTTTGTCGTAGCGCTGTTTTCCCTTGGTAGTCACCGCGAACACGCGATGTCCCTGTAAACTTTGACTGCAATTCAGCCAATTTTCATGCACTTTGATCCGGGCAAATTCGTGATAGTCCAGGCCGGCACGCAATAACTGCTTGTCTTGCAGCGGAAACCCCAATGGCTTCACAAGATGCAACTGCATGCCGGTATTGGCGCACAGGCGAATAATATTGCCCGTATTGGGTGGAATCTCAGGTTGATGGAGAATAATGTTAAACATAGGACTTATGAAAATGGTTTTTTACACCGCGTAAGGACCGGTTTGATGGACCTCGGATAGCGTTCGGGCAACTACCCAATTACTGATTTCAGCAGCGCCCTGTTGATGTAGCGTCTTCGCCAATTCGTTCAATGTGGCACCGGTTGTCATCACATCATCAACTACCGCGACATGCTTGCCCGACAGATCAATTTTACAGCTAAACGCCTTGTGAATGTTTTTCTGACGGTCTTTCCAGGGTAATCCGGTTTGTGGCAATGTATGTTTGATGCGGCTACAACTGTCTGGCAGAATCATGATTCCCATATGCTTCGAGATATAGCGGCTGATTTCCATCGCCTGATTAAAGCCACGTTCGCGCAGCCTGATCGGGTGTAGCGGCATCGGTATGATGACATCTGCGCGCGTTTCTATTGCGGTTAGTTTTTTGATGAGCAAGTCAGCAAGAATCGGCGCGATAGCCAGATTGGCTTGATATTTGAACGACTGGATCAGCGCATCAATCGGAAAGGTATAGCGCAATGCCGCAATGGTACGTGTGAAAGCCGGCGGTTTTTTCAAGCAAGCACCACATATTTCCGCTGTTGGCACCGGCCACAGACAAATGGGGCAATGGTTATCCGGCAGTTGCGGCAAGTGAGTCATGCATGGGTTGCATACATCCTGGTTGGCGGCAGTTCCACACAGTACGCAATTTTTCCGGGTGAAGATTTGCACGGTAATTAATCAGTTATTAAAAAATGCATGGCGGAAAAATTGACAGCGTGCATTGAATCCTTGATCATCCAAGGTTATCGGCAATTGAAATGATCCATTGTCCATTTGAACGGAACGACAGGTAAATCGGCATGAATTACAATTCACTTACAACGCACGAAACACAAAATAACTCAATCAGTATAACCGGAAAATCGGAAGACTCGACATATTGGAGCGTGGCGGACATCGAGGCATTATTGGACGCGCCGTTTAACGATCTGATTTATCGCGCACAATGTGTGCATCGTCAGCATCATGATGCCAACGGTGTGCAATTATCGACGCTGATTTCCGTAAAAACCGGCGGTTGCCCCGAAGATTGCGGCTATTGTCCGCAAGCGGCGCGCTATCATACCAGTGTTGAGAGTCAGGACATGCTGTCGCTCGATGACGTGGTATCCGCCGCGGCTGCCGCAAAAGCCAAAGGTGCTTCGCGGTTCTGCATGGGTGCCGCGTGGCGCGGTCCGAAACAACGCGACATCGAGAAAATGACCGAAATGGTGCGCGCGGTCAAATCACTGGGGATGGAAACCTGCGCTACACTGGGCTTGTTGAAACCCGGTCAGGCGGAACAACTCGGTGAAGCCGGTCTGGATTATTACAACCATAATCTCGATACGGCGCCGGAATATTATGAAGAAATCATTACCACGCGGCAGTATCAGGATCGTCTGGACACATTGCAGGAAGTGCGCAATGCCGGTATTAATGTATGTTGCGGCGGTATCGTCGGCATGGGAGAAACCCGCCAGTCGCGCGCTGGATTGATTGCGCAATTGGCCAATCTGAATCCGTATCCGGAATCGGTGCCGATCAACCATTTGGTGCAGGTTCAGGGTACGCCACTGTACGGCACCGCAGCGCTTGATCCGCTCGAATTTGTACGCACCATCGCTGCTGCACGGATTACCATGCCCAAAGCCATGGTGCGTTTGTCCGCAGGCCGGCAGGAAATGTCCGAAGCCGTGCAAGCGCTGTGTTTTCTTGCAGGTGCCAATTCCATCTTTTATGGCGACAAGCTGTTGACGACGGGAAATCCGGAAACGGATCATGACCGGGCATTGCTGGATAAATTGGGACTTCACGCGTTGTAATGCTGTAAACCATGTTTCCAGACCTGGCTGAACAGCTGCGTGTCCGTGAGCAACAAGGGCTGCGGCGCTTCCGGCAAGTCGTGGAAAGTCCGCAAGCAAGTCACATCACTATTGATGGTTGCGACTATCTGGCATTCAGCAGCAATGATTATCTGGGTTTGGCCAACCATCCGGACTTAATCCAGTCAGCCTGCGAAGGCGCACAACGCTATGGTGTCGGTGCAGGCGCTTCGCATCTGATCAATGGTCATTCCACTGCGCATCATGATTTGGAGCAGGTGCTGGCACAATTTAGCGGTTTCCCCAAAGCGTTGTTATTTTCCACCGGCTATATGGCGAATATCGGTGTCGTCACTGCCTTAGTGGGGCGTGAAGATGCGATTTTTGCCGATAAACTGAATCATGCCTCGCTGAATGACGCGGCCTTATTGTCACGAGCGAAATTCATTCGCTACCCACATCTCGATCTTGCTGCTTTGGAACAACATCTGGCAACTTCGAATGCGCGGCGCAAGCTGGTAATCTCTGATGCAGTATTCAGCATGGAAGGCGATATTGCGCCGGTTCCTCAGCTGGTCGCCTTATGCGAGCAGTATCATGCGTTGTTGTTACTGGATGATGCACATGGTTTTGGTGTATTGGGCAAGCAGGGACGGGGCAGTTTGTTTATGCCCGATCATCCCAAGCAACATTCGCCGAACGTCGTGTACATGGCAACGCTGGGCAAAGCCGCCGGTGTATTCGGTGCATTCGTTGCGGCGCAAACGGAAGTCATCGAAACCTTGATCCAATCCGCGCGCAGTTATATCTATACGACGGCTACACCGTCATTGTTATCGCACGCATTATCGACAAGTTTGCGGCTGATTGAACAAGATGAGTGGCGGCGCGATGCATTGGCGCGAAACATTGCACAATTGAAGGAGGCGTTGCAATCATCGCCGTGGCAATTACTGCCTTCCAGTACGCCGATCCAGCCGCTGTTGATCGGGGGCAATGCCGAAACCGTGCGCATCAGCCAGGGGCTGCGCGAACGCGGCATTTTGGTGCCGGCAATCCGCCCGCCGACGGTGCCGCAGGGCATGGCGCGATTGCGTATCTCGTTGTCTGCTGCGCATCAACCGCATGATATCCTGCGGTTGACACAAGCCTTGCACGAGCTGGCAGTATCATGATGCAGTTGCATATCGAAACCGTGGGGCAAGGCCCCGATCTGGTTCTATTGCACGGCTGGGCGATGCACAGCGGCATATGGAGCAGTGTTCGCGAGCAATTGAGTCAGCAGTTTCGTTTGCATCTGGTGGATTTGCCCGGGCATGGTTTGAGTCCTGCGCGTGAACCGGGGACATTGGATCATCTGGTCGACATCATCACGGAAATTCTGCCTGAACGTTGTATATTAGGTGGTTGGTCGTTGGGTGGACAGATCGCCATCGAGTTGGCGCTACGTGAACGGGAACGCGTGCAGAAGCTAGTGCTGATTTCCACCACCCCGTGTTTTGCCAAGCGCGACGATTGGGAATCGGGCATGGAACGCAAATTACTTCAGCTTTTCCTGGAAAATCTGAAACTCAATTATGCCACCACGATCAACCGTTTCCTGACGCTGCAAATGAGTGGTGACCGCGATGCAAGCAAGATCCTGTCGCAACTGCGCAAGCATTTTTTTCAGCGCGCCGAGCCGGATCCCGGCGCATTGGAGAAAGGTTTGAAGATTTTGCAGCATAGCGATTTACGCGACCGCATTAGCGCGATCCGGCAACCGGTCTTATTATTGCACGGTGAAAATGACGTGATTACTCATCCGGCCGCTGCCGACTGGATGCATCAACAATTGCCGCAATCGCAACGGGTGATGTTTCCGCACTGCGGCCACGCACCGTTTTTATCGTATCCTGAACAATTTGTGACTTGCCTCAATGAATTCCGAACACACGCTTGATAAAAAACAATTACGCACCGCGTTTGAACGTGCCGCCGACAGCTACGACCAGGCAGCGGTGCTGCAACGCGAGATCAGCAATCGCATGCTGTCACGCCTGGAATACATCAAATATCGGCCCGATGTGATTATCGATGCCGGTAGCGGCACGGGTTACGGCAGCCAACAGTTGGCTAAACGTTATCCTGCCAGCCAATTGATCGCTGTCGATATCGCCTGGGCGATGCTGTCGCATGCGCGCCCCAATACCGCCTGGTGGCAACGCCTATTGCCGTCGCAGCAACGCACGGATTATGTATGCGCCGATATTGAACAAATTCCGTTTAAAAATGCAAGCGTCGGTATGATCTGGTCGAACCTCGCGTTTCAGTGGTGTAACGACTTGGAACACACATTCGCCGAAATGTACCGCATTCTGCGCACCGACGGCCTGCTGATGTTCAGCACTTTCGGCCCGGATACGCTGAAGGAGTTGCGTCAATCCTTTGCGCAAGCCGATACCTTCAGCCACGTCAACCGCTTCATCGACATGCACGATATCGGCGATTTGCTGGTGCACAACGGTTTTTCCACACCGGTGATGGACATGGAATATATCACCCTGACGTATTCCGACGTCATCAGCGTGATGCGTGATTTAAAAGCCATCGGCGCACATAACGTATTACTTGGCAGGCGGCAGGGATTGATGGGGAAAAACAAGTGGCAAAAAGCGATCAGTGCATACGAAAAATTGCGCCGTGACGGCAAATTGCCTGCGACGTTTGAAGTCGTCTACGGTCATGCCTGGAAACCGCTGGATCGCCGCTCCGTGTTGACGCCGGAAACCCGCAGGCAACTGGGTTTAATGGGTTAACTGGTTTCTATGGCTGCGGGTTTTTTTGTCACCGGAACCGATACCGGCATCGGTAAAACCACCGTTAGTTGTGCTCTGTTGCACGCATTTGCTGCGCAAGGTAAAAAAGTAGTTGGCATGAAACCGATTGCCGCCGGGAGTGAAAACGGAAAGTGGTTGGATGTCGAGCAACTATTGGCCGCAAGCAATGTGAATATTACCCGCCAGCAAATCAATCCTTACGCATTCGATCCACCGATTTCCCCGCATCTCGCCGCGCAACAAGCGGGCACAGAAATTGATTTGGCAGTCATTCATCAAGCCTATCTCGAATTAAGTAAGCAGGCCGAGATCGTTATTGTGGAAGGTGTCGGAGGGTTTCTGGTGCCATTCAGTCAACATCAGACGGGAGCGGATTTGGCAAGAATACTCGATTTGCCGGTGATATTAGTGGTCGGCATGCGTTTGGGTTGTCTGAATCACGCGTTGCTGACAGCCCAGGCAATACGGACTGCCGGCCTGACATTGGTTGGATGGGTGGCAAATTGCATCGATCCGCAGATGTTGGTTTTGGCGCAAAATATTGCGACGCTGAAGCAACGGCTGGACTGCCCGTTGCTGGGAGTATTGCCATTTGATTCGAAAATGAATGCGCAAAAAGGTGCTGAATTTCTGGATGTTGCAAGATTGGGAAACTTCAGATAAGTTGCAATACGATTGTGATATATCGCTTTATGCTATTAAATTAACCGCAACCTAAGTCCAATGCCTCAAAACAACCCACGCCATTGGTCGCAACAAGTCACCGGAACCAGCAACGCATTGGATCTTGAGCCCGGTGTTTTTTCGTGGGATGATCCGCGCAAAATTGCGTTGTCGCTCAAGCATTCCGCTGACAACAGTCAGCGGCGTAAGGCTGCACCGTTTGCAGCGGCGATGTCGATGCTCAATTTTTATATCAACCGGGCGGGAAAGCATTTGTCCGCGCAGCAGCGGGATGTGTTGGAAAGAGCTAAGAATGAATTGCGTGAATTGTATGGGAAATCGCACATCAAATCTTGATAGTTTTTGTTAACCTGTTAACTGGAAAATATTTTTTGTACCCATGTGTTACTTAGATTTAACCAACAATCAATTGAATCCCCAAGGCTATTGGAATCAACCGCTTGAAAGTTTGGATTCCCCCACAGCCCATGAGCTTGCGCTTTTTGATCAAAACGGCTACGACCTGACGGATTTGGAACAGCGCTATGCCATAATGAACTTGACGCCTGCTAAAGCGCATCGGGAACATCGGCGCGCCTTAAAAGCGCCCTGGTTTACGCAACCGGAGCGGATGGAGGGAGCTGTGCTTAACCACAGTTTGTTGTTCGAACGGAAAGGCTATAGCGGGGAAGCGCTGGAACAACTCGAACGATGGGCGCAGACAAATCCTTTGGTCTATAAAATCATCAAGATGCGCCCCAAGTGGGGACTGGATTTCAGTATGGATTATGTGGATCGTGCCGGCAACGTATTTGAAGTATTGCACTGGGAATACGACGGTTTTGATTTTGACGAAGTAGCGGTACGCAAGCAACAGTTAGAGGCTAAATTCGCAGCTACGGATTGGGACGATGCGGCGGCCAGCATCCTGAAACGGAAAGACCAATGGCATCATTTGGATTTCTTTGCGCAAAGCGATTGGAAATGTAACTATTTTGGCATCGTTAAAGAACGCTTCAAGATGGTGATTTGGGAGTAGGATAGGAAAAGCTATTGAAACAGTAAAGGTAAGCAAGAATTCAGTACATCACGGAGGTTGGTATGTTCAATGCGAAAGAGAAAATGGCTGAAGTGATTCAGGCGCAACCGGAAGACGCCACTTATGAAGAAATCATGCGGGAGTTGGCATTCGAAAGAATGGTGGCGCGCGGCCTTGAAGATTCCCGGCAGGGATGGGTTATTTCTAATGGCGAGATAGAACAGCGAATTCGTGCATGGCAGAAATAGTTTGGACTGAAGAAGCGGAGCGCTGGCTCCATGATATTTATGATTATATTGCGGAAGATAATCCGGCAACGGCTTCGAAAGTTGTGACAGGAATTTTTGAGAAGACTCAAGTTCTGTATCATTTCCCGGAAATTGGACAGAAATATCGCGCTGAATCCGAAGGGGAAGTCAGAGTTCTGTACTACGGTCATTATCGCATTGCATACTTGCTACGATCGTCACAGGATACTGATATTTTGGGTGTATTTCATGGAGCTCTGGACATCAAAAGGTATCTTCCGTGATATCAAAGGAACGGGTAGCGAAACTGCACGAAATCTTTGCATTGCCATTTTATAATGACTCAGACCGTATCGATAAAGGCACCTCCCCAAGCCTTCGATGCACTGCAACAGTTTAAGGAGAATTCCTGGAATGTTCTGAATTCTTATGCCCATGTCGGAATACACCCGCTTCGCAGGCATGAATAAGGTTATCCGCCTATGCTGATGGATGAAATTCATTCATGGCAGTTCGAATACAAAGCATGTTTGCCTCCAGTAAAGTGATGCCTAATCGTTAGTTCTCAGAAGAAACCCATGAAATTCACAGTCGTCACATACGGAACCGAAGGTGATACCCGTCCGCTGGTCGGGTTGTGTCGTGGCTTGCTGAATGCGGGTCATGACGTTCAACTCTTGGCTGACCGATCCACGCTGGCAACTGCGCAAGCGCAGGGAGTTCCTGCGCAGGCACTGAGTGGTGATATGAAGGCGACGGTCGGGCCGGGCGGTGTGTTGTCGGAGCTGATAAAGGAGAGCGGCGATGTGACGCAGATGGCCAAGGCGGTTGCGCGCATTGCCGACGAGAACACGGTTGCCTGGATGAAAGAAATCGTGGAACAGGCTGCGTCTTCTGACGCCATTCTGTCTTCAGGGATTACGGGCTATGTCGGGTTATCGGTGGCGGAACACTTGCATATATCCGCCATCGGTTTGGGTCTGTGGCCGTTATCTCCGACCCGGGAGTTTCCTTCTCCGTTGCTGCCGTCCTGGCAGATGCCCGGCTGGCTTAATCGGCTGAGCCATCATGCGGTCAATGCGTTGATATGGCGGCTATTTCGCAACAGAATCAACGAGGCGCGTCGCACAGTGTGCGGGCAAGCACCGCGGCAGCAGATGTGGCGTGATTTTCCAACGCTGTATGGTGTGTCGCGCCATCTTGTGCAGCAACCGTCGGATTGGCCTGAGATCTGGCAAATATGCGGCGCATGGTTTGTAGACTCCGGTGCCTGGGAACCGCCAGCCGCTTTGGCCGAATTTCTTTCCGCTGGAGAGCCGCCGATTTATGTCGGTTTCGGCAGCATGGGCGGATTCGACCGGAAAAAACTCCTCACGGCTGTCGTAGGCGCGGTGGCCGGACGCCGCGCTTTGTTCTTCCCGGGTTGGAGCGGCATTGATCCCGCTTTGCTGCCCAAAAATTTCTTTGTCATTGGCGACACACCGCACCATTGGCTGTTTCCCCGTACCGCGATGGTGATCCATCACGGCGGTGCCGGTACTACGCATACCGCGTGCCGGGCGGGTGTGCCATCGGTTGTTATCCCATTCACCGGAGATCAATCCTTTTGGGCCGGCAGACTTGCATCAATCGGCGTTGCGCCAAAGCATGCGCCCCATGCCAAGATCGATGCGCAGAAACTTTCCAGCATGATCGCCTTCGCTGAGAATCTCGAAGTGATGCAACGCGCAAAGGCGCTGGGTGCAGCGATGGCGCAGGAAGATGGCGTGTCGTGCGCGGTTGAGCAAATTGAAAGGCTCATGAGCAATCATCGTGACTTAAGAAACCCTCGATAACTGTCATTTCGAACAGTGTGAGAAATCTTATGGTTGATTGGTTGAGGTCGAAGATTCCTCACGTTGTTCGGAATGACAAGTGTGGGTTATGTAGAGTTTTCGCAAGCGCAGCAGAACAAGGGAATCATGTTTTACAAAGAGATCTTAAGCGTTATCGCTATCGTGTTGACACTGGCGGCGTTCGTTCCGTATATCCGCGCAATCTTTAACGGTGCTATCCGGCCGCATGTGTTTTCCTGGGTGATTTGGGGTGCGACCACTTTTCTGGCATTTCTGGCACAGCTTGAAGACAAGGGCGGTGTGGGTGCCTGGCCGATTGGTGTTTCAGGCAGTATCACGATTTTTATTGCCTGCCTGGCCTACATAAAACGTGCTGACGTGACCATCACCAAAACCGATTGGTTGTTCTTTGTTGCGGCACTGTCGTCTTTGCCGCTGTGGTATTTGACATCAGATCCATTATGGGCGGTTGTTTTGTTAACAATCGTCGATGTACTCGGGTTTGGGCCGACGGTCAGAAAGGCTTATCATCTTCCGTATTCGGAATCCCAACTGTTTTTTGGTTTGTTCACAGTGCGTAATCTGCTGGTCATGATGGCACTGGAGAACCATTCAATCACCACCCTGTTGTTTCCAGCCACCATTGCGGCGGTTTGTGTGCTGTTAATGATGATGATCGCTTATCGTAGGCGGGTTCTTGCCAGCAAAGTGAGTATTGATTAATGGTTTCCTTTAAGCAAGAACAAGGGTTTCCTTAATATGCACATAGTACCGGGTGTATTAAGATCAGCCATATCTTGATTGTGTAAACAGATTGTTATCAGTGATTGCACAGCAAGTGATTTGATGATTCCCGGAGGAAAATGAATGAATGGTTCAATAGTAATGAAAAGATTCGAAATCGTTATCGGAACAGAGCAACTTAATCAGTTGATTGAGTTGTTGGAAAGATCCGGAATACGCGGATATACTGTTATCAAGGATGCGGGAGGATTGGGGACACGAGGCATACGAAATCCCGATGATGTTCTTCTAACCGATGAAAATGCGGTAATAATTTTCGCTTGTAAAGAAGATCAAGCACAGAAAGCGCTTGATGAACTGCGACCCGCAATGAAAGGCTTCGGTGGTATGTGCCTGATTTCAAATTGCCACGCACAAACACATTCTTCTTGCTAAGAATATGCTCTGAACTCGTTCAGCGAGTATATTCTGCTGCTGTTCAAAATAAACCGCAGGATTCAACAACGGTTTTTCCGCGTATGATATGCATGGCATTTGAGTAGTTTATCCACATTCTGGCCGTTCTTCCTGATTCAGTAATCTGCCGCAGGACTTTATCTTATGCAAGGTTGGCTACGTTTTATTCTATTTAGCACCGCTTTTGCGGCACTGTTCGTTGCCGGGGCGCTATCCATGCAAAATGTCAGGGCTGAGAAGATATGGAACTGGCGCTATACCGGGAGCAACGTTGCCGCCAGTGGGACGATTACGACATCCGAAACGGTGGATTCGCAGGGTTTTTATCAAATTTCCAGCATTACCGGTCATCGCAATGGCGAGCTTATTACCAGATTGTATCCGTCTGGTAGCGCGATTCCAGGAAATGAGCCTTATGTGCTTGATAACTTGATCCGCACCGGTACATCAGGTCAGATCACCCTGTATGGATTCGGTTTTTCCACAGTATCAGGTAACTACGTCAATCTTTTTTTTGCCGATTTTCTTACGACGCCGGCCACTATGGAAATGTTTACAACATCTTCGACCTATAGGGAACTGCCGGTCACGTTTTTAGCTACGCCAGTGTCCGAGTCTGAAATCAATGTGGAATCGCCGTCCGGGCAATCGGGGAATAAGGATGAATAAAATCGGGTACGGCATCGAGGAATAGATTGCATGCCGTATGTACTTAAAGTTCGTTGTATTTAATCAACAGCCGGATATAATGGGTTTTTCAAGCAAACTGGAGTCTAGTCATGGTCAAATTAACGGATGTCGCTGGAATCGGCCCTGCTGCGGTCAAGCTGTTGGCTGAGCATAATATCAAGACGGTTGAAGCACTGGCATCGATCAGCTTGGCGGAATTGCAAAAAATATCGGGTTTTAGTGGTGACATACGTGCGAGGGCGGTTAAGAAATCGGCGTCGGATTGCTTGCATAAAGCGGCGAAACAACTGGCTGCTCCGGTCAAAAGTGCGCAAACGACTGTTAAAAAGCCTGTCAGTGAGAAGCCTGTAGTCAGTCGAGCTTTAAATCAAGCTGCAACAGGTGCAGCAGAGGACAAGAAGAAAAATAAAAAGGATGATGAGAAGAAAGAGAAAGTAAAAGATAAGGATAAGAAAAAGAAAGAAAAAAATAAAGATAAGAAAAAGAATAAGAATAAGGATAGTAAAAAGAAGGGAAAAAATAAGAAAAAATCATGATTGAGCATGCATGCGGATGACGCAAAGATCAATGACTTAACTCATGAGCGCATGGGTGGTTTTTTCGTCTTTGTGATTGAAGTAAGAAAGCCTGTCAGGATAATTCTTTCGGTCTGACCAAGCATTGCAGGTATGCGTGACCGGGTTGTGCGGTGATGGCGGTATCGCCATAATCAAGCACGGCGATTGCTGCGGTGGTCAGTAGCTTGCCTGTGCTGTTAACAGGGGGTGGATCGCGCGACAGGTAACAGAGTAATTGGTCGAGTCCGGGATTATGGCCAATAAGTAGTAATGTATGGATATCCTCGCTATATTTCTTGATAACAGAGATCAAATCATTTAATGATGCATCGTAGATTCCGGATTCCCAACGGATATGATTCTGTGGCAAGCGTAGTTGCTCCGTTACCAATTGACAGGTTTGTTTTGCCCGTACTGCGGGTGAACAGATGATCCGATCGATGCGATATCGGTGCTGCAGCCATTTACCCATTTGCTTAGCAGCTTTTTCTCCGCGCGGTGTCAAAGGGCGTTCAAAATCGGAGCCGTTCCCTTCAGACCAATCTGATTTGGCATGCCGCATAATGATCAGCTGATGTTTTTGCATAAGTCTCTTTAAAAAATGCCCTCATTAATTTACATATTACCATTCCTATGACAACCAACATGGATGAATCCTATGCTGCTGTAGATCTAGGCTCAAACAGCTTTCACATGATTGTAGCCAGCTTGGTGGATGGTCGCCTGCAGATTATTGATCGCATGAAAGATATGGTCAGATTGGCTTCGGGACTGAACGACAAGCACGAGTTATCGAAGGAATCCATGCAACAGGCGCTGGAATGTCTGCAACGTTTTGGCCAGCGCATCAGGGAAATTCCTCATGTAAATGTGCGTGCGGTAGGAACCAATACGCTGCGTCAGGCGCGAAATGGCGGCGTTTTCTTATCTCAGGCGCATAGTGCGCTGGGTCATCCGATAGAGATCATCGCCGGACGCGAAGAAGCAAGACTGATTTACTCAGGTGTCGCACACAGCTTATACGATGAAGTGAACAAGCGGCTGGTTGTTGATATCGGTGGCGGTAGTACCGAATTAATCATTGGCCGGGGGTTTGACACCTACTATACCGAAAGCCTGTATATGGGATGCGTCAATGTGGAGCAACGTTTCTTCGATGATGGCAAGATCAAGGCCAAGAAAATGCGCAGAGCCGTATTGTTTGCGATGCAGGAACTGGAATCGATTGAAACGGTGTATAAAAAAATGGGTTGGGACCAGGCATTGGGGTCTTCCGGCACCATTATGACCATACGCGATGTGGTGCAGGCGCAGGGATGGTGTGATTCAGGTATCACAGCTTCAGCGCTGGCTCGATTGGTCGACGCACTGATTGCCATCGGCGATAGCGCGTTGCTTGATTTTGCCGGTTTGTCAGAACGCAGGAAGCCTGTGTTTGCCAGTGGCGTGGCGATATTGTACGGTATTTTTGAAACCTTGAATCTGGACAGGATGAGCGTGTCCGACGGCGCATTACGCGAGGGGCTGTTATATGACCTGATTGGCCGGATACATGATGAGGATATCAGGGACAAGACTATTGCGGCGGTAGCGCAAAGATATAGTGTCGATATGGAGCAGGCGAACCGGGTCCGGGACACGGCCGAGAACTTGTTTCATCAGGTAAAAACCGCTTGGGAGCTGGACGAGAAAACGGATCTGAAATTGCTCATGTGGGGTGCGATAATTCATGAAATCGGATTGTCGGTTGCACATAATCAGTATCACCGGCATGGCGCGTATTTGACTGCCAACTCTGATTTGGCAGGTTTTTCCCGTCAGGAGCAAATGAAACTCGCGATGCTGATTCGCAGTCATCGCCGTAAATTCCCTATGGAAGAGTTCGAATCAATCACCATGTCGATGCGAACTTCGGTGATCAGACTCAGTATCTTGTTAAGGCTGGCAGTGGTATTGCATAGAAGCCGATCCAACAGCACCTTGCCGGAGATACGCATCAGTGTGAACAAAAACCGCGTTGATATGGATTTTCCGCCGGGCTGGTTGGACAAGCACCCTTTAACGCTGGTTGATCTCAGTACTGAGCAAGGCTTTCTTCAGGTTGCGGATATTAAGTTGTTGTTCAGCTGATAGTGCTCATTTTGCTAGTGATCAGTCTGCTGATAATCTTTTCAAAGTAAAAACCTTGCCATCGGCTCTGATGAATTGACCGGAATTATAAGAATTATCATCAAAGACGAATTGATCCCGTCCTTGTCCCCGGTCTTTAGAGACAAATATCGGTTTACCATCCGCTGTTGTCTGACTATAGAAAAAATGCATGACTCCTTGTCCTTTGAGCCACTTCACTTCGAAAGCCATTTTGACCGGAATAACGATGCAAACTGTATTGCCGACTTGATAGCGGCCTTCGAATTCAGACAGCGTAGCGGATGCCGTGGAAGAATTCGAGTCCGGTTTGGGCAAGCGTGCACTCGCATCAGAGATCGATTCGGCCCGTGGCTGATGAATGCTCGATATACAGATGCAGAGCGCGAGTATGCAGTGGCAGATTATTACTGAGATGCGCATACTGTATGGTGGGATCCGATTAATTTGCGGTCGAACGATTCCGGTGTGCTGGATTCAGTACCAACCGCTTGGTGTCAGATGATTACAATGACGGCTATAAGCTGGCAAGGTGATTTTTTGCTAACTCAGCGATTTCATTGGCTTTGTCTTGCCCATTGATACAATAACGGGCTTTTACGAAATCGGTGGCATGCGCATTGATGTAATCGGAAATTTTCCGACCCGTGAATGCACCGGTTTTAAATCCGTGCACCAGCACAAACAAAGCGATTTCAGGTTTCAGCGCTAGTTCTGGATGATGGAGCAAATCTTCACCAACCAGTTTTCCATACTTCTCATAATTATAATCCCAAGTTAGTTGCACATATCCCCGACCATAATAAGGATAGTAGTCGGCATGATGCTGTTTTAAATAGGTATCCGGGTCAGCTAACCAATAAGCTTCGGTAACCGGTTTGAAAGTATGATTGGTTTCATGGTCTGCAGTGGCAAGTACATAAGCGATCTGGCTTTTTAAGCCAATGCCCTGGCGTATACATTCCTGCTTTATGGCGTTTATGGTCCCGGCCTTGGAAGAGAAATCATAACCCTGGATTTGACCGGCATCGTCCAGGCTTGCCTGGAGTTGCGCAACCGTTACTGAATCAATCGCATCCTGGGCGATAGTCTGATGGGTATCCTGCAAGAATTCCGCCCACGCATTGCGGGTTTTGGCACCATATTTGCCGTCGATATCACCGGCCGGGTAACCCAATGTAATCAGGGCGGTTTGCAATTCAATGAGTTGGGCACTGTCAAGCGACTTAAGCGCTGTGGGTTGGCCAGCATCTATGCGCATCAATTCAATCAGTTTCTTCATGATCTCACTCCGAAAATTTTATTGCGATTTGGGTATCCGTCATTTTGCTGTCCTACCTGCATTGAAATGGTACCTAAGCATGCACAATACTTCAACAACCTTGTTTGTAACCGAAAAAACAATCCGTCACTGAAGCGTTATTTCAATATTTATGCGGTTTATCAGCAGCGGCTATTGATCATGCATGACGCTAAAGATAGACTGTTCATGCAGTTGTGAATAATTCGTGATATTCAAATCAGTTTGATCGGCAAGGACCATGAGCTGCGCACGATTCCTATGACAGATTGGTTGACAACGGGTGTACAAAGCTTGGCGGTTGAGATGAAGGTTTCTCAGGGATGATTATTCTGTCGATGCATTCCTCAAGAGAAGGAATAGGCAATGATATGCAGCTAAACATGCTTAACAGGCCGCTGAAAAACGTTTTCGAGGCAGCCGATGCCAGGCAGAAACGGGCGGGAAAGCGCAGTTTATGCGTAATCAATGCGCATTTTGAGCCTGTTTTTAACACCGCAGCGGCAACGCAGATCGTTTTTCAACGGCCTGTTAACAGCAACTTTGTCAGATTACGCGGGCTGTTATTGGCGGCTTTAATGGCGTTATCTGTTCCGGTTGCCGCCGAGGAGTGGATTTATACCGTGCGGCCCGGCGATAATCTGTGGAATTTAACCGAGCGCCATCTCAAAAGCATCGACTATGTACAAAAGCTGCAGCAGTTGAATAATGTACGGAATCCCTATGTCATGCCGCCCGGAACCCAGCTGCGAATTCCTACGGCATGGACAAGATTCATCGGCGACGCACTGGCACAGGTGACCAGCGTATACGGCACGGTCACGCTGCAACGCAGCGGTCAGGAGGACAAGCCGGTTGAACTGGGCATGCAGTTATTGGTGGGTGATGAAATACGCAGCGGAAACGACGCATTTGCCGTCATCGAATTTGCCGATAAATCACATCTGCGCGTGCAGAACAATACGCGCCTGCGCTTGGAGAATATGCGGATATTCGGCGATTATGGCTTGATCGATACGTTGATTGACCTGCAACATGGCCGCACCGAGAGTTCGGTACCCGGAAAGTCGCAAAAGAGCACGCGCTTCAGGATTAAAACACCTTCCGCAATTAGTCTGGTGCGCGGTACTGATTTCCGTGTCGGTATCATTGAAGAAGCGCAATCCAGTGGCAGCGAAGTGTTGACCGGTGTAGTCGAAGTCAACAGTGAAAAAAAACCTATCAAGGTACCTGCCGGCTACGGGATTACCACATCCAGGGGAATACCGCCGGGAGCGCCGATAAAGTTACTGCCACCCCCCGATCTGTCTGAAACAGCCGGTTATTATGAGCGACTGCCGCTCGTCATTCAATTAAAGCCACTATCCGGTGCGCATGCATACCGCGCGCAAATAGCGATTGATCGGGATTTTGCAGATCTGTGGTCTGAATTTGTTACCACCGCTTTACCTTTCCGTAACGGTGAGATTCCGGATGGTGATTACTGGCTGAGAATTCGTGGTATTGATGAATCACGGATTGAAGGCAAGGATGCGGTGATTCCTTTTTCGCTCAATGCGCGTCCGGAAGCACCTTTCATCATCGCGCCACTGCCCGGCGGTGCGACAGCGCCGCAACAGCAGGAATTCAAATGGGCGCTTCAATCCGAAGCGTCTCATTACGCCCTGATGATTAGCCCGGATTCCGATTTTACCCGCGTGATTTACTTTAATCCCGAAGTGCAAGGAAACAGCCTGACACTTTCTGAATCGTTGACGCCGGGCCATTACTTCTGGCGTATTTTTTCTGTCTCGGCCGGTGAAGGCGCGGGGCCGATGAGTGACGTCATGCCTTTCAGAGTGCCTTATCCCGGGCCATCGCTGGAAGCTACCCAACTCAATGAAAAGGAAATGACGTTTGTGTGGCGTGCCGCCGCGGAAGGGCAAAGCTTTCATTTTCAGTTGGCTCGTGATCAAGCGTTCACCGGTATTATCCATGATGAGATGACGCCGATGTCTCAGATAACCGTAGCGAAGCCGGGTGGCGGTACTTATTATCTGCGTATCAAGACGATTGAGTCGGACGGTTTTCAGGGACCATGGGGGGCGTTGCAGACGGTTGAAATTCCATACAGTATACCGCCTTGGTTGATGCTGCTGATGTTGCTGCCACTGCTTGTATTGTTATGATGCAATGGGACGATGTAACGAGGCAATGGAATACGCTCGCTCTGCGGATGGCGGTGCTTTTGGTTGGCATCGTGCTCATCGCATATACAGAAGCGCTGGAGCGTTTCGATTTCATTATCTATGACAAGCTATCGACATTGCAGCAATATCCGCAGGATCCCAATATCATCATTGTCGCCATCGACGAAGAAAGTTTCAAGGCTTTAGGCCGTTGGCCTTGGTCCAGAGGGGTACACGCAGAATTAATCAAGCGTCTGGCCAGCATTGACAACAAGGCGGTGGCTGTGGATATCCTGTTTTCAGAAGCACAGGAAACGGATCCGTATGCCGACCATTTACTCGCTCTGGCGATCGCTGCACACGGCCATGTCATTTTTCCGGTCGCACCGGTCGCTGCCGCAGATTCGGAATCCATAGTCCTGGCGCAACCGCTGCCGCTGTTCAGTGAACAGGCTGTTTTGGGTCATGCTGACGTTGAGCTGGATAGCGACGGTGTTGCACGGCGCGTTTTCCTGCACGCCGGCATCAACGCGCCGACGTGGCCGGCATTGGGTTTGGCGCTGGCAGATCCGGCGAGCGCAAAGAAATCGTATCCATCACCGGATATCGACAAAGAAATACCAGAGCAATGGCAACACTGGGTGCGATCGCAGGAAGTGCTCATACCCTATACCGGTCACCCCGGCAATATCCAAAAAATATCCTACTCCCGGGTATTATTCGATGATGACGCGTTAGTCAGTCTGAGAAATAAAACGGTCATTGTCGGCATGACGGCGGCCGGTATGGGAACACGGTTTGCAACGCCGGTATCGCCGCTCAATCGCCAGCCGATGACGGGGGTGGAATGGCATGCGAATGTTTTCTCGATGTTAACGCACAACCGTGCTGTTTATCCGGTTTCCACGGTCACGACAGCGATCATTTCAGTGTGTTGGGTAGCCGGTATTTTGGCAATGATTGTTTTGATGAGAAGCAATCTCACGATTCCCATGCTGTTGGGAATATTGATACTCACTGTGTTTCTTGCCGGCGTGATACTTACGTTGGGTCACATCTGGATTCCGCCTGGTGTGGCGTTATTGGGCACACTGTCACTGTATCCGCTGTGGAACTGGCAGCGCATCAATCAGTTTCTGCATTCGCTGTGGATTACCAAAGCGCATTCGAGTACTGCATTGGAATCGATTCGTGACGGCGTCATCATTACCGATGCTTGCAATCATGTCATTTACATCAACAAAGGCGCTGAAAGGATCCTGCAAACACAGCTCGATCAGATCAAAGGAAAGCTTTTGCAGGAAATTCTGGGGCTGCATGCAAAAACCGACAACGCATCGACGATGTTGGCTGAAGCAACTATTCCGGGCTCGAATTCGGATCTGGAGCAAACTGGTATGATCGAAGGCGCACTCAAAACAGCCTATGGCAACGAGCGCACGGTTCGCATCGTCCGCAACCAACTGTACGATGACCGTGAAGTCATGATGGGTGCAGTGATTGCCATGACGGATATTACCGATAATGTTGAACTGGCGCGGCAGGTCGCGTACCAGCAAAGTTATGACGCATTGACGAAGTTGCCGAATCGCTCCCGCTTGTTGATGCAATTTGACCGCATGATTCAGGCGATCCGGAATACGGAGAAGATCATTACAGTATTCTTTGTCACGCTGGATAATTTTAAGAAAATTAATGATGCGATGGGGCATCATGCGGGCGATAAATTGCTCGAGATGGCTTCTAAGCGCCTGTTCGATGTCATGCATACCGAAGATGTTGTGGCGCGTTGGGGGGGAGATGAGTTCGTGTTACTTTCCGACCGTCTCAGTAAAGAAAATCCTCCGGCTGATATGGCGCAGGAAATTCTCGACATTATCAGGCAACGATTTGAAATTGACGGCTTGGAAGTGTTTGTTTCGGTCAGTATCGGCATTAGTTTTTATCCGGAGAATGGACTGACCAGTGAAACAGTATTAGAAAGAGCGGGTACGGCAATGTACCGTGTCAAGCGGGATGGCGGTGATCACTTCGGTTTTTATTCGCCGGAATCTTCAGTGGTGTGGACACGTGATCAGCTTGAACTGGAAAGGGAATTGCGCGCGGCGATAAAAAATGGCGAACTGCAGGTATTGTTCCAACCGATAGTCAACGCGAAATCGCATCATATTTCACACATGGAAGCGTTGGTACGCTGGCCGCACCCTAAACGGGGATATTTATCACCCAGTGAGTTTATTCCGTTGGCCGAAGATATCGGGCAGATCGAGCAGCTGGGCGAAATGGTGTTGAGAGTGTCGTGCACCGCTGCATACAAGCTTGCGCAATTGGGATATCCAGTCGTGGTGTCGGTGAATGTCAATCCGCGCCAGCTATCGAACAGGAATTTTTCTCAAACGATTGCACAAGTACTGCGCGATACCGGCTTGCCGGCAAAATCCCTGATACTTGAAATCACCGAGAGCGCCATTGTCAACGACATGGAGCGTGCCGGCAAGGTGCTGAGAGAAATAAAGAATTTGGATATTTTGATTGCCTTGGATGATTTTGGCACGGGATATTCCTCGCTGACATTGCTGCGTGAGTTTCCAATCGATATTTTGAAAATTGACAAAACGTTCGTGCGTACACTAGACCAGAATTTTAACGATCTGAAGATTGTGCAGGCGATGATCGGCCTGGGTAGGAATCTGGGACTGACAGTGATTGCGGAAGGGGTGGAAACAGAGCGGCAGGTTGGATTATTGCTGCAGCATGAATGTTATTTCCACCAGGGCTATTATTTTAGTAGACCCATTCCTTATGAAGCGTTGTTTGAATTGATGCATCATAAATTACCCTGCTAATGCTGGCGCGTAGCGATCCTTGAGGAATCTCTGGGGAAACTCTGAATAATTCATGTTTGTCATTCCGAACAAAGTGAGGAATCTTTGTGAATCAATGTCATAGATTTCTCGCTGTGCTCGAAATGACAGTTATTGAGAGTTTCCCTGGATAACCCGCCTTTGTCATACCGAAAAGAGTGAAGAATCTTTTCTAATCAATTGCATAAATTTCTCGCCATGCTCGAAATGACAGTTATGCAGAGGCTTCTTAACAGTCTGTTAAGACAGACCGCAATAATGTTCCAACAATAATTGCTGTGCCGAACGTGGTTTAGCGGCGCCGGGTTTTAAACGTTTGTAGGAACCATCGCTTTGCAGTATCCAAGCCTGCGTGTTGTCCGACAGATAACTTAACAATCCATGATCGATGACTGTGTCGCTGGTGCGTTTTTCTTCGATCGGAAAACACACTTCAACCCGATAATGTAAGTTACGTGTCATCCAGTCAGCGCTGGAACAAAATACCAACTCTTCGCCGCCGTTATGAAAATAATAAACACGGGTATGCTCCAAAAAACGGCCCACGATGGAACGCACAGTGATATTTTCCGAGATATCTTTGACCCCGGGACGCAGGCAGCATATGCCGCGAATGATCAGGTCGATTTTTACGCCTGCCCGCGATGCCTTATACAAAGCAGCGATGATTTCCGGATCGACCAATGCATTCATTTTGGCAATGATCCAGGCTTTTTTTCCTTCATTGGCAGCGCTGATTTCTTTTTCGATATGGCTCAGTATTCCCTTGTGCAGAGTGAATGGTGACTGCAAAAGCTTTTTCAATCTGCCTGCACGACCGAGGCCGGTCAGTTGATGGAACAGTTTGTTGACATCCTCGCCGATTGCTTTGTCGCAGCTCAGCAGGCCGTAGTCGGTATACAAACGCGCAGTCCGGGCATGATAATTGCCGGTTCCCAAATGAACATAGCGGCGCAAGGTGCGGCCCTCCCTTCTCACGACCAGGATCATTTTGGCATGGGTTTTATAATTGACCACACCATAGACGACGTGCGCGCCGGCTTGTTGTAATTCACTGGCCAACTCGATATTGGCTTCTTCATCGAAGCGTGCCCGCAATTCGATCACCACGGTGACTTCCTTGCCGGCGCGCGCGGCAATCTTTAATATTTCGACGACTGCCGAATCGATGCCGGTGCGATAGAGCGTTTGTTTGATGGATAACACATTGGGATCGGCTGCGGCCTGACGCAAAAAATCAATGACGGGTGCAAACGATTGGAATGGATGGTGCAGCAGAATGTCGCCATTATGCAGCGCGTCAAAAATATTGGAATTCTTCAACAAACGTTTCGGTACTTCCGGTGTAAATCCGGCATATTTGAGTTCCGGGCGGTCAACCAGATCACAGATCGCAAGCAAACGCCCCAGATTGACGGGGCCGGTGACTTGGTACAGATCATTTGGCTGCAGTTCAAATTTTTGTAACAGGAATTGACTTAGATTATCCGGGCAGTTATCGGCAACTTCCAGGCGCACGGCATCACTGAATCTCCGTGAAGGCAATTCGCCTTCAAGCGCGCGCAGCAGATCGTCGATTTCTTCGTCGTCGATCAGCAAATCGCTATCGCGCGTGACTTTGAACTGATAACAACCAGTCGCATTCATGCCGGGAAACAGATCGCCCACATGGGCATGGATAATCGATGAAAGCATGACAAAATCATGATTTCCACCACTATATTTTGCCGGAATATGGATTACCCGCGGTAACGAACGTGGCGCTTGTACGATGGCTAATCCCGAATCTCTGCCGAAAGCGTCTTTTCCCTCCAGCGATATGATGAAGTACAGGTTTTTGTTCAATACCCTGGGAAAGGGATGTGCCGGATCCAGGCCCAGCGGACTCAGTACCGGCAATACTTCATCCTTGAAGTAGCGGTGTATCCAGCGACTGAGTTGGGGTTTCCATTGGGAACGGCGCAATAGCCGGATTTTATCCCTGGTTAATGCAGGAATGATCATGTCATTCCAGACATGGTATTGCTCTTCAACAAACTGATGGGCTGTTTCACTGACGCGTGCCAGCACTTCGGCCGGAGACAGATTGTCCGCGCCTGTCTGTGTCGAGCCGTACTTGACTTGTTGCTTCAAACCGGCGACGCGTATTTCAAAGAATTCATCCAGATTGGTACTGGCGATACATAAAAACCGTAATCTCTCCAGCAGCGGCAGATTTTCATCTTTTGCCTGTTCGATGACGCGCCGGTTGAATTCAAGCAGACTCAATTCGCGATTGATATACAGCGTGGGGTTCTTGAGATCGACGATATCCATCAATGGTGGCTGTTAGAAAAGATTAGCGGAAGAAAAATAAAACGGGCCTCATTCTAGCGTAGTTTTTAATCACTATGATTGTTTAATCGATAGGAAGTTATTTCTGTGCGTGTTCGAGCGAACTCAAGGCTTCGGTACCAGCTTCAACAATTTACCGTTTTCCTCATCCGTCAATACATACAATGCCCCATCCGGGCCTTGTTCGATATCGCGGAAACGTACTGTTTGTGTCAATAGTTGTTCTTCACCAAGAATGCGCTAGCCGTCCGTCGACAGTAGCGAT
>NZ_JAMWZS010000021.1 GCF_024282095.1 Nitrosomonas sp.
TTTTCTGTCACTCAATTCCAGTTGACGGTCAAATGCGATACCGCTGTCCAGGCTGACAATAGGAATCGTGCGGTCTATATTTTCTCCTTTATTATCAACGGGAGAAGCCAAGCTATAGTGTGTATAGTGCAGACCGAATTTAGGTGTGATGTAACCATATTCATTACGAAATGGGGCGCTGACACTGGGGTAAAATACTGTGCGGTTTCCATTGACCTGCGTTGGATGATAAAAATTTGTCCAACTGCTGTTGAGTTCAAAATCCAATTTTCCGATATTGCGCTTAATGGCATTCATGGAAAAGTGCGGTAAGCGCTCGTAAGGAGAAACAATTTGAGCACCCGGAAAACCATCCTGAAGGGTTTGGAAGCGTTGCGCGAAACCGGTAAAACTGACAGTGCCATTCGTGCCTAATCGGCCATTATAGGTGGCTCCGCCTTGTTGCGACAGGTTGGTCAAGCTGGTCTGAGCAAGATTGGGAGTCAGTTCGCGAAAATAGCGATCATCTGAAACCTGGTTATAGTTCATAAAGCCTAACCAGCCTTTACCGAGACTTTGCGTATGCGTGTATAAAATACCCCATCGTGTTTGGTCGGTTTTGATATCCATGGGGAGGATGTCAAGCAGCAGATGACCATTCATGTTGTTATTGCCGATGTATCGTAATTCATTACTTAGCAAGAAACCGCGTTCAGTCATAATGCGCGGTGCGATGGTGGCATCGATGTTGGGTGCAATATTTAAATAAACCGGAAGCGCCACGTCAAACCCGGTTCTTACGTTATAACCCGCAACAGGCGCCAGTAATCCTGTTTTGCGTTTGCCGCTATAGGAAAAATCGATCCACGGCGAATACAGTATAGGCGTGTCTTTAAACATAATACTGACATGGCGTGCCGTACCGACTTCTTTTTTGTTATCAATTTCCAGTTCTTTGGCGCGCACATACCAATCATGATTGCCTTCAGGACAGGTGGTGTAATTCGCATCTTTCAGGCGATAATTATCCTTGCCTTCAAATAACAACAGGCTACCTGCGCCACGCCCTTTGCCATTTTTAATATAGTAACGCGGTTCAGACATGCGGCCTTCTTCAGTCTGCAAGTTGAGCTCAAGGTTATTTCCTTTCAAAGTATCTTTGGGCCGATCTAAGCGAACATTGCCTTCCACTTCAGTATCTTCTGTCGTTTGAAAGTACTTCATGCGATCGGCAGTTAGGATATTATCGCCGTGATGCAATTCTGCATTACCGGTTGCTTCTATTTCCTGTTTGTAATAGCCTGTGATGCGATCGGCTTCAATAAATATTGGTTTTCTTTGAGGTTTAATCACTGGTTTTTGTTCATTTCCCGGTTGAATAGATAATTCATTACCCGATCCTGTCAATGGAAAAATAAGTAATAATAATGAAATGAATAGATTGCGAATGAATTGTATATTCACTATGGGATCATTAGCTTGGAAACCAGAAAACTTAGACAAAATGTACTTTTCCTATATCTACCAGTATTTCACATCGTTTGACGGGGTTGATCACACACCATCAATCGAATTGAAATTGACGTGAATCCGGTACATGCAGGCGACATCTATTGGGGTGATTCAATTGTCGATACTCCGTTTTCACCATTATAAAATCATACTAACTGATTGGTAAGTATTATTTATTCAAATTAATTAATTGCGCATTGTACTATTTCTCTTGGCAAGTTATCTATCGAAGAAACATTTATGTCAAGAAAACAGATCAAAGTTGGTTATTATGAATAAACTAGCCGGTTGAAATTCTGTAAATTCATAGGTTCTGTTTGGGAATCCACAGCTTTGTTATTTTATGTTTGATCTAAAATCGATTTTTTCTTCGGATGGCATTCTTTCCAAGCAAATCACAGGATTTCGCACGCGTCCTCAGCAATTGGAAATGGCGCAGGCAATTGCCGATACGATTGAAAAGCATCAGACGCTTGTTGCTGAAGCAGGCACCGGGACGGGAAAAACATTGGCTTACCTGGTGCCTGCGTTGTTGGGGGGCGGTAAAGTCATTATTTCCACCGGAACAAAGACATTGCAGGATCAACTGTTTAAACGCGACATTCCCAGTGTGCGGGCAGCGCTCAAGGTACCGGTGACGGTTGCATTATTAAAAGGCCGCGCCAATTATATTTGTCATTATCATTTGGAAAGAAGTGTACAAGATACACATCTCAGTTTTATTAATCGAGATGAGATTCAATATCTGCAACAAATAGAACGCTATGCCGGCATCAGCAAAGATGGCGATAAAAGCGGGCTCAGTGAAGTGCCTGAAAATGCAGCTATCTGGCAGCAAGTCACTTCAACGCGCGACAGTTGCCTCGGTTCCGAATGCCCCAGCTATAAAAAATGTTTTGTGATGGAAGCGCGTAAGCAAGCCTTGATGGCGGATATCGTGGTGGTTAATCATCATTTGTTTTTTGCGGATGTCATGCTACGCGATGAAGGCTTGTCCGAATTATTGCCTGCCTGCAATACCGTTATTTTTGATGAAGCGCATCAATTACCGGAAACGGCCAGTTTGTTTTTCGGTGAATCCATCAGCACCGGCCAGTTATTGGACCTGGTGCGTGACGCCAAAATCGAAGCCATACAGGCTGCCGGAGATTTTTTGGAATTGCCGGATGCCATTGCTGCGATGGAAAAAGCTGCACGTGATTTGCGCTTGACGATTACGGAAGACAATACGCGATTATCGCTGGCGGCAATTAAGCAGAATTCGGGGTTTTGTAGCGCGCTGGATAACTTGCTGGAGAAACTGAATGATCTGACAAAATTGTTGGAGCATCAGGCAGAACGATCCGAGGGATTGGAAAATTGCCGGCAGCGGGCAGCCAGTCATTTGTACCTCATACAGCGCTGGCGCGATGAAACTGAAATGCAAGATCATGTGCGCTGGATTGAAGTCTATCATCAGGCATTGCAATTGAATGCGACGCCGCTATCCATTGCCGACATTTTTCAGAAACAAATGATCGCATCGCCGCGCGCTTGGATTTTTACGTCTGCCACGCTATCGGTTAAAAAGAATTTTACCCATTACAGTGACGAAATGGGATTGACTGCCGCGCAAACAGCGTGCTGGGATAGCCCCTATCATTTTGCCGAGCAAGCATTGCTGTATGTACCGACCGGATTGCCGGAACCGCATCATAAAACCTATACCGATCAAGTCGTGCAGGCGGCGCTGCCGGTACTGCGCGCGAGCCGGGGGCGCGCTTTTTTCCTATGCACGAGTCTGCGGGCGATGCAACGTGTGTATGAGTTATTGCTCGCAGCCGATGCGTTTGGTTTTCCATTGCTGCTGCAAGGGCAGGGTTCGCGTTCTTATATGCTGGAGCGTTTTCGCGCACTGAATAATGCTGTGCTCATTGGCAGCCAATCCTTCTGGGAAGGCGTGGACGTACGTGGCGAAGCATTGTCATTGGTAATCATCGATAAGCTGCCGTTTGCACCGCCTGATGATCCGGTGCTGTCGGCCCGCATTGAGAAAATAAATAGCGAAGGCCGTAACGCCTTTATGGAATACCAATTGCCGCGTGCTGTCATTAATTTGAAGCAAGGCGCCGGACGTTTGATTCGGGATGAAACGGATCGCGGTGTATTGATGATTTGCGATCCGCGCTTGACTACCAAAGCGTATGGTAAACAAATATGGCAAAGCTTGCCGCCGATGAAGCGCACCCGTGAACTGGCGGAAGTTGTGCGTTTTTTCAGTGTTGATAGTGGCGCATGACCCAGTGCAGCGAGTCAACGAATGCTATGAAAACATCGCTTTGTTCAAAGGATTATGAGAGCTGATGCTATGAGTAATGTATTGGTTATTTTATTGGGCATGATAATTTTTGCATGCAGCAGTCATGCCGGTGCCGATGGGTTGCCATTTGCTGCCAATGAACACGCATTAAAAAAAGAACAGGCTACCGTCAAGCTCAATGACATTATTAAAAACATCAAGCTGCAAAAAGAGGAAGTCGATGCAAAATTAAAATCCTTGATGAAAGCAAAAACTGAACAGGAAAAGGTTAGGATTCAGGCGGAATTGAATGAAATAAGCGCTGCCATTGTTGAGCAGGAATCTTCATTCGAAATGATACTGACTGCCGGTTTTGAACTCAACAAAGAGGATGCGGCAGAAAAAAGGGACTTCGATTGGCAGAGGGATTTGCTTGAAATTGTACAACCGATCATGAGCGAGCTGCGTCAGCTGACAGAAAACAAACGTAAACTGGACAATTTACACAAAAAGATTGCTTTTTATGAATCCCAAATCAGGGACATTGGCGAGGTACTTGCGCACCTCGCGAAAATTAACAAACAAGGCTTTGAGAAGGAAGCGCTGATTGAATTTGAGCGTATTGACAAGAAATGGAAAGATCAGCAAGAAGACACGAAACACCTGCTGGAAGTTGCACAGCTACAACTCGATGAAATGATTAAATCTCAGTCTGCCAGGGAAATTTCACTGAGTGAGCATGCCCGACAATTTGCAACCGGGCGGGGTGCTACGTTATTGATGGCGCTAGCAGCCTGTGTCGCAGTGTATGCTTCGATGTTGTTGTTGCTGAAGCTCTTGAAATGGATCAGCAATCGCAAGGGAGAGGAGAAAAGTACCTATTATCAGCGCATTATTACACTTTCTTATCATTTTTTGATGGGCGTATTGGCGATCACCGCCATGTTTTATGTGCTGAGTGTACGTGATGATCAAGTGCTGATTGGTATTACAGTATTACTGCTGTTGAGTATCATTTGGTTACTCAAAAGCTCTATCCCAAGTTATATCAATGAATTAAGAGTATTGCTCAATGCCGGTCCGGTGAGGGAAGGCGAATGCATCATATACAATGGCATTCCCATGCAGATCGAGAGCTTGAATTACTACACCAAACTGGTTAATCCGGTACTCCCCGAATTAGAAATACGCTTGACATTGGCGGAATTAGCCCATTATGTTTCCCGGCCATTTTCAGAAAATGAGCCTTGGTTTCCATGCAAAGTAGGAGACTATGTGATGCTTTCCGACGATATCTATAGTATGGTTAAATGTATTACATTGGAACATATTGTATTGTCCTTATCTGATGGTACTATGCCAAGAACGTATACCGTTGCCGATTTCTTGGCGGCTAAACCGAGAAATTATTCACAAGGATTTGTTGCGGCAACTGATTTTGGCATTGATTATAAGCACCAAGCGAACTGTATCACCGATGTGCCTAACTTGATGTGTGCAGGAATCCGGCGTGGATTACTGCAGGAAACCTACGGTACCTCATTAAAAGATGTGTCAGTCCATTTTGCCAAAGCCAACACTTCCTCGTTGGATTATAAGATTATTGCCACCTTTGACGGTGCGGCGGCAGGTGAATTCCATTCGATTACACGTGCCTTGCAGCGCTATGCCGTTGAAGTTTGTAATCAGCAGCAATGGACGATACCGTTTGCACAATTAGTGATTCATGGCGGAAAAGATTAAACTGCATGATACATATATAAAAATATCAATAAGGGGAGAATATGCAACCTATCACTATGGCAGTCGTTGAGATTGATCAGGATCAGCATGTGCCGGTTGGTGAGTTATTGCGACATAAAGAAACGCCTGTAGAGTTACTCACTGATACGCGATCGGATCGTGCGCATACGATAGAACGAAGGCGGGTACCGCGTGACGACATTACGCCGATTGAGAACGCCATCGCCAGGATAAAGCGCCTGAATCCACACATTTTATTGGTTAATGCGAACAAATTGCTGGATGAATATTGTGATTTGTTGATCGCGCTGCAGTATCAATGTCCGGACACACAAGCAATTTTAGTCGTCAATGAACCCATCGAAGAGGACTATCTCTTGAGAGCACTCACCTGCGGTGCTCGGGGATTCATCACGAATAACCTGGATTCGTTCGATTTCTCTAAAGTGGCCATGGCGGTTCATCGCGGCGAAGCCTGGCTGTCACGTAAGATGACCGGGAAAGTCATGCATCAGATCGTTTCAGCAGCACAGTGCGATTCTTCCGAGGCTAATCTTGATTCTCTTGGCTAGCGCTAATAAAGAAATTCTATTGCGCTGGGAGCAAGGCTTGTTCGGTTTTTCTGCTGTGTACACCACGCATGGCTTTATGCCGCTGACTAAAAAAATAATCAAACTGCAACCCGAATTATTGTTTCTTGATTATGAATTACCGGGTTTGAAACATCAGCGGTCCATTGCGGAATTGGTAACGCTAAGAAAAGAAACCAGAATTGTGGTATTTGGCCCGGAATTATCCGATGAGATTGAGTGGAGATTATTTAAGACAGGTATCAAAGGGTGTTGCTTGAGTACGATGCAGCCTGAGCGCATCAAGCGTGTTGTTGATGCGATCCTGCAGGGAGAACTGTGGATTCGCCGCACGCTGACCAACCAAATATTGAATGAACTGGTCAAAGTGACTTACGAAAGAAATCGAATTAAGCGAGTCATTAATGATTCGCTGGAGGATCTCACGCGCCGCGAGTATGAAATTGCCATGCTGGTTCGGCGCGGAGAAAGTAACAAGAAGATTGCGCAGCAACTGGACATTACCGAACGAACCGTCAAAGCACACTTAACTGAAATTTTTCGCAAACTGCATGTTTCAGATCGCATCAAACTGGCATTGATTATGAAGGATGCCATCAAGTCGCTATAGCGATCAAAGATAAATGACGAGGCATTGATTCCGTCCGGATTGATCCGATCAGTCGGCTCACAGCCTACAGTCTGCTAAAGTTTAAATCCATTGGTGTTCTATTCCCCGCTGCTTGGCGGGATTCTCTATTTCCTGTGTTTTCATGGTCTTGCATGGCTATTTTTACATGCGGATGCCTATGGAGCACTCAATTCAACTGTCGATCGCGACATAGTCAAGATCAATCCTGTTTTTCTTTTTTTGAGTCTCGTGAGTTTTATCACATTATTTTTTCAGTAGAAAATTTAAGCTACACCCAGAATTGAGCAGTCAGATAGGACTGGGTTGTTATGACACGATACCCGATAGAATCAAAGGAAGGCGATATGCAAACTACTATTATTGATGGTAACGATCGACATTGTACTATTGGCGCAACTCTCTGCGGTTTTGTGCCAGCGCGATCCCTTGTGACACTTGATTTATCAGCAGATGTTTTTGAACACCATGTCTTGTGTCAGTCGCAGAGGACTTCATCGCAGTAAGAAATTATCCCGATTTGTAACCAAAAAGCACTACACAGCTCGCGTAGCGCATTTCGCTGGTTTACCCGTGGGCTACAACACAATCAAGTAAGTCTCAAACAGCATTTGAAAAGTGATCAACATTTTATCTTTCTAGGGAGCATATAGCATGAGAAAAAAGAAACTAAAAATCAGTAATAATGAGGCTTACGAACCGATTGCACTGGTCGGGATTGGTTGTCGCTTCCCAGGAGGATCGCATGATCCGGAAAGCTTCTGGAATTTGTTGGTTACGGGGAGTGACGCCATTGTGGATATCCCTCCGGAGCGTTGGAATCTACGGCGTTTTTATGATGCCGATCAGAATAAACCCGGAAAAATGTATGTCAAACAAGGAGGATTCCTGCAGCAGCGTGTCGATGAATTCGATGCACTATTTTTTGGAATTACGCCACGTGAAGCCGAGTGTATTGATCCACAACAACGCTTGTTACTAGAGACCAGCTGGGAAGCCTTGGAAGATGCCGGCATTCCGCATGAGTCGGTGGTCGGTTCAAATACCGGTGTTTTTATTGGGGCATTCACCCTGGATCACAAACTGACCCAGATGGGTAAGATGAATCGCGATCTGATCGGTACGCATACCGCGATCGGTTCGACCATGACCATACTGTCCAATCGTATTTCATATATTCTGGATCTGCATGGTCCCAGCATGAGTGTCGATACCGCTTGTTCTTCTTCGTTGGTCGCATTACATCTGGCCAGTCAGGCAATCTGGAGTGGTGAATGTAATTTGGCACTGGCGGGCGGTGTCAATGTCATGATGCGTCCGGAATACCCGATTGCCATGTGCAAAGGGGGTTTTCTTGCACCGGACGGACGCAGCAAAAGTTTCGATGCCGGTGCGAATGGCTATGGCCGTGGCGAAGGCGCGGGAGTGGTTGTGCTGAAGCCTTTATCAGCCGCCTTGAGAGATGGTGACTCCATTTATGCCTTGGTGCGAGGCACGGGTGTCAATCAGGATGGCAGGACCAATGGAATTACTGTTCCTAATCCGGTTTCACAAACTGCACTCATTCGTTCCGTGTGTACCAAGTACGGTGTCGATGCCAGCGATATCAGTTATTTTGAAGCGCACGGTACCGGAACACCTGTGGGCGACCCGCTTGAAGCTAAAGCATTGGGTGAAGTGATTGATGCAACAACCAAGCGTGCCAAAGCGTGCTTGATGGGTTCTGTCAAAGGCGCTATCGGACACCTGGAAGCTGCTGCCGGTATTGCAGGGATCATTAAAACATCGCTGTGCTTATCGCATCGCCAGGTACCGCCCCAGGCTAATCTGGAGACGCCGAATCCGAATATTCCTTTTGATGAATTGGGATTGCGCTTGCCAATAAAACTGGAATCTCTGACTTCCGCTTCGCAGCAGATTTATGCCGGTGTGAATTCATTCGGATATGGCGGAACAAACGCCCATGTGGTGCTGGAAAATGCGCCGCCATTGCCCAAATTGCTGCGCGAAGACGATATGCCCGGCACAGTGTACCTGCTGCCATTATCAGCGCGCAGTGAAGCGGCGCTCACGGATTTAGTCAAAGCCTGGCTTGCCAAGTTTCCTGCAGATTACCCGGGCGCATTAAAAGATTTGTGTTATTCGGCAGCGTGCCGCCGCGGCCATCATGATTATCGATTGGCAATCATGGGGGATTCATGGAAAGCCATGCATGAAAAACTCACCGCGTTTGCAGCAGGGCAACCGGATTCTGGCTGGGTATCCGGTAAGGCTGACAGCAAGGCATCGTCAAAACCGGTATTCGTGTATACCGGCATGGGGCCGCAATGGTGGGCGATGGGACGGGAATTGTATGAACAGAATGCCATTTATCGTAAAGCCGTCGAAGCATGCGATGCGATTTTCCGTGATTTATCGGGCTGGTCGATTCTTGACGAGATGTTGGCGGATGAGAAAGATTCAAAAATAACCGCGACTGAAATCGCTCAACCTGCTAACTTTATGATTCAAGTTGGATTAACTGCCATGTGGCGTGCTCAGGGTATTGAACCGGGCGCTGTTGTCGGACATAGCGTTGGTGAGATCAGTGCCGCCTATGCTGCGGGTGCGCTCAGCTTGGAAGATGCGGTCAAAGTGAGCTATGAGCGCAGCCGCATCCTGAAGAAAGCAGCCGGTTATGGAAAAATGCTGGCGGTTGGCGTGAGTATGGAAAAATGCATTGAGTTACTGACCGCTTTGACCCAAGACAATGTTTCCATTGCTGCAGTGAACGGCCCTTCACTGGTAACTCTCTCAGGCGATGGCGATGCACTGGAAAAGATATCAGCGCATTTGACGCAACAAGGAGAATTCAATCGTTTCCTGCAAGTTGAAATGGCTTATCACAGCATGTTTCTGGAACATCTCAAGCCGGAGATCAGAACCAGTTTGGCTGATCTGCATCCTGTCATGCCGCTGGTGCCGTTGTATTCGACAGTGACCGGCGAGCTGACGGATACCGTGAGCTACGATGCCGAGTACTGGTGCGATAACATTCGTGAGCCGGTGTATTTTGCTCAGGCCATGGCGAGCCTGTTGCGTGACGGGCATCGTGTTTTTCTCGAAATCGGCCCGCACCCTGTGCTGTCGAGCGCGATCAAGGAGTGTTGTCAGCAGCAAAATATCAAGCCGCAGACATTTGCTTCATTACGCCGTGAGCAACCTGAGCAGCATACCTTCAATATGGCGCTGGCCGGGCTTTATACCGCGGCTTGTCAAATCGATTGGCAGCATTTGTATCCCAGTGATTCCGTTTACATCAAATTGCCCACGTATCCTTGGCAACGGGAAACTTATTGGCACGAGGATGAAGATTCGATCACCGATCGCACCGGCATACCGTTGCATCCGCTATTGGATCGCCGTTTATCCGGTCCTCGGCCTGTATGGCAAAGTGCGGTGAATCGTCAATTCCTGCCTTTTTTGAATGACCATCAAGTGGATGGACTGGTGGTTATGCCGGGTGCGGCTTATGTGGAAGCCTCATTGGCTGCCCATCATCAAGTGACCGGAAATGCCGCGTGTGTCATCGAGCAATTACATTTTCATCAGGCATTGGTGTTGAATGATCATCAGAGTGAGCCTTCTATTCATGTTAGTTTTGATCAGCAAAGCGGCCAATATGCTTTTCATAGCCATCAGCAGGATACCGCTACGAATTGGAATATGCATGCATCTGCCAGGATCATGTCGGTAACACCAACAGAATCGACCAGTATCGAACGTCACGATATTGAACACCGCTGCTCCGAAAAGGTGAATGTCGGCGATTTGTATGCCGAGCTCAAGGAGCGTGGTTTGTTTTATGGCCCTTATTTTCAGACCATTCAGCAGCTGCAACGCTGCCACGGTGAAGTGTTGGCGCGCATTGAACTGCATGCTGATTTAATCAGTGAAAGTACGGATTATTTACTGCACCCCAGCTTATTGGATGGCTGTTTTCAGTCTTTGATCGCGGCAATCAGCGACGATGATAGTTTTTACATGCCGGTTGTCATCAAACGTATCAGCTACCATGCAAAACCGGGCAATGCGGTCTGGTGTCACGGCAAGCTCACTCAAGTCAATGAACATTCGATTGAGGGTGATTTAAGGCTATTTGACGATCTGGGCAATCTGCTGGTCGAAGTCGCTGGTTTACGCTGCCGTGCTTTAACCACGGAAAAGAAAAATCCAATCGAACAATTAGCCGAATGGGCTTATGCATGGCAATGGCAGCAAAAGCCGCTACAACCTCAGGGTAAGCGCACAGGTTGCTGGCTGGTGTTCACTGATCACAGCGATATTAGCGAATCCTTATGTCAAACATTGGAAAATGGTGGAAATCAGGTAATACGCATAGCCATCGATGAGGTGTATCAGCAGGAGTGTGTGCATATGCAACCACTCAATGCCAATGAGCTTGAGTATCTGGAAAAGGTGATACAAAAAGTCAAGGAAAAATCACTGAGTTGCGTGGGTGTATCTTATTTATGGGGATTATCCACGACTTCTCAGGATGATCCTGTCGGTATCGCGCAAATCAGCGTGGCGCTTCAAGTCATCCAGTTGCTGGGTAAAGTATTCACCACCCATGCACCGCGGTTGTATATGGTTACCCAGGGTACGCAACCGGTGATGGCTAACAGTGATATACAAAACGTCGCACTCACATCGCTGACCGGACTGGCTCGCGTTGCATTCAACGAATATCCGCTGCTGCGCTGCACGCAAGTGGATTTGGATCCGGTCAATCCGCTGGAGCAGATACGTATGCTGGCGAAAGAACTGGTGTCGGATGATCGGGAAGATGATGTGGCTTTGCGTGGAAACAATCGAATGGTACATCGTTGGGAACGTTATCGCGTTGAATCTTCGGTCCATGACGCATCGATTTCATACCGCGGTGAAGACGTCGAGGCATTTCAACTCAAATGGAAAAATCATGCGGAATTTTGCTTGATGCCGGCGCTCATGCCGCAAGCCGATGAAGTGACCATTGCCGTGGAATGCATCAATTTAACCGGTTACCGATTCTCTGAGGCTGAAGACAATACTCCGCGCGGCTACTTTGCGGTGGGCGTCATCGACAAAGTCGGCAGCAACGTGACCGACCGGTGCCCGGGAGACCTGGTGATGGTGGCGACTACCGGAAACATTGCTTCGCATATTGTCAGCCCGGCTACTAGCGTTTTCTCAGTCGATTATTTGCCGCTTTCTCATGAACAGATCGCTGCGTTGGCAACAACATTGATTCCTACATATTATGCGTTGAATTATATTGCCCGCGTGGTGCCTGGAGAAGCCGTATTGATTGATGCTGAATTAGGCGCCACGGCTTTAGCGGCACGTGGTATTACAGATTATTTAGGTGCATCACCCATTTTCTATCATGGTCATGATATCGAGGAACAGGAGGGTGAGCAAAGTGTAGCCTCGGTGCGCGCCTGGATTCATGGTGCAAGTACTGCTAAACCTGAAGGATTGGATGGTTTGTTGGCGCCGGATACGCATGAAATTGCTGTCACACAGAGCAATGCTGACAATGTGTCAGGTCATGCATCCAGTAGCAGCTTTACTCACTTGGATGCGCTGAAACTTGCATTGACCGCGCCAGGATTGTTTGAGCAGTTGTTACAGGTGGTTGCGCGCTTGCTTGCGACGCATCAGATTACCGGTATCCCTCCAACAAAATCATTCACGTTTGTGGAAGATCTGACACGATTGGCGGATCACACTCAGACTACGCAAGACACACACATCTTATCGCTTAAGGATAAAGCGGCAATTGTGGTAACGGATAAGCAAAAACGCCCGGCACTGTTTGACGCACAGGCTGCTTACTTGATTACCGGCGGATTCGGTGGTTTTGGTCTGGAAGCGGCAAAATGGATGGCAAAACATGGCGCGAAGAATTTGATTCTAGTCAGTCGACGTGGTGCTGCCGATAGCGCTGCACAAGCAGTATTGACGATGTTGGCGGGAAATGGCGTGCACGTGTTGTCCATCGCCGCAGATCTTACAGATAAAGCGCAAGTACAAGCATTGTTCGATCAGATTGCAACCCAAGGCGCGCCATTAAAAGGTATCTTGCATACGGCTGCCGTTCTGGATGATGCGCCGATTGCGGAACTGAATCCTGAGCGCGTGGCCCAGGTGATGCGGGCCAAAGCATTGAGCGCCTGGTATTTACATCAATTCACACAGAATCTCTCATTAGATTTCTTGGTATTATTTTCATCGGTTTCCGGGATTATCGGCAATGCCCGCCAAGCCAATTATTCTGCCGCCAATGCGTTCCTGGATGCGCTGGCAGCCAAACGCAGATCTGTCGGACTGGCCGGTACCAGCATCAACTGGGGTGCCATTGCAACAGGCATGGCGGTGAATAGCGAAGAGGTGAGGAAACATTTGGATCTCATGGGCATGTACATGTTGACCGCCAATCAGGCGCTGGATTCGTGGGCGCATATGCTGGATGTTGCGCTGCCGCAATATGGTCTGATGAACTGTGACTGGGAAAAGTGGCAGGCATTTGAACCGACGGGGGGCAATTCTCCCAGGTTTGCAAGCCTGGTAAAAAGCTCCGGCCAGAAACAACAAGCGTCACTGACTCCAATATGTTTGGAGATCAGTCAATTGCCGGAAGATCAACGGCGCGCGGCCATGTGCCGTGCGTTAACCGAGCAGATCGCAAGCGTTCTGCGCATACCGGCGGAGAGAATCGATATGGAACAGTCATTAATTCAGATGGGGGTCGATTCGCTGATGTCCGCAGAATTACAGGCAGGCATCAATAAAACCTTCGGCGTTAGGATTTCCACGCTGGAATTCATGCGCAGCCCTAATTTGGGATATTTGGCCGACATGCTCATGGACAAAGCGATTGTATCGGTTGCACCGCCAGCTTCAGAAACGATCATCCAGGAAAATTCAGTGATTGATCGTATGTCCGAGGCGGATGTTGATCTATTACTCAAGCAGTTGTTGGCACAAGCTGCTGATGTGACGGCAGGAATCAGTAGCGGAACTGCCGGCGCTTAATCCAATACCCCACCGGTTGCTCCGGTGGGGTTTCCATGAAACTTCCCAGATCAATAGATTCCCTTCTTTATTTCATTGCCGGAGCATAGCAAATCGTTGAAAAACGATTCTAGCAGGCCGACTTAGGGAAACTCTGAATAACTGTCATTTCGAGCGCAGCGAGAAATCTATGACATTGATTCACAAAGATTCCTCACTTTGTTCGGAATGACAAACATGAATTATTCAGAGTTTCCTTAGAAGTTCAGGTGTTAACTCTGACCTTCCTTTAGCGCTCTCAGGCAGCAATCCGGTAAGCAAATTTTTCATTATGGGAATGGGCGGTAGTCATACAAGGGCACGCTGCTGGCGCGGCATTTCTTTACCAAGGTGATTTTTGTCACAGATTTGCTGGCTGATAACACTTATTCTGAGCAAGTATCAGTGATTCATCCAAGTATATACAACAACATTGGCTTACAAAGGTTACCACTACTATGAAGAATGAAACAGGTGTGCTGGCGAATATGTCACCCGAAGAGAAGCGCGATCTTCTGAAGCAATTGATATCCAAAAAGGAAAATGATCAGAAAGCCGGATCTGATTCCGATTCAGAATCGATTCCTGATGCATGGTATCGCTTTGATAAATTCCCCGACTACAACATGCTGATGGAGCAGGCGAAGATATTCAAAACGTTATCGATGGATAATCCCTATTTCAGCCCGCATGAAGGTGTGAGCGATCATATTACACGCATCGATGGCAAAAATTTCATCAATTATTCCGGTTATAACTATCTCGGATTATCAGGCCACCCGGAAGTATCCGCAGCCGCTAAAGCAGCGGTGGATCGGTATGGCACTTCAGTATCCGCCAGCCGGATCGTGTCCGGGGAAATACCGCTGCATCGTGACCTGGAAGCGATACTGGCCGAGATTCACGGCACTGAAGATGCATTGGCTTTGGTGAGCGGTTATGCAACCAATGTATCGGTTATCAGCCATTTATTTGGACCCAACGATCTATTGATACACGATAGCCTGATTCACAACAGCGTCATCACGGGATGCAAGCTCTCCGGCGCAAGGCGCATGACTTTTCCGCATAACGACTGGGAAGCCCTGGATAAGATATTGGAAGAAAACCGCCATGCGTATCAACGTACCCTGATTATCATTGAGGGTGTTTACAGCATGGATGGTGATATTCCCGACTTGCCGCGTTTTATAGCAATCAAGCAAAAACACAAGTGCCTGTTGATGGTTGATGAAGCACATGCTGCAGGCGTCATCGGTCCACGCGGATTTGGTTCGCATGATCATTTTGGCATCGATGCTGCGGATGTGGATATCTGGATGGGCACGTTGAGCAAGGCGTTTGCCAGTTGCGGCGGTTATATCTGCGGTTCACGTGCATTGATAGAAAATCTTAGATACAACGCAGCCGGCGCCATATTATTCAGCGTCGGTATCTCGCCGGCTAACACTGCGGCGGCTTTGACCGCTGCGCGTATTTTGCAGCGTGAACCCGAACGCGCCGAGCGCTTGCGTGCCCGATCATCTTTGTTTTTGCAGCAAGCGCGGATGCGCGGGCTTGATACAGGCTTGGCCAGCGGCACAGGCGTTGTTTCGATCATACTGGGTGATTCAGTGCTGTGTCTGAAGCTCGGGCAGAAATTATATCAAGCGGGCATCAATGTTCATCCCATCATGTATCCGGCAGTACCGGAATCGGCTGCCAGATTGCGCTTTTTCATAACGTGCAATTTATCGGAAGAAGAAGTTGTGCATACCATCGACACGCTCGCGACAGAGTTGCAGCGCTTGCATGGAAAAGCCGGGCGTGTGATCGCGCATACCGAATCTGGGGCAGTTTCATACTAATGTTATCAAGGCTGAAAATGGTGATGCTGGTGATCGTCGCCCACGGAGCATGGGCAACAGTTGCGTCAGCCACCCCATTAATAGAGAGGATTAGCTCATGTTAAATCAATATACCCACCAGGTTTTGCGGTTCCGCTGGTTGACCGTGCTTGTCAGTGCCGTGTTAATCGCCGTTGCTGGATACGGTATACAGTTCCTGCACTTCAAGAGTGATTACCGGATGTTTTTCAGCGATGATAACCCGCAACTCATGGCTTTCGAATCGTTGAATAAAACCTACGTTAAGGACGACAATATTCTGATGGTTGTCACACCCGCCAACGGCGATGTGTTTACCAAAGAAAATCTTGTCATCGCTGAGAAACTGACAAAGCGTCTTTGGCAAACGCCTTATTCGATCCGCGTAGATTCGATTACCAATTTTCAGCACAGCCATGCCACAGGCGATGATCTTTTTGTGGAAGATCTGGTGAGAAACGCTGATCAACTGACTGTGACGGAAATCGAACAGAGACGTCGCATCGCATTGAACGAACCGCTCTTGGTAAATCGGCTTATTTCACCCAATTCAAAGGTGATGGGGTTCAATATTGTCGTTCACAGGCCCGGTCTGGATCAAGATATGGAAACCGTGGAAGCCATTGAATTTACTCGTGGATTAGTGGATGAACTTAAAAGAGATCATGCTGATCTGGATGTACGCCTTACCGGCTCACTCATCATGGACATATCGTTCGCGGAATCGTCAAAACAGGATATGAGTACGCTGACGCCTGCCATGCTGACGATCATTTGTATTGCGCTCTGGCTGTTTCTGAAGTCCGCGTGGGGAACACTTGCCATCGTCATGATGATGACAATGGCTGTGAGTGCGGCCGTTGGTTTGGCCGGCTGGATGGACATTGCGTTTTCTCCTTCCAGTATTCCGGCGCCGACCATATTGCTCACCGTGGTTGTCGCTGATGCCGTGCATATCCTGACCAGCTATTACAGCGCGTTGGCGCGCGGTCAAGCACGACAAGAAGCGATGATCGAAAGTATCCGGATTAATTTCAAAGCGGTTTTCTTTACAAATTTGACCACCGCGGTCGGTTTTCTGTCGATGAATTATAGTGAAGTTCCGCCTTTTCAGGATCTTGGGAATATTACTGCCATGGGTGTCGGTGTTGCATTTTTATTGACGATTACCTTCCTGCCGGCAGTGATGATGCTTTTGCCCATGCACCAAGGGCGCGCTGAAATCAGCGGTAGCAAGACACTGGCGCGATTGGCGCAATTCATCATCGCACATCGCACGGCTACCTTGAGTTCTCTCATCCTGGGAACCATTGTGCTGATTGCCTGTATTCCTCTGAATACACTGGATGATGAGTATGTTAAGTATTTTGACGATTCCGTAGCCTTCCGCCGCGATACCGATTACACCACGAGTCACCTTACCGGTGTTTATCGCATCGATTATTCGTTAGGGCGGGAAATCGATGGCGGTATCAGTGATCCTGAATTCTTGCAGCAGGTTGATGCGTTTGTGCAGTGGTACCGGGAGCAACCGGAAGTGATGCATGTGTATTCCGCTACGGACATTTTGAAACGGCTGAACCGTAATATGCATCAGGATGATCCGGCATGGTACCGCCTGCCTGACACACAGGAATTGAGCGCACAGATTCTGCTCATGTACGAAATGTCTCTGCCGTACGGGCTCGATCTCAATGACCGGATCAATGTAGGCAAGTCGGCAACGCGGGTGACCGTAACGTTGCATAGCATTTCCAGTCAGCAGGTTATTGATCTCGAAACGCGTGCACAGGCATGGCTGGCGGCAAATACCACAGCCATGAAACACAATGATGGCACCGGTCCGACCTTGCTGTTTGCACATATCGGGCAGCGTAACATTACCAGCATGATTGCCGGAGAGCTCGTTGCCATAGGGATTATCTCGTTGATTCTGATATTCGTGCTGCGCTCGGTCGGCCTGGGGTTGATCAGTTTGATTCCCAATCTGGTTCCTGCGGGAATGGCTTTTGGGTTGTGGGGATTGATTGTCGGACAAGTAGGGCTTGCCGCTTCGGTCGTTGCGGCAATGACACTGGGGATTCTGGTGGACGACACGGTGCATTTTCTCAGCAAGTACCAGTATGCCAGAAAACAACTCAATCTCGAGCCTGAACAGTCCATTCAATATGCGTTTGCTACTGTCGGCAGTGCGTTATGGATTACTTCCGCAGTGCTGATTATGGGGTTCTCTCTATTCACTTTTTCCAGTTTCAAAATCAATCATGAAATGGGCTTGCTCACCGCTGCGATCTTTGCGTTGGGCTTGTTCGCAGAATTCCTGTTACTTCCACCGATTCTACTGGCGCTGGAGTCATGGAAGCGGCGGATAGTTTTACCTTCGAAACCTGTCGTTACTAAATTAGGAGAAATCAAATGAAAAAATTAACTTACCTGATCTGCCTTTTTTTCAGCATGGCCACTACGCTGTATGCATCCACTGATGAGGAAAAAGGCTATGCAGTCCAGTCGGAAGTCGAGCGCCGTGACACTGGCTTCGGCGACTCTATCAATGACTCTTTAATGATTTTGCGTAATGCACAGGGCGCAGAAAGTAAGCGGGAGTTTACGTACAAAACGTTGGAAATTAAAGGGTCTGGCGACAAGGAACTGGGTGTTTTCCATCGACCTGCAGATGTGAAAGGAACAGCCATATTAACGTTCTCCCATGGACTGAAGCCTGATGATCAGTGGCTATATTTACCCGAACTGAAAAGAGTAAAACGTATTTCTTCAGTGAACAAGTCTGGCCCGTTCATGGGCAGTGAATTCGCATACGAAGACATCGCTTCATGGGAATTGGAGAAATACACCTATAAATATTTACGTGATGAGGCTGTGGATGGTAACGATAGCTTCGTTATCGAGAATACACCGGCATACGAACATTCCGGTTACGTTCGTCAAGTGGAATGGATTGATAAAACCATTTATCAACCCCGCAAAATTGAATTTTATGATCGTAAGAACACGTTGCTTAAGACACTGACTTTCCATGATTACAATCAATATTTAGGCCAGTATTGGAGAGCCGGTCGGCTCGAAATGGTCAATCATCAAAACGGTAAGAGCACTACTTTGTTACGCAACAACTATCGTTTTCGTGTCGGGCTGAGTGACAATGATTTTTCTGAAAACTCACTCAAGAACGTTCAATAAACATTGGTTCTTGCTATGTTTTGACTCAATCGGAGTCAGTAAAGGATTGATCTCAGGAAATAATTTCATGACAATCCAATATTCCTGATGAGTTGCTCATTAACAGAAAAAAGTCATTGCAGTAAATTTAATCCGGCATTCATCGAGGTGCCGGATTAAATTGCCAAGTCATTCATAGAATCATCTAAGGAATTGTTGTTAAGGGTAATTGTCATGCTGTTAAGAGTAATGCTCGCCATCTTGGGAATGATCGTTGCCGTAACCAATATTCAGGCTGCTGAGTGGTCTGGTTTTGCAGCTATCGATCTTCGCGCGTATGTAAAAGCGCCAGCATTTCCTGAGCAGAATAATCTTCTTTTTGTGCCATCAGGCGTGGCACAGCCCGAATTTCGTCATGAATGGAACGGGGGGACAGATCGTTTGACCGTTGTCCCGTTTGCCAGGATTGATGCGATTGACGAGAATCGCACCCATTTTGATATTCGCGAGTTTAACTGGCTGCGTCAGAATCAGAATTGGAGTTTGCGAGCCGGTGTTGGCAGGGTATTTTGGGGGGTGACTGAGTCACGACACTTGGTCGATATCATCAACCAGGTCGATTTTGTGGAAAATATTAATGGCGAGGAGAAATTGGGTCAGCCGATGCTGAATTTAAATGTACCCAGTACGTACGGAAATTTTAATTTCATATTGATGCCTTATTTTCGGGATCGCACCTTTCCGGCAACGGGGGGAAGGCTTAGGTTTGTACCGCCGGTAGACCAGAATGCCTCGGAATTCAGTGACGCCGGTCGCTGGCATCCGGATTGGGCGATACGCTGGAGCCGTACTTTCGGTAACGTCGATATTGGTATTGCTCATTTTATGGGCATAGGACGAGAGCCTAGATTGTTACCGCGCTTCGATCATGGTCTGAATGCCGCGCCGACGGCCTTGATCCCGGTTTATGATTTGATTCAACAAACCAGTTTGGACGCTCAGGCTTCTCTGGGAAACTGGCTTTTTAAGCTGGAATCCATTACGCGCAGTGGCCAGGGTAAACGCTTTGCAGCAGTGGTGGCAGGTGTTGAGTACACCCACTATGGTTTGTTGAACAGTGATATCGATCTTGGCCTGTTGGCGGAATATCTGTATGACGGCCGTGACAAAGCGGCTCCGCCTACGCCTTTCAACAATGATGTTTATTTTGGTGTGCGTTTGGCCTTTAACGATACGCAGAATTCACAGATATTGGCGGGTGTTACCACAGACGTGGAGACGCAGGCTAAGGTCGGCACCATAACGGCTAGCCGCCGCATTGGTGAAAAGTGGAAAATTGAGCTGGAGTCCCGGTTCTTTTCACACATCGCCCCAGATAGACCCAGCAGCGAGATTCTGACGGGGTACCGGCAGGACGATTATATTCAGCTCCGTATCGCCCGCTATTTCTAAGCATTTCGCAAGTTACAAAAATCAACCTATGCAAACAAGAGTATTTGACGGCTTTGTACCCGATCAGGTCATGTCGTCAATGTGGCCATCGCCGACTTTCCATTTTGAAATTTGCGAAACTTCCAAAGATCAACAGGTACTTCATTTTGCTGAGCGATCGTTGATCGAAGGTGCTAATTTAAAGCGCCAACAGGATTTTTGCTCCGGTCGATATTGCGCACATCGGATTCTGGACAAACTGGGGTATCGTGAGGTGCCCGTCTTGTCTGACCCCTATGGTGCGCCATGCTGGCCTGCTGATATTGTCGGCAGTATCAGCCATAGTGGGGGAATGGCGATGGCCGTTGCTGCTTACCAGCAACATGTCAGGACTTTGGGATTCGACATCCAAGCCTATGAGAGGCCTTTTCCTTATGACACGCTGGACATGCTTTTTCGCCCCGAAGAAAAACAGAGCATTCTGTCAATTGCGCCAGAACTCATGGATCTTTACGCTTATAGTATTTTTTCCGCGAAGGAGAGCGTTTTTAAATGCTGTTACAGCGCATTCGGTTGCTTGCTCGAGTGGTGTGATATTGCTATCACGCTGGACTGGGTGAAAGGAATTTTTGTTGCCCGCACACCGCAACATCCGATATGTGAGTCCTTCTTTGACAATTCCGGATTAACTGGAAGTATCTTTATCGATAATTCATGCATTTATACTGGAATCTGGTTGTCGGCGGCACCCTATACTCGATCCAACGGATAATCCTTGTGGTTTCTAGTTTCTATTCGCGTGATTCTAACGTCACTCAGGGTAAGTGACTATATTTGCTAATAATATTAGCTGTGGCATTTATCACAGCGTACCTGCAGCCGGTGGTGATAAATTTTAGTCGTGCTTTCGATCTGGACCCTGTCCGGAAGAACACAGAAAGTAAACAAGCAGTTTATTAATTTTATAAAAGGATTGGAAATGAAGAAATTATTATGGATTGCCTTAACAGTTATTCTGGGTAATGTGCATGTTGCGATGGCTACTCAGGATCACAATCATGGGGGTGCCACAGATAAAGTTGATTTTTCTTTTGCTGGTGATGGTTATTTTTTTAAAACTTCCATAGATGTTAATCAGGATGGCACTTTTGCAACTCTTATGAATTTCACCGGTAGAAGTAAAGAGTTAGGCAGAGTATCTGCCAGTGTTCTTACAGATATCCGAGTTGAATTGGATGCCAACGGAATACCAAAAAGTTGTGTAACTCCTGATGGCTTTCAAGGGATAGTCGTTGGTCTTGTGAAATCCAAAGGTATTATTCAACTGAAAAATGGTGATCAACTTTTTACTGAAGCCACTTCACTATCTTCGTGTCTCAGCATCAGTGAGTGCGTTGATGAACAAGGGAAAGTGAAGGAAGGATGTGCATTCCAGTCAATAACTGCTGCCAAGATTATTGGTGGTACTGGGAAATTTACTTGTGCATTTGGAGACTCGCAGCACGAACATACTCGCACAGTCCTAGCAGTCGACCCGCAAGTAGATGTTTTTGGCAGTGTTTCGAATTTTACAATGCGTGGTACAGTGCATATCCCCAGAAGTTGTAGCAAATAAGCTATCGCCTTTGCTAGACGTATTGAAATTTATTGTGCGGTTGTGGCGGCGTTGAGTCATGCGTCGCCAAAGCAATTTGACAGGCTGTTAAAACTTGTATCCCCGATGCAACGCCACAATTCCCGCAGTCAAATTGAAGTATTCCACGCGTTCAAAGCCCACTTGCTGCATCAGTTCCTGCAATTCAACCTGGGAAGGGTGCATGCGGATGGATTCGGCCAGATAGCGATAACTTTCTGCATCATTGGTAATGACTTTTCCCATCGTGGGAAGTAACTTAAATGAATAAGCGTCATAGGCTGGTTGCAGCGGTTTCCAGACCTTGGAAAATTCCAGCACAATGACGGTTCCGCCCGGTTTGATGACGCGCAGCATTTCTTTGAGCGCAATATCCTTGTGCGTCATGTTCCTGAGACCAAATGCGACGCTGACGCAATTAAAGTAATTATCCGGAAAGGGCAATTTCTCAGCATCGCATTGCGCCGCCGGGGTAGGCGTGCCCTCATCAATCAGGCGATCGCGGCCGATGGACAACATGGAATTGTTAATGTCGGTCAACCAGACTTCTCCGGATTTCCCCACTTTCTGCAAAAACAGTGCACTTAAATCACCGGTGCCGCCTGCAATATCCAGCACCTTATCGCCTTGCCTTACACCGCTGGTTTCAATGGCAAAGCGCTTCCATAAGCGATGCAGACCTACGGACATCAGATCGTTCATCAGATTGTAGCGTTCTGCTACGGAATGAAAGACTTCGGCGACTTTGCCGGCTTTTTCATCTTCAGCAACTGTGTTAAAGCCAAAATGCGTAGTTTTAGTCATGGTAATAATTAAGTTTGAGTGTGATGTGGCTTATATTAGGTGATTGTCGATGGCAATTTATTGACAGGAATGCTTCATTGTCGGGTTTTTGGTTTCATGCTCGCGGCTTGCTCCGGCTTCTTCCATACACTGCAGATAGCGTTGCCACATTTTATCCTGATTCAGGCCATAGTTATAGAGCAAGTCCCATGAGTACAGTCCGGTGTTATGGCCGTCGGTAAAATTAAGTTGTATGGCATAATTACCAACGGGCTCGATTTTCCGGATATTGACCATTTTCTTACCGGTTTGCAGTACTTCCTGCCCTGGGCCATGACCGCTTACTTCGGCTGACGGTGAATGGACACGTAAAAACTCACATGAAAATTGAAAAGTCTTGCCATCAGAGAAGGCAATATCCAGTACTCTGGATTGCTGGTGTAACTTGATTTCTGTGGGGTGCGGTGTGTCTTTGGTTAAACCGGCCATAATAGGTTATTTAATGTAAGTGAGTTAACAGGCTGTTAAAAGTAATCGATGGGCCCATTGTAACAAACTGTGCAGGAAAAATTTAATCGATACAGGAATACGCGCATGGCTGCAAAAATACTGATCGTGGAAGATGAAGCTGCTATACAGGAATTGATTACTTATAATCTGCAGCAAGCCGGTTATGAAAGCGTTTGCGCAGAGAATGCCGAGAAGGCACTGGCACTGATCAATGCTGCACTGCCGGATTTGATTTTGCTGGATTGGATGCTGCCGGGCGTGAGCGGTATCGAGCTTGCAAAGATGTTGCGGCGTAATGAGCGTACACGCTTAATTCCCATCATCATGCTGACGGCGCGCACACAGGAAGCGGATAAGGTGGCCGGCCTGGAGATTGGCGCGGATGATTACATCACCAAACCTTTTTCGCCACGTGAATTGATCGCTCGTATCAATGCAGTGCTACGCCGGTTGATTCCGGAAGCTTCTGACGAAGTGGTTGAAATGGATGGTCTGCGGCTGGATCCGGTCAATCATCGCGTCACTGCCGGAAATAAGGAAATTGAACTGGGACCTACCGAATATCGCTTGTTGCATTTTATGATGACGCATACCGAGCGTGTTTATTCGCGCAGCCAATTATTGGATCGGGTATGGGGTGATCATGTGTTTGTCGAAGAACGCACTGTCGATGTGCATATTCGCCGGTTGCGTAAAGCATTGGAGTTGGCAGGCAAGGATGAGTGGATACAAACTGTCAGAGGCGCAGGTTATCGGTTTTCGGCGATTGCTTTATCGCCTAAGGATTCGGATGTCGAAATTTGACTAAAATGCAATATTTGAACTCTAAAAGCCATGTCAATCAGCATTTCCCTCCAGACAACCATCTTTTTCAGGGTTATTTAAGTGTCTGATATCTGGCAACGTTCCTCTAATATCTTACTTGTTATTGTTATCGCCGCAGTGCTATGGATGATTTTTGGCGCTGTGAAAGCCTTGATTTTTTTTAGCGCTGCTTTGCTATGGATGGTGTTTCATCATGTGCGCCATTTGGTCGCATTAGAGCGTTGGTTACAGCGTTCCGACCATTCACCTGCCAGTATTCCGGCTGGTTTCGGTGCATGGGATGATGTGTTCGCGCATTTGGCACGCTACGTGCGCCAGCATAGCCAGAGCCAGGAATTACTGAGCCTGGCGCTGGAGCGCATGCGCAATGTCACGTCAGCGATGCCTGACGGCATTGTCATCCTGGATGAAGTGGATCGGATTGAATGGTGTAATCGAGTCGCTGAACAGCACTTAGGCATTCACTTGTCACTGGATGCTGGTCAACAAATCACTTATCTGGTGCGACAAATACCGTTTGTTGAATATCTGGCGGCACGTCAATACAGCAGTCCTCTGATTCTGAAACAAACGCGCCTGAAAGGTTTGATCATTTCTTTACAGTTGGTACCTTATGGTTATAACCAGAAGCTTCTGATCAGTCGCGATATTACGCGCTTTGAGAAAATAGAAACCATGCGGCGCGACTTTATTGCAAACGTTTCTCATGAATTACGCACACCGCTCACGGTGATTGGCGGCTTTCTCGAGACTTTATCAGCGGATGACAATGTCAATACCGGCTTCAACAAACGTGCCTTGGCATTGATGACTGAACAAACCACCCGTATGCAACGGCTGATCGAGGATTTGCTGATTCTGTCGCGACTGGAAAATGAACAGAATAAAATCAATGAAAAAGCGGTTGATGTGGTCAGCTTGTTACATAAAATCCTGCAGGATGCGGAGTCGCTCAGCGCAGGGCGTCATCAAATCAAATTGAATATTGCCGCGCAAGACCAGTTAATGGGCAGCGAAGAAGAATTACGCAGTGCTTTTGGTAATTTGATCAGCAATGCGATTCGCTATACGCCGGACAGAGGTGAGATCAGTATCAATTGGGAGAAGCATAATGGGCAAGGCCTGTTCTTTGTGCAGGATAGCGGAATCGGTATCGAAGCGGAGCATATTCCGCGTTTGACAGAACGCTTTTATCGTATTGATAGCAGCCGTTCACGGGAAACCGGCGGAACAGGACTCGGACTTGCCATCGTCAAACATGTCCTGAATCGGCATGAAGCGCGTCTGGAGATTACCAGCCAGGTAGGCAAGGGTAGCCGGTTCAGTATATGGTTTCCTGCCGAGCGGCTGATTTGATGAAATCAAGTGGCGCAGAGAATCTGTACTTCTCTGGTTATTCAATGCGTATCGCGGAAATATTGCGATGTAGGGTAAGCCCGAAGCGTACAGTTCTATCAATCCTGTACGGTTATTGTTAAAAATTAAAAAACCACCGGCTAGCCGGTGGTTTTCTTGTAATGATTGCAGAATCGTTTGTTGCGGCAATATGTTTTACTTGACTGCTGCGATGGGATCACGATCTTGTTTGATTTCCGCTTTCTCTGCCGAATGATCTTCCTGAGCCATCATTTTTTTGTGATCTTCAGCATGGTGCAGGTCTTCTTCTATCGTTTTCTCGTGTTCGTGGATATTGGCCAAAGTATGGGATTGGATATCCTGACCATGTCTGCCAAAATAATAAGGATGCTCTTCGTATTCTTTAAGTAATTCTTCATTCTCATGCAGCATATCTTCTTCTTCATGAGCATGGTTTTCATAATACTTTATTAAAGCAGCGTGATCGTTATCATCAATTCCTTCAACCTCATTTGCAAATGCGGATGGAACGGATAAGCTCAGTGCCAGCAAAGATAACACTACTAAAAGTTTTGATGTTTTCATGAGAGGCGCTCCTAAGATACAGATGAAATGGACAGTAGCATCATAATTTAGCCGGTGCGTTGAATATATTGGGGAAACCCTGGTTTTTTACTGAGAGAAACCATTAGATGATATTGGTTGCACTGGCAGAAACGACCAGTGCCAACCGCATGCACGTGAATTTCCGACTCAACCGTATAACTGCCGCTTCAAGCCGCAACGATTCAGTATCGTGGCGCTGATTTCCTCAATTGAAATGTGTGTGGTATCCAAATAAGGAATATTGAATATATGAAATAGCGATTCCTGCCACTGAATTTCCTGTTGGCATTGCGCCAGAGAGGCGTATTGACTGTTCGGGCGGCGTTCCTGCCGGATGAAATGCAGCTGTGCAGCACTGAGCGTCAGTCCAAATAATTTGCTGCGTACATTTTCCAATACTTTCGGTAGTTGCAGTGCAGACATATCTTCTTCTGTCAGCGGATAATTTGCCGCGGCAATGCCATATTGCAATCCCAAATACAGACAAGTCGGCGTTTTGCCGGAGCGGGAAATGCCGATCAGGACGATATCCGCCTCAGCAAAATTTTTTGGATTGATGCCGTCATCGTGCGCCAATACATAATTGATTGCCGCAATGCGCTTGGAATACGCCAGATGATGCTGTACGCCGTGCGAACGCCCGGCGATGCGCGCGAAGGGCTGACTGAGTTCTGCTTCGATGGAACGGATAAAGGTTTCAAAAAAATCATAGACGCGGCAGTTTGCCTGTTTGATGACTTGCAGGATTTCCGGTTTAAGCAGCGTGCTGAACACCAAGGGCCGATGGCCGTCGTGTTCGGCAGCATGATTAATCTGCGCTGACACGATTTCGGCTTTTTCGATGTCGTCCAGAAACGGCACGTTGACGGTTTGCCATGCAATGCCGTCAAACTGAGTCAGTAAACTGTGTCCAAGCGTTTCCGCCGTGATGCCGGTACCGTCCGACAAATAAAAAACCGTGCGTTTCTGTTCTGTCATTTGCCGATTTTTGCTAAATGCAACCACGTATCCATTATTGAATCGGGATTGAGCGATAAGCTGCTGATGCCTTGTTCATATAGCCAGACGGCGAAATCCGGGTAGTCGGAAGGTCCTTGTCCACAGATGCCGATATATTTTCCCTGTTTGCGGCAAGCCGCAATGGCCATTTTGAGTAATTGCTTGACGGCGGGATTACGTTCATCGAACACATGAGCGACCAGGCTGGAGTCGCGATCGATACCGAGCGTGAGCTGAGTCATATCATTGGAGCCAATGGAAAAACCATCAAAGTACTGTAGAAATTCTTCTGCGAGCAGCGCATTGGAAGGAATTTCGCACATCATGATCAAGCGTAAGTCGTTCTTGCCGCGCACCAGTCCGTACGAGGCGAGTAGTGCGGTCACTTGTTCGGCTTCTTCCAGTGTGCGGCAAAAAGGAATCATGATTTCCACATTGGTGAAACGCATATCGTCGCGCACCTTGCGCAAAGCGCGGCATTCCAGCTCAAAGCAATCACGAAAAGCGGCCGAAAGATAGCGCGATGCGCCCCGAAAACCAATCATGGGGTTTTCTTCATGCGGTTCATAGCGATTCCCCGCGATTAAGTTGGCATATTCATTGGATTTAAAATCGGAGGTGCGCACGATGACAGGGTGCGGATAAAACGCTGCCGCCAGCGTTGCGATACCCTCGACCAATTTGTCGACGTAAAAGTCGACCGGACTTTGATAGCCTGCGATGCGGCTATTGATTTCATTTTTCAAATCATCGGGTAATTGATCGAACGCCAACAGTGCTTTGGGATGAATGCCGATCATGTTGTTGATGATGAATTCCAATCGGGCGAGTCCGACTCCCTGATTGGGGATGAGCGAAAATGCAAAAGCATGGGAAGGATTGCCGACATTCATCATGATTTTAACCGGCAAATCAGGCAGTTTCCCCGTGTCAGTGGTAGTGTGCTCGAATGGCAGCAAGCCGGCATACACATAACCTGTATCGCCTTCAGCACAAGAAACCGTAACTTCCGCTCCATCCTTGATCAGCGTGGTCGCATCACCGCAGCCGACTACCGCGGGAATGCCCATTTCCCTTGCGATAATCGCTGCATGACAAGTGCGCCCGCCACGATTGGTCACAATCGCAGCGGCCCGCTTCATAATGGGCTCCCAGTCCGGATCGGTCATTTCGGTAACGAGCACATCACCGGGCTGAATTTCATGCATCTGATTCGTACTCATGATCAGGCGGGCGGTTCCCTGACCAATTTTATGTCCGATCGCCCGGCCTTCTGCGAGCACTGCTCCCGTGCCGTTTAATTTGAAACGTTCCAGCACCGCATTGGCGCGACTTTCAACGGTTTCAGGACGGGCCTGCACGATGTACAGTTGTCCATCCAGTCCATCCAGCGCCCATTCGATATCCATCGGGCGGCCATAATGCTGTTCAATGATCAAAGCCTGACGCGCTAATGCTTCAACTTGAGCATCCGACAGAGAAAATCGCATGCGCCGCTCAGCGTCCACATCACGGGTCAGTGTGAATGCATCGTTAGTGCTCTTTTTATCGCCATAAATCATTTCAATGGCTTTAGTGCCTAAACGCCGGGAGAGAATCGCAGGGTGTCCTAAAGTCAAGCCGCGTTTATAAACATAGAATTCATCGGGATTGACAGTACCCTGCACAATTGTTTCGCCTAAACCATACGCGGCGGTAATAAAAATAGCATCCCGAAAACCGGATTCAGTATCCAGCGTGAACATCACACCGCTGGCACCCAGGTCGCTGCGCACCATTTTTTGAATGCCGGCCGATAGATATACTTTATCGTGCGGAAATTTTTGATGAACGCGATAAGCAATCGCCCGATCGTTATACAGTGAAGCAAATACGATTTTGATCGCTTCGAGAATCTGATCGCGTCCGCGTACATTCAATAATGTTTCCTGCTGGCCCGCAAACGATGCATCTGCGAGATCCTCAGCGGTCGCAGAGGAGCGCACTGCAAACGAAATTGCAGTCTGATCACTGCTCGCTACAAGTTTTTCGTAAGCCTGTGACACTGCGGCTAAAATAGTATCCGGCAGTATGGCACTGAGTATCCAACCGCGAATTGTCTTGCCTGCGGTTGTCAGCGCATTGATATCGTCAACATCCAAAGCATCTAATACATGATTGATACGATCAACCAATCCATTAGCAATCAGAAATTCCCGGTAAGCTTGAGTCGTGGTGGCAAAACCTGTCGGTACGTTAACGCCTGCTTGTGAGAGGTGGCTGATCATTTCCCCCAGCGAAGCGTTTTTACCGCCAACCAAGCCCACATCTTTCATCGTCAACTGATCAAACCAGGCGATATATTCTGTCATGGTAACAAAATCCTTCTCAATTCATCGTGATTGCTATCATTATAACCTCGGACGCTATCAGTTTTTGACAAAGGTGATGGTGGTCGTTGCTGTGCAGCAAGACTGCTTGGCTGCAGGGTAGGTTATCAAAGGCACAAGTAGCGCTAGTTATTTTTCATGATGGGCTTTTGTGTGCTCAATGACTGAAAAATCACAAAGATCAAGCTGCGGTGTGTATTGAATTACAATGCAAAGCGTGGTGAATAGCGACGTGTGATATTGATGAACCGGATCTCTTAGACGAGATTAGTAGAATTATGAAAATGAAAAAACACCGGCACGCTGGTGATTGATTGACACTCTCTGACTGATGGGTTTTGAATCCAAATGGACATTGGATGTGTGAAATAAAAAAGCGACCACAGATTAATCTATGGTCGCTCAGTTTCTATTCTTAATTCTTTTGTCTTATCTTACTGCGCTGGAGTCATCGCCTACATTGAGTTTGGCTTTATTGATCACATTATTTTGCTGTTCCATCGCCAATTTTTTGTGTAGATTAGCATTGTTCAGATTTTCGCTTAATTGTTTCTCGTATTCGCGAATATTTGCAGTTGTGTGCGACTGAACATCCTGGCCTTGACGTCCATAATAGAAAGAATGTTCTTCATATTCTTCGAGTGCTGCTTTGTTTTCTTGTAATTTTGCTTCGGCTTCTTTGGCCAGGTTTTCGTAATGGCTTGCCAAAGCAAAGTGATCTTCGTTATCAATTGCGTTTTGTGCAAATGCAGATGATGTGAATGAGCCTAATACAAACAAAGATGCGATTAAGAGTGTTGATGTTTTCATGATGAGTATCCTGTAGTGATGAACGAATGGTGCCATCTTAATCCAGTCAATCAGGTGCGTATATTGGGGAAACTATTGTTTTTTACTAAGGGTAACCCTTAGACGCTGGTGATTTTGTCTGACAGCCACACCGGAAGCCGTATACAGGTGAATAATCTCGATCAGTTGATTGAATATTTTTATCGTTTTCAACGTTTTTTGCGCTTGCGTGAATGGTTATTCTGCGGATTCGGATTACTGGTGGTTTGACGCTTGGACCAGATCAACATACCTATCCCCGCCAAAATCATTGGAATGGATAGCCATTGACCCATGGTAACCCCTAAAGTCAGTACACCCATGAATCCATCTTCCGGTTCGCGGTAGAACTCGGCGAACGAACGTAAAACGCCGTAACCGATCAGGAACATACCGCTAACCGCACCGGTTGGGCGTGATTTGGCCGAATAAATCCAAATAAATATAAAAAAAACTATGCCTTCAAGCGCAAATTGATACAGCTGGGAGGGGTGGCGAGGTAGTTCGTCGACATATGGAAAAACCATGCCCCAGGGAACATCGGTGGGACGTCCCCATAATTCTGCATTGATGAAATTGCCAATTCGACCGGCACCGAGTCCTAAAGGTACCAATGGTGCAATAAAATCGGTTACTGATAGCCATTTCAGTTGGTGTTTATGTGCAACAAGTGACATGGCGATGATGACACCGAGGAATCCGCCGTGAAAAGACATGCCGCCCTCCCAGATGGCGAAAATTTGCAACGGATGCTCCAGGTAATAACCGAACTGGTAAAACAACACATGTCCCAGGCGTCCACCCAGGATCACGCCCAGCATGCCGTAAAACAGCGTATCGTCGAGTATCTCATGGGTAAACACAGAGTGCGGATTATGTTTGATGCGATAACGTCCCAGCAGGATGAACAGCGTAAAGCCGAGCAGGTACATCAATCCATACCAATGGACGGAAAGTGGTCCCACTGAAATGGCAACGGGATCAATTTGAGGATGAACGAGCATAGTTTCGGCCTTATTTACGGTAAAATACTGAGCATTATACCAAGTGCGTTTGTGATAATCGTACGCCTTGTCATAAATTGTATTTTTATCTTATTCAGGAGCAAGCATGCCAGACAATAAACGTAGCCAGGCCATTACCCAAGGCGCCCAGCACGCACCGAGCCGTGCGATGTTGCGTGCGGTCGGATTTAACGATGGAGATTTCAACAAGCCGATTGTGGGGGTTGCCAATGGTTACTCTACCATAACACCGTGTAATAAAGGGCTGAATGAACTGTCATTACAAGCGGAATCGGCACTGAGACAGGCAGGTGCCATGCCGCAGATGTTCGGTACCATCACGGTGTCGGATGGGATTTCCATGGGTACGGAAGGCATGAAGTATTCGCTGGTGTCGCGCGAGGTCATTGCTGATTCGATTGAGACCTGCGTACAGGCGGAAAGCATGGATGGCGTGATTGCCATTGGCGGCTGTGACAAGAATATGCCGGGGGCGATGATCGCCATTGCACGTATGAATGTGCCGGCGATTTTTGTATATGGTGGCACGATTAAACCGGGACATTATAAAGGCCAGGATCTGACCATCGTCAGCGCCTTCGAGGCAGTCGGGCAGCATAGCGCGCATAAGATAGACGATGAGGAATTGCTGCAGATTGAACGCCACGCCTGCCCCGGCGCTGGTTCTTGTGGTGGCATGTTCACGGCCAATACCATGTCATCCGCTTTTGAAGCGATGGGAATGAGTCTGCCGTATTCTTCAACGATGTCCGCTGAAGACAATGAAAAGCTGGTGAGTGCAGGACAGTCCGCCGAAGTATTGGTCAACGCCATCAGACAACAAATTCTGCCGCGCGACATCATTACCCGCAAATCGGTGGAAAATGCCATTGCGGTGATCATGGCGGTGGGTGGTTCTACCAATGCGGTACTGCATTTTCTGGCGATTACGCACGCGGCGGAAATTCCATTCAGTATCGATGATTTCGAGCGGATTCGCGGCAAAGTACCGGTGTTGTGTGACCTGAAACCTTCCGGGCGCTATGTCACGGCTGATCTGCACCAAGCGGGTGGTATTCCGCAAGTGATGAAAATGCTGCTGGTGCATGGCTTACTGCATGGGGACTGCATCACCATCAGCGGACAAACCATCGCAGAAGTCTTGCAAAATATTCCGGATACACCACGCGCCGATCAGAATGTGATCCGCCAATGGGATAATCCGATGTATGCGCAAGGACATCTGGCGATTCTGAAAGGCAATCTGTCCACCGAAGGTTGCGTGGCGAAAATTTCAGGAATCAAAAATCCCAAAATTACCGGACCTGCGCGCGTGTTTGAGTCGGAAGAAACCTGCATGGCGGCGATTCTGGCGCGCAAAATCCAACCCGGCGATGTGGTGGTGATCCGTTATGAAGGACCCAAAGGCGGACCCGGCATGCGCGAAATGCTGTCGCCGACTTCGGCCTTGATTGGTGAAGGCTTGGGCGATTCCGTCGGATTGATTACCGATGGGCGTTTTTCCGGTGGTACTTATGGCATGGTGGTCGGACACGTTGCACCGGAGGCCTTTGTTGGTGGCACCATTGCACTGGTACAAGAAGGTGACTCGATTACCATTGATGCGGAGCAGCGATTGCTGCAATTAAATGTAGCGGATGCAGTGCTGGCACAGCGGCGCGCAGCCTGGCAGCCGCCGCAACCGCGTTATTCACGCGGGGTGCTGGCCAAGTATGCGAAACTGGTATCCAGCGCCAGCGCCGGTGCGATAACGGATTAATCTCTGTGAGTTCATTTCCTCGTCCCTTGGGGCGAGGTGTTTCATTGGCAGAACACGTTGCAGCGTCAGTACCCGTACCTGCTTATTTTAACGCTTGTACCGGAACTAATTAATTTACCATCAAGTCTTAGCAAAGCCGCTTCATCAGAGGCAGCAGCGGGTTCTGTAGGCGCTTGGGTATGCACGGCAACAGGTTGCATGCCGGAAATAACAAATCTGCAGGATTTGATGCACATATGTAAAGTTCAGGGTAGAATGAAAACCCTTTTATAATTTTAATAAGGAAAAAAATATGAAAAGAGTGTTAATAGGAGCCGTTGCTGCGTCAGCCTTATTATTGGCTGGTGTTGCACAAGCAAATGCAGATCTGGCAAAAAATAGTGGCTGTTTGAATTGCCATGCTGTTGAAACCAAGTTGGTCGGTCCAGCGCTGAAAGAAATCGCCGCTAAATATGCAGGTCAAGCTGATGCTTCTGCGTATTTGGCAGACAAAATCCTGAAGGGAAGCAATGGTGTTTGGGGTCCAATTCCAATGCCACCTAATGCTGCTGTTAGCCCAGAAAATGCTAAAGTATTAGCAGATTTTATTCTGACACTGAAGTAAGTCATTTAGGTTACAGAAAAGCCGACGCGTAATAACGTCGGCTTTTTATTTGGATAATTATTTTTATTTTTGTACCCGCCGGGGGTGAGATGAAAACTCGAATCAAGTGGAAAGGCAATGTCAGTTTTTTAGCTGAATCAGGCAGCGGTCATTCGGTATTGATGGATGGTGCGCCGGAGGCGGGCGGACAGAATCTCGGGCCACGCCCGATGGAAATGCTGTTGATGGGGCTGGGCGGTTGTACCACGTTTGATGTGGTACTGATTTTGAAAAAAAGCCGCCAGGATATTACGGATTGTGTTGTAGAGATTGAAGCCGAACGCGCACCCGTTGATCCAAAGGTGTTTACGCACATTCACCTGCATTTCATCATTACTGGCAACAACTTGAATCCGCAACAGGTTGAGCGTGCGATTAATCTGTCATCTGAGAAATATTGCTCGGCATCAATCATGCTCAAAGAGACAGTTAAAATAACGCATGATTTTGAGATTATCCATTGATAACGATGTGATTTGCTGAGTAATCAGCATCGCTGTTATAACAAACCGGATTCATGGGCCTGCTGGTCTGCATGATAGCTGGAGCGTACCATCGGTCCGCAGGCAGCATGACTGAAACCCATCGCCAACGCTGCTTGCTCAAACACTTTGAAACCTTCGGGTGTGACATAACGCATGACCGGCAAATGACCGATACTGGGTTGTAAATATTGACCAATGGTCAGCATTTCCACATTGTGTTCACGCAAATCACGCAATACCGCCATAATTTCTTCATCGGTTTCACCTAATCCAAGCATGAGTCCTGATTTAGTCGGAATGTGAGGAAAATCCGCTTTAAAGTCTTTCAGAAGTTTCAGCGAATTCGCATAATCAGCCCCTGGACGGCATTGTTTGTACAATCTCGGTACAGTTTCCAGATTATGGTTCAGGACATCCGGCGGGCAAGCGGCGAGCTTTTCCAACGCAACTTCCAGGCGGCCTCTGAAGTCCGGCACCAGCGTTTCGATTTTTGTGTGTGGCGAGTGCGTGCGTATTTCACGGATACAATCGGTAAAGTGTTGCGCGCCACCATCGCGCAGATCGTCGCGATCAACGCTGGTAATCACGACGTACTTCAACTTCATGGCCGCAATTGATTGCGCCAGATGCAGCGGTTCGTCGGCATCCGGTGGTTTGGGTCTGCCATGTGCAACGTCGCAGAACGGGCAGCGGCGGGTACATAGATCACCCAGAATCATGAATGTGGCGGTACCTTTACCAAAACATTCGCCAATGTTGGGGCAGGAAGCTTCTTCGCAGACGGTGTGCAGTTTATGCTCCCGTAATAGCCGTTTGACCTCGTAATACTGCTCACTGTTGGACGAGCGAACGCGAATCCATGAGGGTTTACGCAGTAGATCGCTACGTGACTGCGGGGTGATTTTTACGGGATTGCGTGCCGTTTTGTCGGCGCCTTTTTGGCGAGTATCAGTGGTCATGATGGTAAGTTGATATTCCTTTGAGAAGTTTTTCTTGTAATTGATCGGCAAGTTTACTGCTTAAAATTTCCAATCCGTCGGTGATCCCCAAATCTTTGGTTTGTGTGACTCGTAAGCCTTGATAACCGCACGGGTTGATATAGGAGAAAGGCGTTAAATCCATATCCACATTGAGTGCGATGCCGTGGTAGCAATAATTCTTTTTGATTTTGAGTCCCAGTGCCGCAATTTTCGCATTATCGACATAGACCCCGGGCGCTTCAATGCGGCCAATTGCATGAATACGATAGGATTTTAGCAAGTCTATCACGGCGTTTTCCATACTTCTGACCAATTCCCGCACGCCAAACTTCAAGCGACGTATATCCAATAGTAAATAAGCGATGACTTGCCCTGGCCCATGATAAGTGATCTGGCCGCCCCGGTCTGTTTTAATCAAATCAATGCCATGGTTGTGCAACAAATGTTCCGGTTTTCCCGCAATGCCTTGAGTAAACACGGGGAAGTGCTGTAATAACCAAATTTCGTCGCAAGTTTCCGCTGTGCGTGCATGGGTAAAATCTTTCATAGCCTGCCAGGTTGTTTGGTAATCGGACAATCCGAGTGTTCTGACGATGAAGTGCTGATATCCGTCCGGTGCTGAGGAATAATTTTGCAGCATGACCGATTACAATACCACGGCGACCATGGGATGATCCGATAGTGCCTGATAGAGTGCATCCAGTTGTGGCCGGGAAGTGGCGCGAATGGTGCAGGTGATACTTAAATAAGTGCCGTTTTTGCTGGCCCTGACCGACATGGTTGCGGTGTCGAAGTCAGGAGCGTGATATTTGACGATGGCCAGCGCGGTTTGAGTGAAGTCCTGCTGCGCTTTTCCCATAATTTTGATGGGAAAATCACAGGGGTACTCAATTAAAGAAGGCTGCTCTGTCATGTGCAAAATTGAAAACTGCTTAAGTTCAAATATCCCAGGCGATTCTTAGCGACTTGCAGCATCCGAAGGGCGGCCACGCATGTCTGTGGCTTTATATTGCTGATACAGCGCATGCAGCTGAGTAAACATGGCGCCTGGTTTTCCATTGCCTACGGGGTTGTTGTCCAGCGATGTGATCGGCATGATTTCCTTGGTGGACGATGTCAGCAGGATTTCATCGGCTGTGCGTACTTCCGCTTCTGAGATTTCTCTGATTTCATGCGGGATTTGATTGGCTGCCGCCAGTTCCAGAACGACATCATACGTGATCCCAGGTAACATCAGATGGCTCTTCGGCGGCGCCAACAGCACTTTGTTTTTGACCACAAACATGTTGCTGGCCGCGCCTTCCGTGAGAAATCCATCCCGAATCAGGATGGTCTCAAGCGCCTGCACATCCACTGCCAATTGACGCAGCAGCACATTGGGCAATAGTGATATGGCTTTGACGTCGCAGCGTATCCAGCGATTATCCATGGCGGTAATGGCAGCTGCGCCGCTGATCAGCAGTTCTGCGGGTGGCGGCAATAACGGATTGCTCATGATAAAGACAGTGGGGGGGACATTAGCGGGAAAAGCGTGATCCCGTTTTGCCACGCCGCGCGTGATGTGCAGATAAAGATACTGATCTTCGCCTGCGTTTTTGGCGATGATTTGCTCCAGTAAATTCTGCCATGCTTCATTACTGAACGGATTTTTCAGGCGAATTCCATCCAGGCTGTGCTGCAGCCGATCGAGGTGATTGGTGAGGCGGAATGGTTTGCGTGAATAAGCGGGAATCACTTCATACACACCGTCACCAAAAATAAAGCCACGATCCAGAACAGGAATGTATGCTTCTTCAATGGGCATAAATTTACCGTTCAGATATATCATGCGAGCCCTTTTGATAGTTTGAATAGAATTAGGATATTCCAAAAATTCAAGATTCTAAACACAGCGAGTAACAAAACGTTGTGGCGAAATCCGGATTTTTAGTTAAAGAGTAATTTTACACTATCCCATGTACGGCCGAAGATATTTGCTATTTCAACGTTTTCTAAGGCAACTAATGGATAGGTTTCGATCACTTTGTCATCCAGTGTGAATTTGACCGTGCCGACTTCCTGACCAAGCTGAACAGGTGCAATCAGCGGTTGCTTATATTCCATGGTGGCTTTGAGTTTGTCAGACTGGCCTTTGGGCAGCGTAAAATAAACATCACGGTCAAATCCGGCTTTCAATTCATTTTGAGCGCCTTTCCACAAATGGATCGTAGTCAACGGGTCATTCTTCTTGTATAAATGCAGCGTATCGTAAAACTGGAAGCCGTAATTGAGTAATCGCTGGCTTTCGACACTCCGCGCATTGGCGGATTTAGCACCGATGACCACCGATATCAAGCGTCTTTTGTCGCGAATCGCCGATGTAATCAGGCAATACCCTGCATTCTGAGTCCACCCTGTTTTCATGCCGTCGACATGCGGGTCCAGCCATAACAGGCGGTTTCTGTTGGGTTGTGTAATATTGTTATAGGTATATTCTTTTTGTGAATACAGTGGGTAAAATTCAGGAAAATCCCGGATGATGGCAGTTGCCAATACCGTGAGATCATATGCCGTGGTGTAGTGATTGGGATCGGGTAATCCGGTGGAGTTGGTGAAATGCGTGTTTTTCATTCCCAAACGCCCGGCTTCTTTATTCATGATATCTGCAAAACTGGCTTCCGAGCCGGAAACTGCTTCTGCCAAAGCGATACACGCATCATTTCCGGATTGCACGATCATGCCTCGAATCAATTCGTCGATGGTAACCTGTTTATTAGGTTCGATAAACATGCGTGAGCCAATCATTTTCCAGGCGGTTTGAGATACCGGCACTACTTGATTCAATGTCAGGTGATTTTGCTTTAACGCTGAAAATACGACATAAGCTGTCATCAGCTTGGTGAGAGAGGCCGGTTCTATGCGCTCATGTTCATTTTGGCTTGCTAACGGCTGTCCCGTCTGGAAATCCGAAAGCATATACGCTTTAGCTGCTATGGATATACCTTGCTGTTGGGCAAATGCCGAAGATACAGCGAAGCACAATAGCAATGATAAAAATAAATGCTTCATAGAAGGTTTGTAAAAAATAATCATTATATCCTGCCCTAGGAGAATCTAAAAACATCGTTTTTTTATATGGACATCCCTATGAATACTCATCAAGTATTGCTTGACGGTCGATCAATCACGCCCATGTGAAAACCCAGTTTACCTTGATTGCGTTCTTTAAAGTACTGCTTTAAGGGATCATGAATGACTCGAAACGCCATTTCTTCCCAAGGGATTTCTTGCTCGGACATCAGTTTGACTTCCAAGCTTTCAATGCCCGGACTGAAGTCAAGATCAAGCAGTCGTGCGCGGAATAGAAAATACACCTGGCTGATATGGGGAAGGCTGTAAATCGCATACAGGTCGCCGATTTCCACCCTCGCATTGGCTTCTTCCAGCGTTTCACGCGCAGCAGCCTGTGCTAGTGTTTCATTATTTTCCATAAAACCGGCGGGTAAAGTCCACCAACCCAGGCGCGGTTCTATGGCGCGGCGGCACAACAAAACCTTGTCCTCCCACTCGGGAATGCAGCCTACAACCATCTTGGGGTTTTGATAATGGATGACATGGCATGTGGTGCATACGTATCGTGGCAGGGAATCGCCTGCGGGTATCAGTAATTCGACCGTGGCGCTACAGTTACTGCAGTATTTCATACGGAATCCTTAAATTTCCTGAATGCGTTTCAGCGTTCGGTGACAGTGAAGCTCCGCGTTGCTAATCGGCTGCCGGATTCATCCACCAATTCAACACGCCATGCACCCAGTCTTTGATGATCCAATTGCTTGCTTGCCTGGGTGCGCCAGTTGTCGAGGCGAATATCCAGAAATAATTGCGAGTCCAGTTTATTGTTGCGATACCACAAAATGCCGACGCGCTTACCTTGCAAATTCTTTAAGTGTAAATAAAAGTAAATCGGTTGGGATTCACCCTGCCGCAATTGCACGGAATCAATGACATCCACCGGTTCACGCGCTTTGACGTCATGGCTCAATTGCGCTCGCAGTACTTGGGGATGATCCGATGTATTTTGGGATTCTGATGGTAATATTGATTTCGTAGATTCCGGTTTATTGCGAGGGATTGCAACCGGTTTATGGATTATGGGCTCAGGTTTCGATTTGACTACCGGTACAGCAGTTGGGCCGGCCGGATTCATTGTTTTTTCAGGTTGAATCCTGTCCTTAGGTTGAGTGATATCCGCAGAATTATTCTGCTCAGCGGGTGATTGACTGAGTTCGGTTTTGACGGATTGATCTGTTACCGCAGATTCCGGTACAACTTTTTCCAGCGGAATTTTGTTTTCTTGCAAGGTAGTCGTCTGGTCAGTCGCTGCTACAGCTTCTCCACTTACAGAGGATTGGGTTTTATCGGTACCCAATACTAAATAACCGATCAAAGCAAGAATGGATAGCAGCAACAGAATGGCAGCACTGATTTTTTTCCAATCCAACGAGTATTCATAGACGATTTCTGGTTCAGGCAAATCGGGGTAGGTCTGTTCTATGGCTTGTTGCGGTTGCTGAATTTGGATGCGGATTTTTAATGTATTGTCGCTCATAAAAGAATATCTTAAGACATGCTGATGTCTGAAAGTTGGTTTGCGGGCTTTTATTCAGTATAAAGGATTTTTTAGAAATAACAGAATCACGCTTTACAAACCTTCATCATGGATTTTGTTGGAACAGTTAAATATGCAGTAAGCTATCCGTCGGGTAACAATATCATTTTTGGCATAAGTCGGATATTTCCTATATCGATAGTCAGTGAAAGTGTGATAGCAGCAAATGACGAAGTATGAATGAAAACATTGAGAAAATAAAACAGTATGTGCAGGACTTGCGGACTGAGATCGAATTGCATAATTACCGGTATTATGTATTGGACAATCCAGCCATTCCTGATGCGGAATATGATTGGTTGTTGCGTGAATTGCAGCAGATCGAGCAGGATTATCCGCAACTGATTACCGTGGATTCGCCGACGCAACGCGTCGGTGCCGCGCCACTCAAAGCTTTCGCGCAAATCACCCATCATGTACCGATGCTGTCGTTGAGCAATGCGTTTGATGCAGCGGAAGTGGCAGCGTTTGACCGGCGCGTCTGTGAGGGTTTATCGGTCAATTCTGTAGAGTATGCGGTGGAGCCAAAGTTTGACGGCCTTGCCGTCAGTTTGTGCTACGAAGATGGTATGCTTAAAACCGGTGCGACGCGTGGCGATGGCTATACCGGCGAGGATATCACGTTAAATTTAAAAACGATTAAATCGATTCCGCTATCGCTACCGGTAAAAAATCCACCGCCATTGCTGGAAATCAGGGGTGAGGTGCTGATGCTGAAAGCTGATTTTTTAAGTTTGAATCAGCGTCAACTGGCCAAAGGCGAAAAAGAATTTGCCAATCCGCGTAATGCTGCGGCAGGATCGTTACGCCAGCTCGATCCCAGTATCACCGCAGCCCGGCGCCTGACTTTTTTTGCCTATGGTGTTGGTGAAAATCGCGATGCAAATTTGCCGCAGGATACGCATAGCCAGGTAATGGCGTATCTTGCATCGCTACATTTCCCCGTTGCGAAAGAATGCCAAGTGGTCAAAGGGTTACAGGAATTGCTGGCCTATTATCAGGCAATCGGTGTCCAGCGCGAGCACCTGCCGTACGATATTGACGGCGTGGTGTATAAAGTCAACTCATTGTTGCAGCAGGAGCAATTGGGGTTTGTGGCGCGCGCGCCACGGTTTGCGGTCGCGCATAAATTTCCGGCGCAGGAAGCGGTTACGCAATTGTTGGATATTGATGTGCAGGTCGGCAGGACCGGTGCGTTGACGCCGGTTGCGCGTTTAAAACCGGTATTTGTCGGTGGCGTGACGGTGACCAACGCCACCTTGCACAACGCGGATGAAATCGAACGCAAAGATGTGCATATCGGTGATACCGTGATTGTGCGCCGTGCCGGTGATGTGATTCCGGAAGTGGTATCGGTCATTCTGGAAAAGCGTCCGGTTGACGCGCGAGTTTTTGTGATGCCGTCGCACTGTCCGGTGTGTGGCGCCAAGGCCGTGCGGCTTCCGGAAGAGGCGAAATCACGTTGTACGGGCGGATTGTTCTGTCCGGCGCAACGCAAACAGGCGATTCTGCATTTTGCGTCGCGCCGCGCGATGGATATTGAAGGATTGGGAGACAAACTGGTCAATCAAATGGTGGATCAAGCGATTGTACGTACACCGGCGGATCTGTATCGATTGGGCGTAGCCGCGCTGGCGAATCTGGAACGCATGGCGGACAAATCGGCCAATAACATTTGGCGAGCGATTGAAAACAGCAAGCAGACTACCTTGGCACGATTTATCTATGCGCTGGGCATCCGCAATGTCGGCGAAGCGACCGCCAAGGATCTGGCAGCGCATTTGGGCAGTCTGGATCGATTGATCGCAGCGGATAGCGAGCGCTTACAGCAAATTCCTGATATCGGCCCGGTGGTTGCACAAAGCATTGTGGATTTTTTCGCGGAGCAGCATAACTGCGAAGTGATTGAACAGCTTCGTGCAAGCGGTGTGCATTGGGATGAGCACGACGGAAAGCCCGCATTAATCGGCGCAACAGTGCCTTTAAGTGGCAAGACATTCGTGCTGACGGGAACATTGCCCAATATGAGCCGCGAAGAAGCCAAAGAAAAAATCGAGGCGTTGGGCGGCAAAGTCAGCGGCAGCGTGTCCAAGAAAACGGATTATGCCGTCGTGGGTGCCGATCCGGGTAGTAAATACGACAAGGCGCTGAGTTTGGGCATCCCTGTGCTTGACGAAGCAGGGTTACTGGAATTACTGCAATAAAATATTATGATGACTCAACAACAAGTGCAGCAAATCTTAGATACCGCCGAACTAATCCATTCAGAGCAAGTGGTAACGCGAACGGTACATCGTTTGGCGGCGGATATCACGCGGGAATTATCGCAACAGTATCCATTGGTTTTATGTGTGATGGGCGGAGCGGTGGTGTTTACCGGGCAATTGCTGCCGCAACTGCGGTTTCCACTGGATTTTGATTATCTGCACTTGACGCGCTATGACAAGAAAATGACGGGGGGTGAAGTTCACTGGCAGGCGGAACCGAAAGAAAATATGCAGGATCGCGTTGTCTTGGTGCTGGATGACATTCTGGATGAAGGCATTACGCTGGCCACCATTCGAGACAAAGTATTGGAAAAGGGTGCGAAAGCATTTTATAGTGCGGTTCTTGCAGAAAAAGAAACGGGCAAACCCAAGCCATTCAAAGCTGATTTTGTTGGATTGACCGTGCCGGATCGCTATGTGTTCGGTTTTGGCATGGATATCCACGGCGCCTGGCGGAATTTGCCCGCCATTTATGCAGTGAAAGATTAAACCTGGCAATGGAGGAATAATGCTTGCAATCATTGGCGGCAGTGGCATGACGCAATTGCCCTGCCTGGAAATATCACACCGGCAGATCATACGCACACCGTATGGTGAGCCTTCCGGCCCATTGACGTTTGGTAAAATCGGAGATCAGGACATCGTTTTTCTGGCGCGGCATGGGCACGGTCATACGATTCCGCCGCACGCCATCAATTACCGCGCGAATTTATGGGCATTGCATTCGCTGAAACCGTCCCATGTCATCGCCGTGGCCTCGGTGGGGGGTATTCGATCCGATTTGGCGCCGGGCCGACTGGTGGTTCCCGATCAGATCATCGATTACACCTACGGACGTAGCTTCACCTATTTTGATAGCACGGAAGAACGCGTGACGCATATTGATTTTACCTTGCCGTACAGTCAACAAACCCGTGCGCTGTTACTGCAAGGCGCTAACAATGCACATGAAGCAATTATCGATGGCGGCATTTATGCCGCGACACAAGGACCCAGGCTCGAAACGGCCGCTGAAATCAATCGGCTGGAACGCGATGGCGCGGATATGGTGGGCATGACCGGCATGCCGGAAGCCGCACTGGCCAGGGAATTGGAATTGAATTACGCCACCATTGCCGTGATTGCCAATTATGCCGCCGGCCGCGGCGCTAACGTGAATGGCATACCGCTCAAGGAGATTTATGCGGTGCTGGAACAAGCGATGGTGCGCGTCAGAAACATATTGGAACATGTGGTGAGCTGCCATGGCCATTAGACCGGTACTTAAAATGGGCGATCCCGTATTGCTGCAAGTCGCTGAAAAAGTCGATCGATTCGATACCCCCGAACTGCACGCGTTAATCCAGGATATGCACGATACCATGGCGTCGCTGAATGGCGCAGGCCTGGCGGCACCGCAGATTGGCGTGAGCTTGCAAGTGGTGATTTTCGGCTTTGACAAGAATCAACGCTATCCCGATGCCGACGAGGTGCCTTTTACGGTTTTGCTTAACCCTGAGTTGACACCGTTATCCGATGAAATGGAAGATGGTTGGGAAGGCTGCCTAAGCGTACCCGGAATGCGGGGTGTAGTGCCGCGCTATGCGCACTTGCGCTATCAAGGTATGGATCAATATGGCACAGCGATCGACCGTATGGTCAGCGGCTTTCATGCGCGCGTGGTGCAGCACGAATGCGATCATTTGCAGGGGATTCTGTATCCGATGCGGATCAAGGATTTTAGGCAGTTCGGGTTTACCGATGTGCTGTTTCCGGGGCAGGTGGTTGTGGATGATTAGATTTATTCAAATATTTAAGTTTCTTTGCGGTCTATTAAATTTTAGTTAGTTATCCTTATGCGTACAGAAGAGAGTGATAACAATCATCTTTTTTTTCAATCAATGAAAGAAGATAGGGGATGGTACTTCGTTGAGTATCGTCCTCCAGTTCATGATTATAAATTTTCAACCTTGCAGCTTGTTATTCTCAGTAAGGAGAAAAAATTAGAAGAGATTGCTGAGTCGATGGAAGCTGAGTCGGTGATTTGGTTAGAGCGCTATCCTATTCCGATAATGATATCTGCCTTTGACGACAAAGGTGATCATATAATATTGAAGGAAATTCGGGGATGTGATCACTTAATTGGATTTATCGATAGACAAACGCACAAAACTGTTCGTGAGTGGCGCCTATTTTCGGATGAGGAACTACCTTCTGATGCGCTTGATGCATCTTATTTAAAAAAGATATATTCTGAAATTCCATTTAAAACGAAGCAGCAACTCAGAGACGAAGCTCAACAAAAGGCAAAGCATTGGCAATTTGGATGGTGGATTGTATTCATTTGGGCTGTAGTTGTGCCAGCTGGCATCGCGATATTGGAGTGGTGGAGTGATTGGTTGGGTGTCGTAGTGCTAATATATAGTCTTTGGAAAGCGATAGAAAATTCTCTTAGACTTATGGGTAAATGGCCAAAATCAGAATTTGAGATTGAGAAAGAATCTGAAGAAACAAGAATGCGCCATCATCACTACCATTGTGAACGTAATCCTGAAGGATTTAATCGCTTGAAAGTAGAAAATTTCGAGCGATGGGAGCGTGAGGAGCTTCATAAAGAAGCTATGTCACTAAAACAATCAATTGAGCAAGGTACAAAATTGTGAGTGACTTAAAAAAATATATCAGCAAGCGGAAGGCGGTTGATGCTGCATTTAATGAGAATTATGAAGAAGGCTATCAGGCTTTTAAAATAGGCGTGCTGCTTCGGCAAGCCAGAGAAGCTTCCGGGCTAACGCAAGAGCAGATTGCGGAGAAACTCAATACCAAAAAATCAGCCATTTCGAGAATTGAAAACCATGCGGAAGATATCAAACTATCGACTTTAGAGAAATTTGCTTCGGTGCTTGGTTGCAAGATTGAGGTTTCTATTACGCAAGATAGTTAACAATAAGTAGTAGATTTCTCCCTCCGGTCGAAATGACAAAGCTGTCATTCCGAACGTACGTGAGGAATCTTAAAGCTCAGAAATCACCGCAACTAAATCCGGCTTAACCACCACCAATATCACCACCGCAAACAGAACCAGCACCGGAAATTCATTGAACCAGCGGTAAAACACGTGACCATGCGTGTTGCTGTCGGTTTTGAATGCGGTGACAAATTTTCCGCAGTAATAATGGTAAATGATCAATAGTAATACCAGAGCCAACTTGGCATGCAGCCAACTGCCGGAGAAGCCGTAACCCAGCCACAACCATACGCCGAAAACCACGGTCAGCACCGCGCCGGGGGTCATGATGCCATAATACAGCTTGCGCTCCATGATTTTGAAGCGTTCCTTGCCGGGTTGATCTTCGCACATAGCGTGATAAACAAACAAACGCGGCAGGTAGAATAGTCCCGCGAACCAGGTGACCATGAAAATGATGTGCAGTGATTTTATCCAGAGCATGGCAGTGTGAATGATTGGTGGTAAAGTTGTTATGATACTGGGCTTGGGATTTTCGCGCTATCCCTTGCGGTCGGGTGAATTAAGCGCAATGTTCGGCATTGTAAGATTAAGCGAGATGACTATGAATCAACATTATGAGAATTTAGTTCACAAACTGGAAGAAATCGCCCATTTGGGCGGCGTTATGAGCACGTTGGGTTGGGATCAGGAAGTGATGATGCCGGCGGGTGCGAGTGATGCGCGTGCCAAGCAAATTTCAGCGCTGGCCGGGGTTATTTATGAGCGCATGACGGATCCTGCGCTGGGAGATTGCCTGAATGAGTTAAACGCGCAGGATCTTGCCGCGTTGGGCGAAGCGGAGCGCTGCAATATCCGTGAAGCGCAGCGCAGCTATGAATTGGAAACCAAGGTGCCGAAACGATTGGTGCAGGAGTTGGCGGAACTGGGTTCGCGCGGGCATGGTGTTTGGGTAATGGCGCGCCAAGACAATAAGTTTGCCGATTTTGCGCCGGTGCTGAAATGTTTTCTGCAATTGAAGACGGAATGGGCGCAGTGCGTTTCCCCCGAAATGGCGCCTTATGATGCGAACATCGATTTGTTTGAGCGCGGCACCACGATGACCATGATTACGCCGATATTCGAGCGCCTGAAGCAGGAATTGATACCGCTGATTCATGCCATTCAAGACCATTCCTATCAACCGGACACGTCGTTTCTGCAAGGCCGGTTTGCATTGGATAAACAGTGATTCATGCCATTCAAGACCATTCCTATCAACCGGACACGTCGTTTCTGCAAGGCCGGTTTGCATTGGATAAACAGGAAGCGTTGGCGCGCAAAATCAGCCGGGATATGGGTTTCAATTTTGAACAGGGGCGCATCGATGTGTCGGTGCATCCGTTTTGCGGCGGCAGCCATCCGACCGATGTGCGCATCACCACACGCTATAAGGACAGCAATTTTATCGAATCACTGTATTCGGTGATTCATGAAACCGGCCATGCGCTCTATGAGCAGGGGCGACCGCATGAGTTGGGCGATTTGCCGGCGTCGGAATCGTTGACGATGGGCATACATGAATCCCAGTCGTTATTCTGGGAACGCATGATCGCGCAGAGCAAACCTTTTTGTGCGCACTATTTCGATACCATACGCGCGGCGTTTCCGGAGAATCTGCAATCCGCTACGGTGGATTCGTTTTATCGCGCGATCAATACCTGCAAGGCGGATTTTATCCGCGTGGAGGCGGATGAAGTGACTTATCCGCTGCATATCATCCTGCGCTATGAAATCGAGAAAGGTCTGTTTGACGGTTCGATGCAGGTTGATGATTTGCCGCACATCTGGAATGAATCGATGCAGAAATACTTGGGAATCAAGCCGCCGACCGACACGCTCGGTGTGTTGCAGGATTCGCATTGGAGCGGCGGGGCGTTTGGGTATTTTCCTTCGTACACGCTGGGTGCGATGTATGCGTGCCAGTTTTATAAAACGCTGCTGCGTGAACAACCGGAGACGGAAGCAAATATTGCCAAAG